>NZ_JADPPY010000002.1:0-236625 GCF_018340035.1 Cobetia sp. MC34
TGGCTGGTCCACTGGTCGGGCTGGGTGGAACGTGATGGCAAAACTTGTCCTCGCTCTCTGGCCTGTTTCCGCCAATTGTAGAGGGTTGTTGCAGTGATGCCTTCCTGTTTGGCCAATTCCGGGATGGTCATGCTCATAGGCGGCGCCATCTTCTTGAGGATGGCTTCCTTACGCTCTGTGGAATAACGCACGTTGATCACCTCTCAATCCGTTTAGGTGACAACTACGCTGGCAGATAGGGTGTATCTGCAACAGCTGCTCCAGCGCCAGATGCAGCCAGTCGAAAGTATCAAGGGGCCTCACGACCCGCGCTGGCACGCCACTTTGTGCAGCGGTGGCGGGGCTGTCAGGCGGAGTGTGCTCACCCAGCAGCTCCGCCAGGCTCTCGATCTGGATGCCTTCGCGTAATGCGAATGTCTCAAGCTCGCCACTGGCCAGCCAGATCTCCTGAATCACCGTCGGCACCGCACTCATGGCACAGGCGTAGTCGAGAATCTCGCCGCGCTCGCGTTCTGCTGCAATGCGCGCGGCATGCGCCAGCAGTTGGGCGCTCAAGACCGGAAAGCGCGCCTTGGCAATGCGTGGCGGCAGGTGCGAGTGGCCAGGTCCGGGCGCTCGCCAGCGGCGCAGCGCAGGAGAGAGCTGGGTGGAAGAGCCCGGCATTGAAGCGTCTGACGACGCACAAGCAGACGGGTGATCAGTCTTGGAGGCCATGTGGATAAACTCCAGCGCGAAGGGCGAACCGGCAGGCCGGTCGAGGGTCTAGGGTCTAGGGTCTAGGGACAAAGGTCAGGGCGAGGCAGCAAAGGCGCTAGCCACTGATGGATCAGACAGCGAGAAAGGCAGAGTGTTGGATGGCGGGAGAGTCAGCGCCTCTTGCGCGGCAGTCACTGCTGCTGTTTTGCCCAACAATGGCAGCTTGAGGGCGCTAAAACCTTCGATGCGGCAGGCGTTTGCGCCAAGGGACGCGAGGTGGGATTACGCTGCCAAGTGATTAATTTTGCGAGAAAAATCATCAATCGATGCAACCAGGCGGCCACTTCGTGCGTACACAGCAGTACGTGCCTGCTGCGTTGCAGCGCTGGCCCATTCCCCCTGGAGAGAATTGACATGACGAAGTACGCCGATCGAATCCGCATTTCCCTGTTGCTGCTGCGCCTCGGGGTCTTCCTCGTGATCACGATGTGGACACTGGACAAGTTCTTCAATCCTGGCCACGCCGCCGCCATCTTCGAGAAGTTCTATGCCATCGGTGGCATGGGTGAGGGCATCGTCATCGCGATTGCCGTCATCGAGATGGTGCTGTTGCTGCTGTTCGTCACCGGCGTGAAGAAGACCCTCACCTACGGTCTGGTGCTGTTGCTGCACGCCGGGTCTACCTTCTCTGCCTTCAAGCAGTATCTGGACCCGTTCGATCACCTGCTGTTCTTCGCCGCCTGGCCGATGCTGGCCGCCTGTGTCGCGCTGTTCATGCTGCGCGAGATCGACACCTGCTTCACCCTCGGTGGCAAGCAGGCGCGTCTTGAGGAAGAAGCGGCACGCTAAGTGACCGCGGCCGAGCTGGCTGCAAGGTTCGGCCAAAGCTCTTGCTGAGATGACACACAAAAGCGCCGCTCGGGACATGCCCGGGCGGCGCTTTTGTGTGGGGAGGTATCGCCATCGTGCGTCTGCGTGTGGCCTTTCTTGCTTGCGCCGGGGAGAGTTGGGGCTCCAGCGTCGTTATGTGTTATTTCTTGTTGTTCTTATCCAAAAGGCAATGATTTGGATTATTTACAGGTGGTAAGGCCCATGATGGCTTCTTCTGTGCTCCATAACCGGCATTACGTAATCATCTGATGGCAAGGCCCACAGGCAGCACTGTGCTTGCTCAGGTCACGCCATGCCTTGCTACGCCATGCGGGATTTCTGCTGCAGGCCCAGTGAGTCACTCAGCACCTTGAGGGCGCTGGAGAACTCCTCGGCTTCGCTCGCCTGTGCGAGACTCTCCGCGCTGGCTTTCTCACTGACGACACTGTTTGCGATGGTCTTTTCGCTGGTCATTCCACTGCCGCTGACGCTGGCCATGCCGCGATCGCTGGCGATCACCTGATCGACGGAGTGAGCAGTGTCGCTGCCGAGTGCGTCGTCACTGGCGTTGCGCGCGATGATGGCGTGGAGGGCCGGCAGGCTGGCGTGATTGTGGAACTGCCAGACGCCGTAGATGCGGCCATCGAAGGAGGCTTCACTGCCCAGCGTCGGGTCGACGGCAAGACCGGCGCCCAGCCCGAACATGTAGAGGCCTGCAAGACGCTGGCCGTGGATGTCGCAGGGGTTGCCGTTGGCATCGGAATCCAGCCCGCCATTCACTTCACGCAACGTGATGGGCTGATGATGGGCGTCGCTGATGATGGGCAGAATCGGCTGATAGCCGTTGCACTGCACCACGATGGGCGCGTCGGCGAGCACTTCGCTGGCCAGTTCCAGGCGTTGGGCACTGCCGGGGCCGGTCTGTACCAGCTGGATGTCCATCGCGCACTCTTCGATGCGGCCGGTGGCCAGAATTTCCTGGCCGATGGCCAGTGCCCGGTAGCGCAGCCCGCCGGAACGGTTGATGCGACCGCTGATCGGGCACACATCGCGCTCGGTATCGTAGTGATAGCCTGCGGCGCGCGCTTCTTCGGCGTTCTCGAAGAACAGCCGAATCGGCGAGCGATGCAGCAGGGTGATCTCCTTGACGCGGGTATTGCGCAGCGCGTCGGCCAGCACGTCGAGCATCGAGAAGGCGCTGTGCGAGCCACCCACCACGCAGACGCGACCACCACGGCGCAGGCGCGGCAGCAGCAGGCTGCGCAGCTGTCCCGGCGGCATGCGCAACAGCTCGTCGCCGCTGTAGATGCGTGCGCGCCGCGACGGTGTCAGTCCCTGACGGTGGAGGCTCTGGGTCAATCGCTCCGGGCACTGCTGGCCGCCCAGATTGAGCACCAGATTCTCGGTGCGCAGTCGCGACGTGCGCTGGGCCACTTCCGGTTCATGTGAGAGGGTCAGAATGCTGGTGCCGTCGAGGTACTGCAGCGTGTCCAGGCTGGTGCCGCACCACATCTCGACGCCCGGCAGGGCGGTGATGTGCGCCAATACCAGGGCACTGGCGGCTTCCAGCAGCTCGCCGATCTCATCGAGTCGCGGGGAGGAGTAGGGATCGGCCCGGATTCGCTCCAGGCAGGGTTCGCCTTCGAGCGGGGCCAGCACGTCGGCGAGCGCCGGGTCGCGCAGGCAGTCGAGGAACACATCGCCGACCGAGTTGGCGGTGATGCGATATTCGCCCAGCCGACCTGCGCCAAGCTTGCCGCTGGCGTGGGTGCCGCCGGCATCGAGAATCAACAGTCCGTGGCGGGCCAGTGTCGTGATCTGGCCTGTCTTGAGGGCATTGAACAGAAATCCCATGCCTGCCGGGCCGACACCGGCCACGATACATCCGTAGCCCGTGATTCTTGAGAGGTCCTTCATGTCGTCTTGCTCCCTGGGTCGTAGTGACATCTTGTGGCTGTTTCGGTAGAGAGGTGTGACCCCCTCTGACAGCTGGCGGCTTGAAGACTGCGCCGCTCTATTGCTGCTCCCCTGTTGTCGGGGCAGCGGTGACCGTGGTGTTGCGGGTGGCAAAGATCGCCTGTCCGTGCGATATCATTTGCTCTTTGACGTGCTATTACAGCAACTTGCATGCGCGTTATGCCGTGCATTGCGGCAATGAAGCTGCCGGATTCACGTCAATGCTGTTTCCATGGTGTTGCCGGTTCTGAGTGCCGGTTCTGAGTGCCGGCGACCTGTGCCTTGCGCCGGGCTTGATGACCGTTTTCATGACCAGCGTGATGACCGGCTTCGCACGAGCTGTCAGTACGCTTGCAACGATCCAATTCGGGAGACCACCCCGAGATTGAAAACGCCTGTGCGGCACGGACAGCATTTCGCTATCTGCAAGTCATTGATATTCATGACATCGATTCAGATGGAGCCTCTGGGCGCGCAGCGGCACCGCTGCGGTAGCCGAGCGGTATCCAGCAGCACATCACTGATGAGAGGTGGCATTCCTCATACCCGGTATGGGGGTGGGCCCATCTCGGTATGCGCCAATCCTGGTGTGTCATTGGCACTGATAGTCTGAGGCAGATAACAAGAACGTCTTGATGATTATCCCGTCACGAATGTCGGCGCCATTTTCGTGAAGTGCGCTGCAGGAAATGCACGGCGTGAAATATGCAGCGACTCAGCCACCGACTGAAATTGGATTTCGTGACATGCCAACTGACCGTTGGCCATTTTGTTTAATTAACGATAATTAATAAATGATATTTGGCGGGAATCGAATCCTGTCGTGACGAAAATCATGCTTTGAGTTGAGTCACATTCGAGCTGGCTCATACGGTGTGCTGAGAGGTGAGTCTGGCGGGCAAGAGAGGGCGTTGCTCAAAAAGGCTATCTCGCCTGGGGAGCCGGTATCAGGTGCTGGCATCCGTGGCAGGCGTTAGTGGCCACGCTCTGCTATGCTCTGCGCCCGCGCGTAAGCCCGTTCGGCTCGTGCCTGTTCATCGATTGAAGGAATGTCCCCGTGACTGACGCCACCGCCACCCCTGCCTTTGCCTCTCTGGCGCTGGCGCCCGAGCTGCTCGACAACCTCGCCACGCTCGAATATCACACCATGACGCCGATTCAGGCGCAGAGCCTGCCGCCGATGCTGCAAGGCCGCGATGTCATCGCCCAGGGCCAGACCGGCTCCGGCAAGACCGCTGCCTTCGGCCTGGGGCTGCTGTCACGCCTCAAGGTCTCGCGCTTCCGTGTGCAGTCACTGGTGCTGTGCCCGACGCGTGAGCTGGCCGATCAGGTCGCCGGCGAGATCCGTCGTCTGGCGCGCGGCCTGCACAACGTCAAGGTGCTGACTCTGTGCGGCGGCGCGCCCTTCGGCCCGCAGCTGGGCTCGCTGGAACACGGCGCGCATATCATCGTCGGCACGCCGGGGCGCGTGGATGAGCACCTGCGCAAGGGCAGCCTGAGCCTGGTCGAGCTCAATACCCTGGTGCTGGATGAAGCCGACCGCATGCTCGACATGGGCTTCGCCGAGGTGCTGGATGCCATCGTCGCCGAGACCCCGGAAGAGCGTCAGACGCTGCTGTTCAGCGCGACCTTCGCCGATGGCGTGCGTCCGATCGCCGAGCGCATGCTGCGTGATCCGGTCAGCATCGAGGTGGCCTCCACCCACGATGACAGCAGCATCCGTCAGCTGTTTCACCGTGTCGCCGATGACGAGGCGCGCTTCGAGGCGCTGCGTATCCTGCTGCTCAAGTACCGCCCGGAATCCAGCGTGGTGTTCTGCAACACCAAGCGCCAGGCGCAGGAAGTCAGCGACGCGCTCAATGAGCACGGCTTCAGTGCCATGGCGCTGCACGGTGATCTCGAACAGCGCGAGCGCGACCAGACACTGGTGATGTTCGCCAACAAGAGCACCTCGATTCTGGTGGCCACTGACGTCGCGGCGCGCGGGCTGGATATCGAAGCGCTGGACGCGGTGTTCAACTACGAGATCGCGCGTGATCTCGACGCTCACGTGCACCGTGTCGGGCGTACCGGCCGTGCCGGCAGCTCCGGCATCGCCTGCACGCTGTACACCGAGAAGGAAGACTATCGTCTGACCAAGCTGGGTGAATTCCTCGAGCAGACGCTGGAAGCCGAGCCGCTGCCCTCGAAAAGCATGCTGACGCGCGAGCCGTTCCATGCGCGCATGGCGACGCTGCAGATCGACGGCGGCAAGAAGGACAAGCTGCGTCCCGGCGACATCCTCGGCGCTCTGACCGGTGACGGCGGCCTGGAAGGCAGCAAGATCGGCAAGATCAAGGTACTGGCGCGGACCACCTTCCTCGCCGTGGAGCGTGATGTCGCCAAGTCGGCACTCACCCAGCTGATGAACGGCAAGCTCAAGGGGCGCTCCTTCCGCGCGCGTCGTCTCAAGAGCTGAGGCGGGCAGCGTCGGCGCGATGCTCGAGCAGTGTCCGCGACGTGTCTGACCGGTATCGGCGAGAACCCTGAGAGGGACTGAACCAGGGTTTTCATCTGCCATGCGACCTTGATATCACCCCAAGCGATGCCCGCCACCACGGCGGGCATCGTGCTTTTTGAGCAGCAGATTGACGCTCGCAGCCGCTGCGGGCGGTGGCTAAGCTTGAGGTAACGTCCCTGACCATCAGGGCGCTGATCCGGTACCTCGTGATGACTGCCAACGCCGTCGATAATCTTCGCATTCGTGAAGAACGTCTCATTGATCATGAGCGCATCTACCGCATTCATGAATCCGTCTTTGCCGGCCATCGTGAAGCGCGCCTGGGTGACAGATTGCGTCGAGGCAATCTGGCGCAGATCTCGCTGGTGGCCGAGCGTGTCACCGACCCGGAGACCGGCCGCCATCTCAGTGAAGGCGAGGGCGGCCTGCTGGGGCATGTGATGGTGTCGCGCGTGGAGCTTTCCGGCTACCCGGACCGCGTGCTGATGGCGCTGGCGCCGCTGGCGGTGCTGCCCCAGCATCAGCGTCACGGCATCGGCAAGCGACTGGTGATCTCGGCGGTCAAGCGCTGTCGGCTGCTCGGGGCGGGGGCCGTGGTGGCGGCAGGCCATGCGGATTTCTATACCCATCTGGGCTTTCATCCGGCGTGTCATTACGGGCTCTACTGCCATCATGACGACGTGCCGGGTTCCTTCGTCGCCTTCGAGCTGCTGCCGGACTATCTGGAGGGGCTGGGCGGTGAAGTGCAGTTTCCCGATACCTTCTCTGAGCTTGGTATTTGATCAGCAACAGGCAACTCGGCGTTGCGTGACCCTTGAAACGACAAGGCTCCCGCTCCATGTCATGGGTAACACCACGTGGCAGCCTGAGTGTGATGGCAGCTGTCGCGTCATTCCGACCGATGATTCAAGGAGAGACATCATGAAGCTCAAGACTCTGGGTAGTTCGCTGATGATTGCCATGCTCGGTCTCGGTGGCCTGTCGCTCGCCGGTTGCGAGGACGAAGGTCCGATGGAGAAGGCCGGTGAGAAGATGGACAACGCCGTCGAGGAAGCCGGTGATAGCGTCGAGAACGCCACCGATAGCTGAGGCTCGGCTGCCAGCGCTGCGATGAGTCGCCGCTGACCTGAGCTGTCGCCAGACACAAGAAGGCTAGGGGAGAAGGAAGTCCGCTTATGCCGAGGCAGGCTGTTGCTCGCTCTGCTGCTTGCGGTCCGCGACGGCGGCGTCGTAGGCGCGGCTTTCCTCGGCTTCGGTGGCGGCGCTGAAACGCACCAGCAGCGCGAACAGCGAGATCACGATCACGCCCATGCCCAGGTACATCAGGCCTTCCTGGTAGGTCAGCTCCTCACTGCGGAACAGGAAGCCCGCGGCGACCGCGCCTGCGTTGCCGCCCGCACCGACGATACCGGCGACCGCGCCGAGTGCCTTGCGATTGACGAAGGGCACGATACCGAAGGTCGCGCCTTCCGCCATCTGCACGAAGAGGCTGAAGACCAGCATGATGCCGATGGCCACCGCGAGGGTTTCCATCTGGGCGAAGCCGACCAGCGCCACGCCTTCACACAGCAGCGCGATGAACAGCCAGCGCACGCGGCCCTTGAGGCCGGACTGGCGGGCGAACAGGTCGGAGAACACGCCGCCCAGGGTGCGGGCGAACAGGTTCATCAGGCCGAACAGGCCCGCGATGAGACCGGCGGTGGCAAGATCGAGATCGAAGTGATCGAAGAAGTAGATGGCGGCGACGTTGTTGATGGTCAGCTCGACCCCGAAGCAGGCGCCATAGACGAGGAACAGGGCCCAGACACGGATGTCGCGTGCCGCCGCGCCGAAGGTGGCGCGCATGCTGTATTCCTTCTCGGCCTTGGGCAGCTCACCACGCTCACGCAGCTCGCTGAAGTTGCCGTCCGGCGCATCCTGGGTGAAGAAGTAGTAGGCGATACCGGTCAGGAACAGCACGATGCCCGGCACGACCATCGCCAGACGCCAGCCCAGGGTCTGCTCGACGCCCAGCATCAGCAGGCCGGCCATCACCAGCGGCATCAGCATCTGGGTGGTGCCGCCGCCCAGGTTGCCCCAGCCCGCGGTGGTGGCGTTGGCGGTGCCGACCACGTTGGGGCCGAACATCACGGAGGTGTGGTACTGGGTGATGACGAAGGAGGCGCCGATGGCACCGATGGCCAGGCGGGCCAGGAAGAAGGATTCGAAGCTGTCGGCGAAGCCGATGCACATCACCGGCAGCGAGCCGAGGCACAGCAGCCAGGTGTAGGCCTTGCGTGGCCCGATGCGATCACACAGCACGCCGATGGCGAGACGCACGATCACCGTGATGGCGACGGAGGCGATGATGGTGTTGCCGATCTGGGTCTTGGTCAGGCCGAGGTCGTCACGCACCACGGCCATCAGCGGCGCGATGCCGAACCAGCCGAAGAAGCAGACGTGGAAGGCGAACCACGACATGTGGAAGGCGCGCATTTGCGGGGTGTTGAAGCTGAACAGCCGGATGCGGCTGGCCTTGTTGCGGATATCCATGAGTGGGCTCCTGATTCAGCGTCGGTGCCGGGCACGAGGTCAGGTGTGCTCGGCGAGTGGTCGAACGGCTGTGAATGAACGACAGCAAGGGCGCCTCGTCATTGAGGGGCCTGGTTCGACGCACTCGTACTCCGAAGAGCCTGGTCCACGTCATGGATAGCGATGGCAGCAGTCGGTGATGCCATGGTTGCCGGCAGCAGAGCGTCTGTGCGGCAAGTGACAGGAACAAAGCAAGTAGCGCGCCAGTTGCGGGGGTGTGGGCGGGACAAGTCCCAGAAGATCAATGGCTTGGCGAGGGCGGTGGGTTGGCACGCGCAGGCCGTGTCCCAGGCTGGACGCGCGCTCGATGCGCGCTGGCGGTGCGTCAGCAAGGCGCGAGGTACCAGTCTGGCGCACGCAGATGGCGCTGGGAGGGTCGGCAAGGCGCGTGCCTCATTGCAGTGCAGCGACGCTTTCGGCTCGGCCGCTCTGAAGGCCTTTGGCCGCAGGGTTGCACCAGATTGCGGCACGAATCCTGCTTGGGTGTACGGCAAGTCTCATGCCCGACCCAAGGAAACCTGACATGCCCGTGACCGTGCTGATCGTCGATGTCCGCAGTGAGCGCTCCGCCGCGCTGGAGCAGGCGCTATTGAGCGCCGGCTTCGAGGTGGCGCTGCGCGTTGACGAGCACGAGGACCTGCACGCGCTGGTCGAGCAGCATCAACCCGATGCGGTGATCATCGACGCCGACCTGCCCAGCCGCGACACCCTGGAGCATCTCGGCCAGCTGGGGCGACGCTATCCCAAGCCGATGATCATGCTGGCCAGTGAAGATGCCCCGGACCTCGTGCGTGAGGCGGCCGGCGCCGGTGTCTCGGCCTATGTGGTGGACCACGTCATGCCAGCGATGGTGCGCAGCATGGTCGAGGTCGCCATCACCAGCTTCGAGGCGCACCGTGCGCTCAAGGGGGAGCTCAACCGTACCCAGACCACATTGGTGCAGCGGCGCAGCGTCGATCGCGCCAAGGCCGTGGTGATGGAGACGCGCGGGCTCAGTGAAGATGCCGCCTATCAATACCTGCGCAAGACCGCCATGAACCGGCGCCTGGCCCTGCATGAGCTGGCCGATGAGCTGCTCAAGGCCGCGCGTCGGCGCTGAGCCGGTCGCCGTACTGTCCTTCTCTCTCGATCGTTCAAGAGGTGTGCGTGATGCCCACAGATGTACCCCTGAATGGCCATCAGCTGACGCTGGGCCTGATGCCACTCAATGATGCCGCGCCCTTCGTGGTCGCTGAGCAGTTGGGGCTTTTCCGCGAGGAGGGGCTGGCGGTGACACTCAAGTGGCAACCCTCGTGGGCGGCGTTGCGTGATGACCTGCAGACCGGTGTGCTGCAGGGGGCGCAGATGCTGGCGCTGATGCCGCTGACCTCGACCCTGGGCCTGGATGGCCGCGCCACGCCGGTGATCAGTGCCATGACGCTCAACCTGGGCGGCAACTCCATCACGCTGTCGCGCGCGCTGATGGCCACCCTCGGCGAGGACGGCCACGACCTCTCCAGTCCGTTGCAGGTCGCGAAGGCGCTGGCGGCGCATGTGCGCGAGCGCAAGCAGCGTGGCGAGCCACTGCTCAAGCTGGCCAGCGTGCACCCGTTCTCCTCGCATCGTTATCTGTTGCGCTACTGGCTGGCGGCGGGCGGCATCAATCCGGACCGCGACGTCGAGATGCGCGCCGTGGCGCCGCCGCTGATGGCGGCGCAGCTGGCCAGCGGTGCGCTGGATGGCTTCTGTGTCGGTGAGCCCTGGAACAGCCTGGCGGCGGCGCAGGGCATGGGGCAGGTGGTGGCGGGCAGTCACGATATCTGGCGCTTCGGGCAGGAAAAGGTGCTGGGCGTGCGCGAGGACTGGGCGGAGCAGCATCCGCTGGCGCATCAGGCGCTGATTCGCGCGCTGCTCAATGCCTGCGCCTGGCTGGACCGCCCCGGCAATCGGGCGAAAGCCGCCGAGTGGCTGCACGACGAGGGCATGCCGGAGGTGCCGATGAGCGTGGTGACACGCGGGCTGGAGGATGTCGATGTCGAGCAGTCGGTGGAGGAGTTTCAGCAGCACAACCCCGGCTGGACCATCTTCCATCGCTACGCAGCCAACTTCCCGTGGCGTTCCCAGACGCGCTGGTACATCGCCCAGATGCAGCGCTGGGGGCATCTGCAGGGCTTCAATGACGAGGATCTCGAGGCGACGCTGACACGTTGTGTGCGCCCGGACCTCTACCGCACGGCGGCCCGCAAGCTGGGCATGGTGGTGCCGGTGGCGGATGAGCGCAGCGAAGGCACGCACCCGGCGCCCTGGTGGCTGAGCGGCGAGGCGGGCCAGGTGCCGATGCCGGCGGATGGCTTCATCGATGGCGCGGTCTTCGAGTGACGTCGCGGGCGCGGTCCTTGCCGGTCCGCGCTGGCGCGGGATTGCACGGCACTTGCAGAGAAGTCGCCATCTCCTTTGCCGGATGACAGGGCAAACCTGACGGCTCAGACATGTTGGCAGTGCGGTTGTGATATTCTCATCGCACTGCCAGCACCGCGTCAGGGGATCGCATGACCACTCGCAAGTCTCAGATTCGCAAGGATAATGTCGGCCGCATCCTGCTCGCCGCCGAAAAGATCTTCGCTCTCAAGGGCTATGTCGGCGCCAGCATGGTCGATATTGCCGCCGAGGTAGAGCTGCCCAAGTCCAATCTGCATTACTACTTCAGCACCAAGGAAGCGCTGTATCGCGCGGTGCTCGATGGCCTGCTGGCGCTGTGGAAGGAAGATGCGCTGTGCTTCGAGGCCTACGACGACCCGCAGCTGGTGCTCTCCACCTACATTCGCGCCAAGATGATGCACTCGCGCCAGCGCCCCTATGGCTCCAAGGTGTGGGCCAGCGAGATCATGCAGGGTGCGCCGGTGCTGGGCGAAGAGCTGACGGTGTGGCTCGACGAGTGGGCCGAGATGAAGAAGTCACGCCTGCGCCAGTGGATCGGCGAGGGCCGCATCGACAACGTCGATGCCTCCGCCTACCTGTACATGATCTGGGCCAGCACCCAGCACTACGCCGACTTCGATCATCAGATCGCGGTGCTCAATCAGGGCAAGGCGCTGAGTGATCGGGAATTCGAACAGGCGGTGCAGAACGTCACGCGGGTGCTGCTGAAGGGCGTCGGTTTGTCCGCCTGAGCCAGCAGGTGACTTCATGGTTTTGTTATCATGAAGCTAATCATGGTCATCATTGGTGGGTCATCAGGCCAATGAGGAAGGGGCTGCCATTGCTGGCAGCCCCTTTTTTGGTTCCCATCTATTGCTACCTGCGCCCCGCGATCAAAGGAGCACCAGACGATCAGGCCGCGCGATGCGGATTGCGTGGGTCCTCCATCCAGTTCATGTATGGCTTGCCGGTGTCCTGCACTTCCATGGTGATGCAGTCCTCGACCGGGCAGGTGATCTCGCACAGGTTGCAGCCCACGCAGTCGGCGTCCTTTACCTCATAGCGGGCGGTGCCGTTGTCCTTGGCCAGATGCATGATGGCCTGGTGCGAGGTGTCCTCGCAGGCGATGTAACAGCGTCCGCAGCCGATGCACTTGTCCTGGTCGATGCGGGCGATCACCTGATAGTTCATGTCCAGCTGCTTCCAGTCGGTGGTGTTGGGCACCGCCGCGCGCGAGAATTCATCGATACGCTGATAGCCCTTGCTGTCCATCCAACGCCCCAGGCCATCCTTCATCTCCTCGACGATACGGAAGCCGTGCAGCATCGCCGCCGTGCACACCTGCACGCTGCCCGCGCCGAGGGCGATGAATTCCGCGGCATCTTCCCAGTTGGAGATGCCGCCGATGCCGGAGATCGGCAGATTGGCGGTTTCCGGCGTGCGCGCTATCTCGGCCACCATGTTCAGCGCGATGGGCTTCACGGCGCTGCCGCAATAGCCGCCGTGGGTGCTGCGGTCACCGACGATGGGATGCGCGACCATGCGGTCGAGATCCAGATGGGTGATGGAGTTGATGGTGTTGATCAGCGAGACGGCATCGGCGCCACCCCGCCAGGCGGCCTTGGCTGGTTCACGCACGTCGGTGATGTTGGGGGTCAGTTTGACGATCACCGGCAGCGAGCTGTAGGTCTTGCACCAGCGCGTGACCTGCTCGACATACTCCGGCACCTGGCCCACCGCCGCGCCCATGCCGCGTTCCGGCATGCCGTGGGGGCAGCCGAAGTTGAGTTCGATGCCGTCACAGCCGGTGGCCTCGACCTGCGGCAGGATTGTCTTCCAGGCCTCCTCCTCACACGGCACCATCAGCGAGACGATCAGCGCGCGGTCCGGCCAGTCCTTCTTGACCTGGGTGATCTCGCGCAGGTTGATCTCCAGCGAGCGGTCGGTGATCAGTTCGATGTTGTTGAAACCGCTGACCTCGCCGTTCGGGCCATAGTGCGCCGAGTAGCGGGAGGAGACGTTCACCGCGGCCGGGTCTTCGCCGAGGGTCTTCCAGACCACGCCACCCCAGCCGGCCTCGAAGGCGCGTACCACGTTGTAGGCCTTGTCGGTGGGCGGGGCGCTGGCCAGCCAGAAGGGGTTGGGGGCGCGGATGCCGGCGAAGTTGACCGACAGATCGGCCTTGTAGCTGGCGACGTGATCGCCAGCCGCTGAAGAACTTGAACCAGCACCTGCCGGGCGGGCGTTGTCATCATTGAGCGGGGTATGAATGGTCATCAGGCGGCCTCCACCTTGAGCATCAGATCGTGATGGATGGCCTCGGCGGCCAGCTTGCCGTGGGCGACGGCTTGAACGGTCAGGTCCTGCCCGCGGGCGATGCAGTCACCGCCGGCATAGACGCCGGGCAGACTGGTGCGCAGCATCTCGTCCACCTCTATCCTGGCCCCCTCGCGGGCCAGCCCTGCGGCATGGACGTCGCTCAGGCTCGCGTCATCGAAGCCCTGACCGATGGCGGTGAAGACCCCATCGCAGGCCAGCGTGAAGGTCTCGCCGGTATCGACGAGGCGGCCATCCTCGACCCGCGTGCGCGCGAACTGCATCGCGCTGAGCGCGGCGTCATCACCTTCTTCGCTTCTACCACTATCGTTTGCCACATCGATCGCCAGCGGGCGCGCCCAGGTGTGGATCATCACGCCATTGGCGCGCGCGATTTCCTGCTCGTGATGGGTAGCGGACATCTGCTCCTCGCCACGCCGATAGACCAGGTCCACCGTCTGCGCGCCGAGGCGCTTGGCCTGCACCGCGATATCGATGGCGGTGTTGCCGGCACCGATCACCACGGCGTGTCTGGGCACCGCGAGGGCGTTCAATTCGCCACTCTGACGCAGCACCTTGATGAAGTCGGTGGCCGCCATCAGGCCGCTGGTATCCTCGCCGGTCAGGCCGAGGGCATGGCTGGTACCAAGCCCGAGGCCCAGGAAGACGCTGTCGAATTCGCGTGTCAGGGAGGCCAGTGCCAGGTTGTCGCCGAGGCGCTGACCGTGGCGGATCTCGATGCCGCCGATCTCGAGCAGGAATTCGACTTCGCGGGCGGCGAAGTCATCGGTCAGCTTGTAGCGGGCGATGCCGTATTCGTTGAGGCCGCCGGCCTTTTCCTCGGCCTCGAAGATCACCACGTCGTGGCCGAAACGTGCCAGGCGATGGGCGCAGGAAAGCCCAGCAGGCCCGGCGCCGACCACCGCGATACGCCGGCCGGTGGTGGCGCCACGCGTGAACGGATGGGCTTCGAACTGGGCGTTGTCCAGCGCATGTCGCTGCAGCAGGCCGATCAGCACCGGCTGGCACTCATCGCCCTGATTGCGCACGCAGGACTGCTCGCAGAGGATCTCGGTGGGGCAGACGCGGGCGCAGCTGCCACCGAGGATATTGGCATCGAGAATCTCGCTGGCGGCGCCTTCGAGATTGTCATCGTGGATACGGCGAATGAAGGTCGGGATGTCGATGCTGGTCGGGCAGGCCTTGATGCAGGGTGCATCGTAGCAGTACAGACAGCGCGAGCTCTCGATGAAGGCCTGGCGCTTGCTGAGCGCCGGATGCAGGTCTGTGAAACGCGCACTCAGCGCCTCTTCCGCGAGCCCGCTCGGGGCCCAGTGGGAAGGAGTGGAGGATGTGGTCACGGTGTGGCTCCTGCCCGCGCTCAGGCGCGGGGTCGTTGTTGTTGGTCTTGCAGGCGAGTCGGGTTGCGCTTCTTGGTTGGCAGCGGCTTGTTTGGCAGTGCCAAGGGACCGGCAGCGCGTCAGGTGCGCCGCCAGGCCGTCGTTCAGTCGTGCCGTACTGGTCTCAGCCGTGTCGTACTGGTCTCGGGTGGGCTGTTCGCCGACCGTCAGCTGCGATCCACGGCGCTGACGACGTTGCTCTCGGCGCGGGCCTTTAGCTGGTCGAACACGCTGGGGTAGGCCGGACGCTCGACATACTGGCCGTGGCCGCGCTTGGCATGCAGTTCGCCATCGCGCCATGCCCAGTCGCCGCGGCTGATGGTGTGGCGCGGAATGCCCTTGACGGTGCGGCCTTCGAAGATGTTGAAGTCGATGTTCTGGTGGTGGGTCTTGGCCGAGATGGTGCGTTTGGCATTGGGGTCCCAGACCACGATATCGGCGTCGCTGCCGACGCGGATCGCACCCTTGCGCGGATAGAGATTGAAGATCTTGGCGGCGTTGGTGGAGGTTAGGCCGACGAAGTCCTCGGCGGAGAAGCGCCCGGTATTGACGCCTTCGTGCCACAGCATCGCCATGCGGTCCTCGACCCCGGCGGTGCCGTTGGGAATCTTCGAGAAGTCGTCCTTGCCCATCTCCTTCTGCTCGGCGCAGAAGCAGCAGTGATCGGTGGCGGTGGTCTGCAGGTCTCCGGACTGGATGCCGCCCCACAGTGCCTGACGATGCTCCAGCGAACGGAACGGCGGGCTCATCACGTGGCCGGCCGCGAATTCCCAGCTCTTGTTCTGATAGACCTCTTCATCGATCAGCAGATGGCCTGCCAGCACCTCGCCGTAGACCGGCTGACCGTGCTCGCGGGCGTAGCGGATCTCCTCCAGCGCATCGGCGGTGGAGACGTGGACCAGATACACCGGCGTGCCCAGGGTGCCGGCGATGCGGATGGCGCGGCTGGCGGCCTCGCCCTCGACCTGCGGCGGGCGTGACAGCGGATGCGCCTCCGGGCCGGTGATGCCGTCGGCGAGCAGTTTCTGCTGCAGGTGGTAGACCAGCTCGCCGTTCTCGGCATGCACGGTGGGAATCGCGCCCAGTTCCAGACAGCGCGCGAAGCTCGAGACGAGGGTGTCGTCCGGCGCCATGATGGCGTTCTTGTAGGCCATGAAGTGCTTGAAGCTGTTGACGCCGTAATCGGCGACCAGCGTCGCCATGTCCTGACTGACACTCTCGTCCCACCAGGTGACGGCGACGTGGAAGCTGTAGTCGCAGCACGACTTCTCGGCCCATTCGCGCCAGGTGTGATAGGCCTCCATCAGCGGCTGCTGCGGGGAGGGAATCACGAAATCGATGATCATGGTGGTGCCGCCGGCCAGCGCCGCGGCGGTGCCGGTCTGGAAGTCCTCGCTGGCCACGGTGCCCATGAAGGGCAGCTGCATGTGGGTGTGCGGGTCGATGCCGCCGGGCATCACCAGACAGCCGCTGGCGTCGATCACCTCGCAGTCGTCCGGGACGTCCAGGTCGGTGCCGATGGCGGTGATGGTCTCGCCGTCACACAGCACATCGGCGGTGTAGCGCTCTTCGTGGGTCTGGATGCTGCCGCCCTTGATCAGGATTGCCATGAATCTCTCCCGGCCGCATCGCGCGGCCTTGTCCGGCATTGAGTGTCAGGTCGTCTTGTTGTTGTCGTGCTGGTTGTCTGTCCGTCACTCGCCGTCGGTGAGGCGGGTATAGGCGTCCGGGCGACGGTCGCGGAAGAACTGCCAGTTGTTGCGCACCTCGCGCACCATCGCCATGTCGAGGTCGTGGATCAGCAGCTCATCCTCGGTGGCGCTGGCCTGGGCTTCGATCTGGCCGCGTGGATTCACGAAGTAGGAGGAGCCGTAGAACTCGCCGATATCCCAGGGCTGTTCATGGCCGACGCGGTTGATGGCGGCGATGTAGCAGCCATTGGCGGCGGCGGAGGCGGGCTGCTCCAGCTCCCACAGGTATTGGGAGAGGCCCGCGACGGTGGCGGAGGGATTGAAGATGATCTCGGCGCCGTTGAGCGCCAATGCGCGCCAGCCTTCCGGGAAGTGGCGGTCGTAGCAGATGTAGACGCCGATGCGCCCGTAGGCGGTGTCGAAGACCGGCCAGTAGGATTTGCCCGGCTTGAAGAAGAATTTCTCCCAGAAGCCCGCCACCTGCGGGATGTGGGTCTTGTGATACTTGCCCAGATAGCTGCCGTCGGCATCGATGACGGCGGCGGTGTTGTAGTACACCCCTGGCTGCACTTCCTCGTAGATGGGCACGATGATCACCATCTGATGCTTCTTCGCGTACTGCTGCATCAGGGTGACGGTGGGGCCGTCGGGCACGCGCTCGGCGGCGGCATACCACTTGGCATCCTGGCTCGGGCAGAAATAGGGCTGATTGAAGACTTCCTGGAAGCACAGGATCTTGACGCCTGCCTCACCGGCCTGGTCGATCAGCGGCAGGTGGGCCTCGTTCATGGCATCGCGGATCTGCGCGGGCTCGAGGTCGGTGGAGACGTTGAGTCCCATCTGGATGACGGCGCAGCGCAGCTTGCCGGCATCCTCGGTATAGGAGATGCGGGAATCGTTCGACATGTCTTCCTCATCGGGCGCTTGGCGCCGGTTGTTGTTGTCTTCAATGAGTGCTGGTGGACTGAACGGGTGGGCAGGGATAGCGCGAAATGGCCCCAGGAAAAACACGCCGCCTGCCTGGCAAGTCTGCATGTCGCTGGCAGGCATCGTGGGTCAGGAAAGGTCCGATTTAAATCCTGTCTCACCAGTCAGCTTAATGAACATTAGACAGTGTTCCCGCGTTCGGCAAGATGAAGTGTCAAATAAAGTCTTTTGGATTTATCTTGTTGTTATCAAAGAGTTTTTATTCAATAAAAGGCCATGTTTCACCATTGTGGTGCCTGCAGAATCAGCGTGGTTCACGTGATTTTCAAGGGAAAAGACGATGCACAACAGTGGCTTGTGATCGTTTGCGGGGGCATTGCGCAAGACCGCCTTGCACCAGCTTGGAACCTGACCATACTGACAGTTGGCGCGAACACAGCTTGTCGCCACCTGACAGGCGTCATGCATGAAAATACGCGCCATTGCATCTCAAGTTGTCTTGCAAGACAGGTTTGATTTGTCGGCAATAATCCGGCCGGCGGCATGCGATTTGCCACAGGGTTTTGCACACGAACTGCGCAAGGTGTTTCTTCTACACGGCCTGCCACAGATTCGTCTGCCGCAGAATCTTCTGCATCAGAATCTTCTGCATGCAGTGCCGAATGAAGTGTGCCTGATGAAGTGTGCCGAACGGGGAGGAGCGAAGAGGAGTCAGGAAAGCGACGGAGAAGGTGAGGAAGACAGGAAACGACAAGTGACACAAGGCAAGCGCAGTGCATCACCCTCAACAATAACAACAGCTGAACAGGTGAGGACTCATGGCCCCGACACAGACGCGCTCGCACATGGTGCGCAGCAATGAGGAAATGATCGAGCTGGTGGTGGCACAGGATGTCGCCCGCAGCCCGCGTTACAACGAGGATATCGCGCCGACCAGGAGTGCCGAGCGCACCTGGTCGCGCTGGAACATCGCCGCACTGTGGGTCGGCATGTCGATCTGCGTGCCGACCTACACCCTGGGTGGCGTCCTGACCGCCTACTTCGGCCTGAGCGTCGGCGAGGCGCTGTTCACGATTCTGGTCGCCAACCTGGTGGTGCTGATTCCGCTGACCCTCAACGCTTTCCCCGGCACGCGCTTCGGGATTCCCTTCCCGGTGGTGCTGCGCTCCTCCTTCGGCATCATCGGCTCCAACGTGCCATGCATGATTCGCGCGGTGGTCGCCTGTGGCTGGTTCGGTATCCAGACGATGTTCGGCGGGCTGGCGATCCACCTGCTGCTGTCGAGCCTCTCGGCCGACTGGAAGGCGCTGGGTGGGGTAGGCGAGGTCATCGGCTTCTTCGTGTTCTGGGCGCTCAACCTGTTCGTGGTGATTCGCGGCGCGGAATCCATCAAGTGGCTGGAGACACTCTCCGCGCCCTTGCTGCTGGCGGTGGGTGTCGGCCTGATGGTGTGGGCGCTGCCGCATACCTCGATCAGCGAGCTGTTGGCCCAGCCGCCGAATCGTCCCGAAGGCGATGGCGTGGCCAGCTACTTCATGGCGGGCCTGACCGCGATGGTCGGTTTCTGGGCGACGCTGTCGCTGAACATTCCTGACTTCAGCCGTTACGCGAAGAGCCAGAAGGACCAGATCGTCGGTCAGATCATCGGTCTGCCGCTGACGATGTTCTTCTTCGCGGCGCTCGGCGTGGTGTTGACCGCGGCGTCCAGCTCGCTGGTGGGCGAAACCATCTCTGACCCGGTCAACCTGATCGGGCGCATCGACAGCCCCGGCTGGGTCGCCATCGCCATGGTGCTGATCATCATCGCGACGCTCTCCACCAACACTGCGGCCAACATCGTCTCGCCGACCAACGACTTCCAGAACATCGCGCCGAAGTTCATCAACCAGACCCGCGGGGTGTTGCTGACCGGGCTGGTCGGGGTGCTGCTGATGGGCTTCGAGCTGATCAAGAAGATGGGCTGGATCGTCTCGGACGTCAGTCTCGAGAGTCTTTACTCCAACTGGCTGCTGGGCTATTCGAGTCTGCTGGGGCCGATCGCGGGGATCATGATCGTCGACTACTTCGTGATCCGTCGTCAGTCCTTTGATCTGCCGGCACTCTATCTGGATGGCAGCACCTATCCGGCCTTCAATCCGGCGGGCTTCATCGCCTTCTTCGTGCCGGTGGGGCTGACGGTGATCAGCTTCTCGCAGCCCGGGCTTTCCTGGTTCTACGACTACGGCTGGTTCACCGGCTCGCTGCTGGGGGCGCTGGTCTACTTCGTGGCCAGCAAGTTGCTGGTCAAGGCGCCGCCGGTGCATCTGCCCGAGGCAGTACCAGGCAGCGGGGCGCAGCGCGCCTGATGCCGCTGATGAGCATGGTGAGTGCAATGACAGACGGGCTGCCGATTGGCAGCCCGTCTGTCATTCGTCGGCTCATCAACTCATCCGCTCATCAACTCATCCGCTCATCAATCGGCAGCTCATCCGCGGCGGCGCGTCATGCGTCAAGGCCGGGGATGCCATCTTCGAAGCGCTCGACCATGAAGTCGACGAACTGGCGCACCTTGGGCGAGAGGTGGCGGTGGCGGGGATAGACGATCCACACCCCGGTATCGCGCACCTGGTACTCATCCAGCACCGAGATCAGCTTGCCGCTGGCCAGATGGGGCGCGACGTAATAGTCGGGAATCTGGGCAAGGCCGAGGCCCTTGAGCGTGGCGTCCAATAGCGCCGGGCCAGAGTTGGCCTGCCAGCTGCCGGTGATGCGCACCTCACGGCGCTGGCCCTCGACCTCGAACAGCCACTCGCGCTTGGAACCGGCCAGACAGCGGTGGCTGGAGAGCTCGGCCAGGGTGTGCGGGCGCGGTGCCTGCTGGAAGTAGTCATGCGAGGCGACGACGAATTCGCGGCGGTCCACCAGCCGCCTTGCGATCAGCGAGGAATCCTTGAGCACGCCCATGCGGATGGCGACGTCGAAGCCCTCGTCGATCAGTTCCACCGGGCGGTTGGTGAAGTGCATCTGCACTTCCAGTTGCGGGTGCAGCAGCTGAAAGTCGTTGACCAGCGGCGCGACGTAGCGCTCGCCGAAGGTGGTGGCGCTGGTCAGCTTGAGCACGCCGCTGGGGCGAGCGTGGAAGTCGCCGATGGCCTGTTCGGCGGCGCGGAAGCCATCGAAGAGGTGATGGCAGTGCTCGAAATACACCTGTCCGGCATCGGTGAGACGCGTCTGACGGGTGGTGCGGTAGAGCAATTGGGTATCGAGCTGGGCTTCCAACTGGCTGATCAGACGACTGACATGTGAGCTGGACACCCCGAGATGACGGGCGGCACCGGAAAATGAGCCGATCCTGACGACTTCCACGAAGGCTTCGATACGGTCCCAGCGCTGCATGCTGGCTCCTCTTTCATTGTTGTTGAGTGGCAATAATCATCTGAGTGCCGACGGCTTAATCCCACCCGCATGACTGCGTAGACTGTGCTCCATGCCAAGCCCGCAAGGATGAACCGCAAGGACGAGCCCAGTGCCTGTCGCGTGGGGAGTCCCTCGGGCGACTCATCCATGCAACCTGTCAGGTGCTGCTACCTTTCAGGGTGGCCTCCGTGGTGATCGTCACCACACCAGGGGGCATGAGATTGGCAGCCAGTTTACCGCTATTGATGCTCACTAGGAGAGATTCATGAAATCACGTGCTGCGATTGCGCTGGAAGCCGGCAAGCCGCTGGAACTGGTCGAGATCGATGTCGAAGGGCCGAAGGCCGGTGAGGTGCTGGTACGCATCGTCAATACCGCCGTCTGTCACACCGATGCGTTCACCCTGTCCGGCGCAGACCCGGAAGGCCTGTTCCCGTCCGTGCTGGGCCACGAAGGCGCCGGTATCGTCGAGGAAGTGGGCGAAGGCGTGACTGGCCTGGTGCCGGGCGACCACGTCATTCCGCTCTACACCGCCGAATGCGGCAAGTGCAAGTTCTGCCTCTCCGGCAAGACCAATCTGTGCAGCGCCGTGCGTGCCACCCAGGGTCGCGGCCTGATGCCGGACGGCACCTCGCGCTTCTCTCTCGATGGCAAGATGCTGCACCACTACATGGGCACCTCTACCTTCTCCGAATACACCGTGGTGCCGGAAGTCTCGCTGGCCAAGGTGTCCAAGGAAGCCCCGCTGGACAAGATCTGCCTGCTGGGCTGTGGCGTCACCACCGGTATCGGCGCGGTGATGAACACCGCCAAGGTCGAGCCGGGCTCTACCGTCGCCATCTTCGGCCTCGGTGCCATCGGTCTGGCCGCCATCCAGGGTGCGGTGATGGCCAAGGCGTCGCGCATCATCGTCATCGACATCAATGAAGACAAGTTCGACCTGGCTCGCAAGTTCGGCGCCACTGACTTCGTCAACCCGAGCAAGCTGTCCGTGCCGGTCCAGGAAGCCATCGTCGACATGACCGACGGCGGCGTCGACTACTCCTTCGAGTGCATCGGCAACGTCAACGTCATGCGTGCGGCGCTCGAGTGCGCGCACAAGGGCTGGGGCGAATCCATCATCATCGGCGTCGCCGGTGCCGGTGAAGAGATCTCCACCCGTCCGTTCCAGCTGGTGACCGGGCGCGTCTGGAAAGGCTCCGCCTTCGGTGGCGTCAAGGGCCGTACCGAACTGCCGGGCTACGTCGAGCGTTACATGGACGGCGCGATCAATCTGGACGACTTCATCACTCACCAGATGCCGTTCGAGAAGATCAACGAATCCTTCGATCTGCTGCACGAAGGCAAGTCGATCCGTACCGTGCTGAGCTTCTGATCCGGGGCTGAACTGCCGCCGGGCAACACGGAAACACCTGTTGCCCGGTGAGGTCTGGAACGCGAAACGGCGTCGGCTTGCCGACGCCGTTTTCATGGGCGATATCACAAGGGAGAGCATGATGACCGCGACCGAACAACTCGAGCTGGTCAGCGCCAACAAGGTGCATGGCGGCTGGCTCAAGCGTTACCGTCACCGCAGCGGCAGCCTGGATTGCGACATGGTGTTCGCCATCTATCTGCCACCCCAGGCCGAACAGGGCCCGGTGCCGATGCTGTGGTGGCTGTCGGGGCTGACCTGCACCGACGAGAACTTCATGCAGAAGGCCGGCGCGCAGAAGAAGGCGGCGGAGCTGGGCATCGCCCTGATCTGCCCGGACACCAGTCCGCGCGGCGTCAATCTGGATGGCGAAGACGACAGCTACGACTTCGGCAGTGGCGCAGGCTTCTACGTCAATGCCACCCGCGAGCCGTGGGCGCGTCATTACCGCATGTATGACTACGTCACCGAGGAGCTGCCGGCGCTCGTCAAGCGGCACTTCCCGGTGGATGGCGAGCGTGAGTCGATCTCCGGTCACTCCATGGGTGGCCACGGCGCGCTGATCTGCGCGCTGAAGAATCCTGGCCGCTATCGTTCGGTCTCGGCCTTCGCGCCGATCGTCAATCCGATGGCCTGCCCGTGGGGCGAGAAAGCCTTCAGCGGCTATCTCGGTGATGACCGCACCCAGTGGGCGCAGTGGGACACCTGCGAACTGGTCAAGCAGGCGAGCAAGAGCGGCGCCGCGCGTCAGGAGCTGTTCGTCGAGCAGGGCGAGAGTGATCAGTTCCTCGAGGAGCAGCTCAAGCCGGAGCGCCTGGAGGCGGTCTGCGCCGAGCTGGATCACCCGCTGGTCCTGCGTCGTCAGCCCGGCTACGACCACAGCTACTTCTTCATGGCCAGCTTCATCGATGAGCATTTGACCTACCACGCGAAACACCTCCTTTGAGGTGTGAGTGTGGTAGCTGGTAGAGATGAATAGACACGCGAAACACCTCCTTTGAGGTGTGAGTGTGGTCGCCGGTAGAAATGAAAAGCATGCGAAGCACCTGCTTTGAGGTGAGCCTCAGGCGTTGAGGTATGACAGTGCCAATCGCAGCTGATCGCTCGCCGAGCAGAGACACTGCGTGAAAGACAGAAACGACAGTCCCGCTATCGATTGATGGATAGCGGGTCTGTCGTTTTTTCGTCATGAAAAGCGGCGTTTTTCAGAACCTTCAGGCATGAAGGCCCGTTCTGGTGGCGTTTGCTTATGCTGCGTCAGTGGTAGCCAACTCGGGCGTTATTCTGTGCCGTACGGCAACGATGATTTGCTGCACAGCGGCGATAAAGTCACTGCGCCAGGCAGGCGCGATGGTTTACTGTCGAGAGGTGGACAACGCACGACGTCCAGGCAGTGAATCACGACATCCCTGACGCTATCGGAATTGCAGAGGTCGCTTATTGACCTCCCCCTGATGGGGCCGATCGCCGATGTCGTCGCTGCTGGAGCCGACCCTCCGGGTTCGCTCCCTGCTGAGACCCAATAACGATAATACTGCGGACCCCCGCCGGCCTCATCAGGCCACGGGAGAGGGCACCACGAGGCCCCGGTCTGCCACTCAAGCAGATATAGAGAAGGACTCCCCTCATGGCATTGACCAGTGGCCGTTTCGCCCGCCCGTACGAAGCTCACTCATCCGCTGCAGGAATGGCCGGCGAGACGCGCCAGCCGCAGACCATCGGCTTCCTGCTGCTCGACAGCTTCACGCTCATCTCGCTGGCCTCGGCGGTGGAACCGCTGCGCATGGCCAATCAGCTGGCCGGACGCGAGCTGTACCGCTGGTATACCGTGACGCTGGAAGGCGCCCCCGTGCGTGCCAGCGATGGCCTGCAGGTCACGCCCGATACCTCCACCGAGGCCTGCCCGCCGCTGGATATCGTCATCGTGTGCGGTGGCGTCGGCATCCAGCGCTCCGTGCATCGCCCGCATGTCAGCTGGCTGCAGGCGCAGGCGCGTGCCGGCCGCAAGCTGGGTGCCGTCTGCACCGGCAGCTGGGCGCTGGCCCAGGCAGGGCTGCTCGAAGGCCATGAGACCAGCATCCACTGGGAGTGTCTGGCCGCGATGCAGGAAGCCTTCCCGCGCGTGCCGTTGACCACACGACTGTTCTCCATCGATCAGGACCGCGCCACGGCCTCCGGCGGTACCGCGCCGATGGACATGATGCTGACCATGATCGGTCGCGAGCATGGCCGCGAGCTGGCGGCGGGCATCTCCGAGATGTTCATCTGCGATCGCGTACGTGGCGAGCAGGACCAGCAGCGCGTGCCGCTCAAGCATGTGCTGGGCACCACCCAGCCCAAGCTTCTGGAAATCGTCGCGCTGATGGAGGCCAATCTGGAAGAGCCCATCGGCCTGGACGAGCTGGCGCACTATGTCGATGTCTCGCGCCGTCAGCTGGAGCGGCTGTTCCAGCGGTATCTGCACTGCTCGCCGTCGCGCCACTACCTCAAGCTGCGCCTGACCCGCGCGCGTCAGCTGCTCAAGCAGACGGCGCTGTCGATCATCGAGGTGGCCTCGGCCTGCGGCTTCGTGTCCACGCCGCACTTCTCCAAGTGCTACCGCGAGTACTTCGGCATGCCGCCGCGTGACGAGCGCATCGGTGGCGAGCGCAGTGTCAGCGTGCTGGAGGTGCCGTGTCGCGCCGATGGCGATCATCAGCTGACCGGTGTCGCCAGTCTGGAAGGGCTGCTGCACCAGTCGATCGGCCAGAGCATGGTCGGCAATGCGCCCCTGCAACCGGCCAGCGAGTCCCCCGTCTCCTCGGCGATTCTGGCACTGGCCAATGCGCGCGGTGAGCCGACCTACGCCAGCGTGCGCCTGCAGGGCTGACGCCTGCCGACTGACGCCAGCTTCCCGCAATGTCCAACGCCTCTGCCTCTCCGGCAGGGGCGTTGTCGTTTTCACAGGAGCCACCGGCACGCTCTGGTACACTCGAAGGCACCAGGAAGCAGTGGCTGACACGACAATGGCTCGGCGGCGAGCCACGACACGCACGACAGGGGACGGCAAGGGATGGCACGAGGACAGCAACGCAGGCAGGCAGGCACGGAGCGTGTGGCGGGTGTTCGGCGCGGGGCGACACGCCGCCCGGCGCCGCGTGCCGGCATGCGCCCGATGGAGCGCCTGCGCTGGCTGGCGGTGTGGGCATTCAAGGTCGTCGCCTGCTGGATGGTGGCCTGCATCGGCCTGGTGGTATTGCTGCGCTTCGTGCCGTTGCCGGTGTCGATGGTGATGCTGGAGAAGTGGGGCTATGGCCTGGTCACCGGCGAGCCGATGGCGCTGCAGCATGATTGGGTGCCGATGGAGCAGATTTCCGACAATGCCCGTCTGGCGGTGATCGCCTCGGAAGACCAGAAATTCCCCGATCACTACGGCTTCGATGTCGATCAGATCGTCAAGGCCATTGATGCACGGCTGGCCGGTGAGCGTCTGCGTGGCGCCAGTACCATCAGCCAGCAGACCGCCAAGAATGTCTTCCTGTGGAACGGGCGCAGCTGGGTGCGCAAGGGGCTGGAGGTCTGGTTCACCATCCTGATCGAGATGATCTGGCCCAAGGAGCGCATTCTCGAGGTCTACCTGAATGTCGCCGAATGGGGGCCGGGGGTCTTCGGCGTCGAGGCAGCGGCCGAGCATCACTTCAATACCGATGCCGCCAGCCTTTCCGCCTACCAGGCCAGTCTGCTGGCGGCGGTATTGCCCAACCCGATCCGCTTCAATGCCGGCAAGCCCTCGGCCTATATCCAGCGCCGCGCCAGCTGGACGCGCCGTCAGATGAACAATCTCGGCATGGGCTACTTGAAGCGTCTGGAGCAGCCGCGTGGCTGGCTGAGCTGGGACCTGCTGCCTTCGCTGAAAGAGCTGTCACCCGCGCATTGACCGGCTTGTCGCTACACCATCGGCTGTCCCGCGACGCCCCGGCTCTCTCGAGTCGGGGCGTCGTCGTTTCAGAAACGACAGCCCTGACGCGATTCGATAGCCACGGGTCGCATCTGGCGTCAGAGGGGAAAGAGGGCAGGACTATGCTGGCACAGCCTGCTGGAGATCGTGTTCCGGCAGGCCCTGTCCGCCGGGTACGGGCAGTGACCTGACTTCCAGAGCCGCCTGCCCAGCGCCGGAGCGACATGATGTCCGAATTCTCCTCCTCCTTCGGTGGGTCCGATGCGGCCCGCGCCCTGCACGATGACAGCATCGTCATCGATGGTCTGGTGATCGCCAAGTGGCAGCGCGAGCTGTTCGAGGACATGCGCAAGGGCGGTCTGACCGCTGCCAACTGCACTGTCTCGGTCTGGGAAGGCTTCCAGGCGACCGTCAACAACATCGTCAAGAGCAACCAGCTGATCGCCGAGAGCAGTGATCTGGTCTGCGTGGCGCGCACGGCCGCCGACATCCGCGCCGCCAAGGCCGCCGGCAAGACCGGCATCATCTACGGCTTCCAGAATGCCAACGCCTATGAAGACCAGATCGGCTATGTCGATGTCTTCAAGCAGCTCGGCGTGGGCATCGTGCAGATGTGCTACAACACCCAGAATCTGGTCGGCACCGGCTGCTACGAGCGCGACGGCGGCCTGTCCGGTTTCGGCCGCGAGATGGTCGCCGAGATGAACCGCGTCGGCGTGATGTGTGATCTCTCCCACGTCGGCTCGAAGACCTCCGAGGAAGTCATCCTCGAATCCAGGGTACCTGTCTGCTATTCCCACTGCGCGCCGGCCGGTCTCAAGGACCACCCGCGCAACAAGTCCGATGCCGAGCTGCGCTTCATCGCCGAACACGGCGGTTTCGTCGGCGTCACCATGTTCACCCCCTTCCTCAAGGCCGGCGTCAACGCCACCGTCGACGACTACGTCGAGGCCATCGAATACGTGATGAACCTGGTCGGCGAGGATGCCATCGGCATCGGCACCGACTTCACCCAGGGCCACGGCCAGGACTTCTTCGAGTGGCTGACCCACGACAAGGGCTACGCCCGTCGTCTCACCAACTTCGGCAAGATCGTCAATCCGGAAGGCATCCGCACCATCGGCGAGTTCCCCAATCTGACCGAGGCGCTGCTGCGTCGCGGCATGAGCGAGCATCAGGTGCGCAAGATCATGGGCGAGAACTGGCTGCGCACGCTGGAAAATGTCTGGGGCGGCTGAGTCTGGCTGCCTGTGCCTTTTATTGATCGCTCTTACTTGACCGCACTTTCCTGATCCTTCTTTCCTGATCTCTCTTTTGCAATTCCCTCAAGCCCCCTTTGGAGGACACCGACATGAGCAAGATGGCCCCTGAACTGCCGATCGAAGTGGATAGCGAGACTGGCGTCTGGACGTCCGATGCGCTGCCGATGCTGTACGTGCCGCGCCACTTCTTCATCAACAACCATGTCGCGGTGGAAGAGGCGCTGGGCGTGGAGAAATACGCCGAGATTCTCTATCACGCCGGCTACAAGAGCGCCTGGCACTGGTGTGAGAAGGAAGCCGAGCTGCATGGCCTGGTCGGCGTGGAAGTCTTCGAGCACTACATGAAGCGCCTGTCGCAGCGCGGCTGGGGTCTGTTCATCACCGAGGAGATCGATCTGGAGCGCGGTACCTGCAAGGTGCGCCTGGAACACTCCTGCTTCGTCTATCAGCAGGGCAAGACCGGCACCAGGCTCGAGTACATGTTCACCGGCTGGTTCGCCGGCGCGATGGACCAGATTCTGGCTGCGCGTGGCAGCGAGCTGCGCACCGTCGCCGTGCAGACCCAGAGCGGCGGTGAGGAAGGCTGTGACGTGGGATATTTCGAGGTCGCTCCCGGAACAGTGTGACGTTTTCGGATCCGCCACTCTCTATTCCATGGCTCGGGTCAAGGCCCAGACCCGGCCCAGGCAAAAGGCAACAGCACAAGCCGGCTGCCCGTTCATCTCTCTGTCACGACACTCACCACCCACAACAACGACAACGCAACGCCTGAGCGCCGCCTTTCCTGACATGCAAGACGCCTGACGCCGACCCCGCCGCCACCAGCAACGACTCGTGGCGGCGGGCAGGCCAGGCCAGCGTGACGAGGCGGCGCTCTCCCCGGCGAGGAGCTCTCACCATGGCATTCGACGCACTCTTCCAGCCGATCGAGATCGGCAAGCTGACCATCCGCAACCGCGTCGTCAGTACCGCCCACGCCGAGGTGTATGCCACCGATGGCGGCATGACCACCGAGCGCTACGTGCGCTACTACGAAGAGAAGGCCAAGGGCGGGTGTGGCCTGTGCATCTGTGGTGGCTCCTCGGTGGTCTCCATCGACAGCCCGCAGGGCTGGTGGAGCTCCGTCAATCTGTCGACCGACCGCATCATTCCGCATTTCCAGAATCTGGCCGATGCCGTGCACAAGCATGGCGGCAAGATCATGATCCAGATTACCCACATGGGCCGTCGCTCGCGCTGGGACGGCTTCGACTGGACCTCGCTGATGTCGCCGTCCGGCATCCGCGAGCCGGTGCACCGCTCCACCTGCAAGACCATCGAGGTGGAGGAGATCCAGCGCATCATCGCCGATTTCGCCCAGGCGGCGCGGCGTGCCAAGGAAGGCGGCCTGGACGGCGTCGAGCTGTCCGCCGTGCACCAGCACCTGATCGACCAGTTCTGGAGCCCGCGCGTCAACAAGCGCACCGATGAGTGGGGCGGCAGCTTCGAGGGCCGCATGAAGTTCGGTCTCGAGGTGCTCAAGGCGGTGCGCGCCGAAGTCGGCGACGACTTCGTGGTCGGCATGCGCATCTGTGGCGATGAATTCCATCCCGATGGCCTGTCCCACGACGACATGAAGCAGATCGCGGCCTATTACGACGCCACCGGCCTGCTCGACTTCTTCGGCGTGATCGGCTCCGGCTGTGATACCCACAACAGCCTCGCCAATGTCATTCCCAACATGTCCTACCCGCCGGAACCCTTCCTGCACCTGGCCTCCGGCATCAAGGAAGTCGTCTCGATTCCGGTGATCCACGCCCAGAACATCAAGGACCCCAACCAGGCCGAGCGTATCCTGGAAGGCGGCTATGTCGACATGGTCGGCATGACCCGCGCCCACATCGCCGATCCGCACATCATCGCCAAGATCAAGATGGGCCAGCTCGACCAGATCAAGCAGTGCGTCGGCGCCAACTACTGCATCGACCGCCAGTATCAGGGCCTCGACGTGCTGTGCATCCAGAATGCCGCCACCTCGCGCGAATACATGGGCCTGCCGCATCAGATCGAGAAGACCAGCGGCCCGGTGCGCAAGGTTGTCATCGTCGGGGGCGGTCCGGCCGGCATGGAGGCAGCCCGCGTGTGCGCCGAACGCGGCCACGACGTGACGCTGTTCGAGGCCCGTGACGAGCTGGGCGGTCAGATCACCATCGCGGCCAAGGCGCCGCAGCGCGATCAGATCGCCGGCATCACGCGCTGGTATCAGCTGGAACTGGCGCGCCTGAAGGTTGACCTGCGCCTGGGCACGCGGGCCGATGAGGGCACCATCCGTGACCTGCGCGGCGATGTGGTGATCCTCGCGGTGGGCGGTCGTCCGTTCATGGACCAGTTCGCGTCCTGGGGCTACGACGAAGACCCGGCCAAGAGCCTGATCGTCTCTTCATGGGACGTGCTGGACGGGCGCGTCGCGCCGGGCAGCAACGTGCTGATCTACGACAGCATCTGCGAGTTCTCCGGGGTCTCGGTGGCCGACTATCTGGCCGACAAGGGCGCCAGGGTCGAGATCGTCACCGACGACATCAAGCCGGGTGCGGCGGTCGGCGGCACCACCTTCCCGACCTACTACCGCAGCCTGTATGCCAAGGAAGTCGTGATGACCTCCGACATGGTGCTGCATGAGGTCTACCGCGAGGGTGAGGGCCTGGTGGCGGTGCTCGAGAACGAATACACCGGCACGCTGGAAGAGCGCGTCGTCGATCAGATCGTGGTCGAGAACGGCGTGCGCCCGGATGAGGCGCTCTACTACGCCTTCAAGGACGGCTCGCTCAACAAGGGCCAGATCGACGTCGAGTCGCTCTACGCCATCAAGCCGCAGCCGTGCCTGAGCCAGGCCACCGAAGGCAATGATTACCTGCTGTTCCGCCTCGGTGACTGCAACGCACCGCGCAACACCCACGCCGCCATCTATGACGCCCTGCGTCTGTGCAAGGACTTCTGATGACGTGATCTGCCGAGCCGGCCGCACCTATGCCGCCGGCTCGGCAGTCGTCCGGTCGACAGCGGGCTTGAAGAAAGAGGGTGAGCAGCATGAATGACACGATCTTGTCGGTATTGATCTTCACCGCGCTGGCGCTGGCTGCCATCGGCGCGGTCAAGCGCATCGGCCTGTGGCGCCAGGGGCGGGCGGATGCCACGTCCATGAGTGTGGGAGAGCTGATCGCGAGCCTTGCCAAGGTACCGCGCCGCTACGGGGTGGACCTGCACCACGTGGTCGCGCGGGACCGCTACATGGCCAACACCCACGTCGCCACCGGGGGCGGCTTCGTGGCCGCGGCGCTGCTGATGGTGGTGGTCTACGGCTTCGGCATCGACTCCGCCTGGCTGGGCGTCTTGCTGCTGCTGGCCAGTGGCGCGATGTTCGGTGGCGCGCTGTTCGTGCGTCGTCGTCGCCTCGACCCGCCGGCACGTCTGTCGCGTGGCCCGTGGATGCGTCTGCCCAAGAGCCTGCTGGTGTTCTCCGCCAGCCTGTTCGTGATGAGTCTGTCACTGGTGCTGCCGGAAGGCGTCGGCGGCATGATCTCCGGCGGTATCCTCGGGCTGGTGCTGGTAGTGGGCATCGGCTGGGGGCTGCTCGAGATGATCGTCGGCATGACCGGCGGCGGCTCGCGCATCACCGGGCCGATGAAGCATGCCTTCGCCGGTGCGCTGCATCTGGCCTTCCATCGGCGTCCGGCACGTTTCAGCACCCGCGATAGTGCGGGCATCCGCGACAGCGCATTGCTGCCGCTGGACCTGACCAACCCCGAGGCACCGCTGGGCGTCGGCAAGCCGTCCGATTTCAACTGGCGTCAGCTGCTGGGCTTCGATGCCTGCGTGCAGTGCGGGCGCTGTGAAGCGGTGTGTCCGGCGTTCGCGGCCGGTCAGCCGCTCAATCCCAAGAAACTGATCCAGGACATAGTGGTCGGCATGGCCGGTGGCAGCGATGCCGCCTACGCCGGTTCGCCCTATCCGGGCGATGAGCCCAGGCGCGCGCCCGGCCAGCATGGCGGCGGCCCGCAGCAGACCATCGTCGGGGCCTCTCCGCATGCTCGCCCGGCAGCTCAGGCAGCGTCATCCGGGCCGATCCAGATCAAGGCGGCACCGGGCGCTGCGGGTGAGGCGACAGATGGCGACAAGCTGATCCACGAGTTCAAGGTACTGGTCGAGCCGGAAACCCTGTGGGCCTGCACCACCTGTCGCGCCTGCGTCGAGGAGTGCCCGATGATGATCGAGCACGTCGATGCCATCGTCGACATGCGCCGTCACATGACGCTGGAGCAGGGCGCGACGCCGGGCAAGGGCGTCGAGGTGCTCGACAACCTGATCGCCACCGACAACCCGGGCGGCTTCGCGCTCGAAGCGCGCCTGCATTGGGCGGCGGACCTCGACCTGCCGCGCATCGCCGAGCTGCAGGCTGCCCGCGAGGCGGCGCGTGATCCGCGTCCGGTGGAAGCGCTGCTGTGGCTGGGCGATGGCGCCTTCGACATGCGCAACCAGCGCACGCTGCGCGCCTTCGTGCAGGTACTGCGCGCCGCCCGGGTGGATTTCGCCATCCTCGGTGCGGAAGAACGTGACAGTGGTGATGTGGCGCGCCGTCTGGGGGATGAGGCGACCTTCCAGTCGCTGGCCACCCGCAATATCGCCACCCTGTCGAAGTATCGCTTCGCGCGCATCATCACCTGCGATCCGCACAGCTTCCATGTGCTGGGACGTGAATATGCCGCCTTCGGTGGCGACTACCTCGTCAACCACCACACCAGCTACATGAACGAGCTGCTGGCGGCCGGTCGCCTGAGCCTCGATGCCACCAGACTGGCGACGCTCGGCGCGGTCACCTGGCACGACCCCTGCTATCTGGGGCGCTACAACGGTGAATTCGAGGCGCCGCGTAGCTTGCTGGCGGCGCTGGGGCTGGAAGTGCGCGAGATGCAGCGCTCCGGTTTCCGCTCACGCTGCTGTGGCGGCGGTGGTGGCGCGCCGGTGACGGACATCCCCGGCAAGCAGCGTATCCCCGACATGCGCATGGGCGATGTGCGCGAGACCGGCGCCGAGGTCGTGGCGGTCGGCTGCCCGCAGTGCACCGCGATGCTGGAAGGCGTGGTGGCTCCGGCCGGTGAAGCCGAACCCCAGGTGCTGGATCTGGCGGAACTGATGGCGCGGGCGCTGGTACTGGAAGCGTCCACGCAAGGCTTGGCGGCGTCGACCACGCAGCCCACTGACGCGGAGGTGGCGGCATGACGATTCCCGTCGATCCACAAGCAACCGAGCGCCCACCGGTATCCCATCGAGAGGCGTTGCCACGCCGTGACCCGCGTCTGGAGCAGCAGGCACGCAATCGCCTGCACCCGCAGCACCTCATCGCGCTGCAGGCGCTGGGCCGCGGCGCGGCAGCCCCTCAGGAACGCTGGATGGGCCCGCAGGGCGTGATGCGTCGCGACCCGCATGTCGGCCACTTCATCGCCGCCAATGGCCGCAAACGTATCGACCGCAGTGGCCGCTCCGGGCCTGCCGCGGCGGGTGCTGGCCAGCCTGCGGTCGTGGCCAAGGCGCGCGTGCTGCCGCTGGTCGAGATCGCATCACCCGCCTTCCTGATCGCGGTGGTGCCGGACATGACCGGTGGGCGACTCTCGAGTCACGACCGAGATGTGCTGGGGCTGGCGCGTCAGATCGCCGATGCCGACCCCGCCCATCAGGGCGCGGTGCTGGCCGTCACCTTCGGCACCTTGCGTGAGGATGGTGACGCCGCCGACAGTGTCGGGCTCGGCGCGGCGGGTGCCGATCGCTGGCTGCACTTTGCCGATACTCTCCACGACGGCTACGCGCCGCTGGCCCAGCTGGCGGAGCTTGAGGCCATCGATGGCAAGCTGGCACCACGGCTGTGGTTGCTGCCGGAATCCCGCACTGGCGGCGGCGAACGCGGCCGACGTCTCGGCGCGCGCCTGCTGTGCCAGGGCGATGCGCTGGCGCGGCCCAGCGGTAATGCCTATCAGCTCGACGGCGAGCTTGCCGCCATCGGGCGTGGCGAGATTGCCGAGGTGAGCGTCACCGGGCGCAGCGGCAATGGTCAGCAGGACCTGACTCGCCCGCTGACCCGTATCGTGCTGTGCGAGGCGGAATGCGCCGAGCCGGTGGAAGATGTGCGCCACGCCGCGCTGCCGCTCGAGTGGGAGGCGGCCAGTGCCGCGCACGCCGTGCCAGACGTGATCGAAGATCTTGGCCCGGTGGCCGTCGACCCCTCCGCGATCGCGCTGGGCGAGGCCGAATTCATTCTCTCGGCGGGCAACGGCATCCACGATTGGGATGGCTTCCACCGCGCCGCCAGCCTGCTGGGGGCCACCGAAGGCGCCTCGCGGGTGGCGGTGGATGACGGCTTCATGCCTCGTGCCCGCCAGGTCGGTGCCACCGGTACCTGGGTGACGGCGCGGGTCTATGTCGCGGTGGGCATCTCGGGGGCCATCCAGCATCTGCAGGGCATCCAGCGCTGCGACAAGGTGGTGGCCATCAACACCGATGGCGGCTGTGACATGGTCAAGCGTGCCGATCTTTCGGTGATCGGCGACGCCGGGGCGATTCTCGCCAGTCTCTGTCAGCAGCTCGAGGCCGAACGCAGTGCCGGCGGTGATACCTCGGCGGCGGGTCAGGTGCCTGCCGCGGCCTCGGCGTCATCCAGTACGTCATCCGCCACGCTTGCCGCCGACGCGGCCTGAACTCGCGCCTGCGACAGGTGAAAGGAGAAGGATATGAAGGTAGATCGTTCGTCCGTTGCGCAGCAGGCCTCGGCGCCGCTTGAGGTCGTGAGTCTGGTGTCGCTGGGGCAGCACCCGGTTTCGGGGCGTCTGCGGCGCGCCGAGCAGGACGCCCGCGCTCTGGAGTTGTGTCTGGCGCTGGAGCGTCAGTCGGCACCCGGTTCCGTAAGCCTCAGCGCCTGGCATGCCAGTGGCAGTGAGATCGCGCCCGGCAGCGAGCAGGACCAGGCACTGCGCGGCTATCTGGGCATGGGGCTGGAGTCGTTGACGCTGGTGACGCCGAATGCTCCTGGCGCTGACCCGCTCAAGGCTGTTGACCCGCAGGCGGCTGCTATTGATCAACCGGTCATCGATGTCTGGCCGCTGCTGGTCACGCGCCTCAAGCAGGCGGCCCCGCAGTTGGTGGTGTGTGGCGGCCAGGGCGAGACCGGTGAGGGCAGTGGCCTGCTGCCGCATCTGCTGGCGGAGAGCCTCGGCTGGCCGCTGGTGGAGGGTATCGTCGCGATCGAGAGCTGCGATGGCTTGCATCTCACCGCCTTGCAGGCGCTGCCACGTGGCCAGCGGCGACGGTTGCGCGTGAAGCTGCCGGCGCTTGTTAGTGTCGATTCCGCGGCGCCGGCGGCGCGTCAGTCGGCCTTCGCGCAGGCGCGGCGTGGTGAACTGTCCACACTGGCCAGTGGCGAGCTTGTCCATGATGCGCAGGCCGAGGCCTTCGGCGTGGCCCCGGCTCGCAAGCGTCCCAAGCGCTTGAAGCGCATCAAGGCGACCAGCGCGCGGGACCGCTTCAAGGCTGCGGCCGCCAAGGCCGAAGGGGGCGGTGGCAAGCGTCTGGAAGGCGTGAGCGCCGAGGAGGGCGCGGCGGAAATCCTCAAGCTGCTGCGTGAGGAAGGCGTACTGCGCTGAAGCCGCGCAGACGGTAAAAAGCCCCTGTCAGCCGAGCTGACAGGGGCTTTTTCATGCATCACAGAAGGTCGTTTCTCACAGAAGGTCGCTCCTTACAGAAAGGTCACTCCTCCCACTGCCAGTCCTCATCGTTCAAGGGGGCGGGCGAGGTGTGTTCGTCGGTGCCCTGGGGGGGCTTGCGCGCTGCCTGACTGGCTTCGCGCTGGCGCATCGGCATGTTGTCGATCACCTGATAGATCTGGTCGGGGGAGACGAAGCCTTCCTGCTGCATCTTCTTGCCGCCGTCCTTGCCCATCAGGATGACGGTGAAGGGCGCGCCCTCGCGCAGTTGCATGGCATCACGCAGGGCACGCACCTCCTCGAAGCTCATCGGCACGCCATCGTGGATGCCGCGCGTGCCCATCAGCGTATAGAGCGTCATGTCGCGTTGCTGCATCTCGCCACGGGTGGCGCGCAGTTCCTCGCGCTGACGCTCGAGGTCCCGGTCCTGCTCATCCGGCGCGATCAGCACCAGCGAGCGTCGGTTCCAGGTCTCGCCCAGCAGCGGGTTGGCGGCGGGGTCGACATTGGCGGCGGTCATGGTGGTCTCCGCGGTGTCCGGCGAGGTCGGGGGCGGTGGTGCGCCCGTGGATGTCTCGGCGGGCGCGTTCAGGTCGGCGTCCGAATCCAGCAGGCTGATGGCATGCACCGGCGAGCTCAGCAGCAGGACCGGCAGCAGGGCCAGCAACAAGAGGTTCATCAGGCCCTGCGTCAGCCTGTGGTGCGAGAGCCGTCGAGGCAGCGCGGGCAGTATCTGTGTGGACAGTACGTGCGAGGACAGTCTCTGCTTGGACAGTACGTGCGAGGACAGTCTCTGCTTGGACAGTACGTGCGAGGACAGTCTCTGCTTGGACAGTATGTGCGTGGACATGGCAGTCCTCCGGCAACGAATGTTATGAGCTGGGCTAGCCAGCCTGGGCTGCAGAAGCAGGTTGCACAGGAGAATGGCACACCCGGATGACAGCCTCTCCTCCAAGACTAAGACAGTCGCCGAGAGTTTGCTGCCCGTTGGCGCGCGATTTATGTGGTACTTCACGACATGCCGCCCTCATTCAGGCTATGAAAAGGCCAATGGCGACATACCGATAGCGGCGGCAGCAGGTGACATGCCTTGCTAGAGCGCGTAGCGAGCGCAGAGGCATGTCTGTATCGAGGGCGGGTCGAGTGCATGGCGGGCAGACTTCACGCGGCTTGCTGCAGATATTTTCACAATCGTGGTGCAAGCTGTATGCGTGTCCAGCCGTCATGACGCCCGCCATGCGCGGCCCCGCGGTTTTTACGTTGCTGATCTGCGACTCATGTAACTCTGGCGATACAGAATGTTTTCAAAGAGTTGCATGAAAAAATGAACATCCTGTCGTCAGGCCCGTCTGAGTTAAGGCAAACACTTATTGATCACTGCTGGAGGCTGCAATGAAACGGATGACTGCATACATGACGGCTGCCCTGATTTCCGCGGGCATGATGTCGGCACCGGCGTTCGCTGCTGACGCACCGGCCCAGGGTCAGTCTACTGCCCAGGCGGCACAGGCTCAGGCTGGCGATTTCACTGACGCTCAGCTGGAACAGTTCGCTGCGGCCTCTCAGGACATCGCACGCATCTCTCAGGAATTCGCCGGCAAGCTGCAGAAAGCCGACGACGAGACTGCCAAGCAGAGCGTGCGTCAGGAAGCCAACGACGAGATGGTCAGCGCTGTCGAAGACTCCGGTCTGGAAGTCGCCACCTTCAACTCCATCGGTCAAGCGGTCCAGAACGACCCGGACCTGATGAAGAAGGTGCAGAAGCTGGCTCAGGAAAACTCCTGATCTCGCCTGGATGACGTTCGGGTCATCCAATGAAAACGCCGCCCCCGGTTGCCGGGGGCGGCGTTTTTTTGTGCCCATGTCCTGCGGCCTGTCAGTCAGTACCGCCTTGGTCAGTACCGCCTTGGTCAGTAAAGCTTTGGTCAGTAAAGCTATGGTCAGCGCCGCATGTCAGGCGCCGGCGACCGGGCGAATGAGCATGTCCTGTGCCTTCTTTTCCTGCATCAGGCCACGGAACAGCGAATAGCACATCACCAGCAATACCAGCGTGAACGGCAGCCCCGTGGCGATGGCGCCCGCCTGCAGCGAGCCCAGCGCAGCGCTTCCGCCGCCATAGAGCAGGGCACCGGCGATCAGGCCTTCCATCGCTGCCCAGAACATGCGCTGGCTGATCGGTGCGTCGATCTTGCCGCCGGCGGTGATCGAATCGATCACCAGCGAACCGGAATCCGAGGAGGTCACGAAGAACACCAGTACCAGCACGATGGCGATGAAGGACGCCACACCGGACAGCGGCAGGTTGTCGAGCATCTGGAACATGGCCAGCGACACGGAATCGATGCCATTGGCCAGCGCGCCTACGCCATTGATGGCCTGTTCCAGTGCAGTGCCGCCGAAGACGGACATCCACACGATGGTGACCAGGGTCGGCACCAGCAGCACGGCGGTGACGAATTCGCGTACGGTGCGGCCGCGCGAGACTCGCGCGATGAACATGCCGACGAAAGGTGACCAGGAGATCCACCACGCCCAGTAGAAGACGGTCCAACCGTGGAACCAGCTTTCATCGGGGCGGCCGATCCAGTTGGACAGCGGCAGCAGATATTCCACATAGCTGAGGGTGGTGGTGCCCAGGCCCATGAGAATGGCGAGTGTCGGCCCGAAGATGAGGATGAAGATGATCAGGACAGCGGCGATGATCATGTTGATGTTGGAAAGCAGCTTCACGCCGCCATCCAGGCCGCGACTGACCGAGTAGATGGCCACCAGCGTCACCAGGATGATGATCGCGATCTGGGTCGGCAGGCCATCGCCGACGCCGAACAGGTAGTCCAGCCCCGATGCTGCCTGAGCGGAGCCCAGCCCCAGTGATGTCGCCAGACCGAAGATGGTCGCCAGCACGGCGAGGATATCGACGATATGCCCCATCCAGCCCCAAGTGCGCTCACCGAGTAGCGGGTAGAACGCCGAGCGGATGGTCAGCGGCAGGCCCTTGTTGTAGGTGAAGAAGGCCAGCGACAGCCCGACCACGGCGTAGATGGCCCAGGGATGCAGACCCCAGTGATACATGGTGGCGCCCAGCGCGGCGCGTGCTCCTTCCGGCGTCCCGGCGGGTGCGTTCAGTGGCGTGCCGTACCAGTCGGTGTAGTAGGCCACCGGTTCGGCGACGCTCCAGAACATCAGGCCGATGCCCATGCCGGCGGCGAACAGCATCGCGAACCAGGAGCGTGTCGAGAACTCGGGCTTTGCCTTCTGGCCGCCCAGGCGCAGCTTGCCCACCGGGTGCACGATCAGCAGCAGGCAGAACAGCACGAAGAGGTTGCCGGCCAGCATGAACAGCCAGTCGCCATGTGCGATGGACCAGGCCTTGGCGCCGCCCAGGGCACTTTCCGCGCCCGCTGGGAAGAGGATGGCAAACAGGATGAAGCTGACGATCAGCACGGCGCTGATCGCGAAGACGGGGTTGTGAACATCGAGACCCATGACCTGGACATTGTCCTGGCCGATCTCGTAGTCCGTGTCATACGGATTCGATGACATGTGGTGACCTCATGTTGTTATTGGTGTCGCCTGCCGGGCAGGGCAGCTGGCGTGAAGCGAGGTGTTGTCGTGGGTGTCTCCCGGGGCTGCGATGTGGGAAGGGGGGTGGGATGGCAATCCGGAGCGCGGTGGCGAGTCTGACTGCGGGGCAGGTCGCCACCGGACCTCGGTGATTGTGTGAGGGCTGGGCGAGAGCGAGTTAGCTGGATATGACGCCGGCATATGCGTGACTGACACAGGGGGCGATTCAGCGCTCAGAGCGGTTGTCGCAGGTGTGCCCGCTTTGTAGATTGCGATCTACAGTGAAGGAAAGTGGTGCGTGCTCCCTGACCGCGCACCACTTTCGCGCCCGAGACTTCACTCCTCGCGCGATACGCCAGTACTTGCCTGCTCCTGCCCAATAACAACACCGTGGTGCCGCCATGACGCCTGAGACCCTGACCGAGCCGACACCTGTCGCTCGCCGCCGTTCGCGCAGCCAGTTGCGCGGCCGTCCGCTGGATGCCGAGGCCTGGGCCGAGGTACAGCGCCTGCTGGGCGATGCCCCGGCGCAGCGTGACCTTCTGCTCGAATATCTGCACGTGCTCAATGATGAGGTCGGCTACCTGACGCTGGCCCATCTGCGCGCGCTGGCCGAGTGGATGCGCCTGCCGATGGCCGAGGTCTACGAGACAGCCACCTTCTATGCCCATTTCACCGTGGTTCGCGATGGCGAGACGCCGCCCGCGGCGCTGACCGTGCGCGTCTGTGATTCGCTGTCCTGTCAGCTGGCCGGCTCCGAAGCCTTGCGTGCCGGTCTCGCCTCGGGGCTGGACCCCGAACAGGTGCGCGTGCTGCGTGCGCCCTGCATGGGGCGCTGCGACAGTGCGCCGGTGGCGGAGGTCGGGCATTACCATCTCGGCCACGCCAGCGTGGAAGGCGTCACGGCGGCGATTGCCGAAGGCCATGTGCATGCCGCGCCGGCAGCGAGTCTCGACTATCCGCGGCTGGCGGAATATCGCGCCAGTGGCGGCTATGGGCTGCTCGCCGCGCTCGATGGCGGTGAGGTCAGCATCGAGGACCTGGCGCAGATGATCGAGCAGGCCGGACTGCGTGGCCTGGGTGGGGCGGGTTTCCCGACGTTTCGCAAGTGGGGCTTCGTGCGCGCCGAGGCGGGGCCGCGCTATTGCGTGATCAACGCCGATGAAGGCGAACCCGGCACCTTCAAGGACCGCTGCTATCTGGAGCGTGAGCCGCACACCTTCCTCGAGGGCGCGCTGGCCAGTGCGCATGCCATCGAGGCCGAGGCGCTCTACCTCTATCTGCGCGACGAGTACCCGACCCTGAATGAGTTGCTGCGCGACTGCATCGCGGAGCTGGAAGCCGCAGGCCTCGTCGCGCCGGGCTACATCCAGCTGCGGCGTGGCGCCGGCGCCTATATCTGTGGCGAGGAATCGGCGCTGATCGAGTCGCTGGAAGGCAAGCCCGGCAAGCCGCGTCAGCGGCCGCCCTTCGTGGCCCAGCGCGGGCTGTTCGGTCGCCCGACCCTGGTCAACAACGTCGAGACGGTCTATTGGATCGCGCGGCTCCATCGCGAAGGCCATGACCACTACGTCGCGGCCGGGCGTCAGGGGCGTCAGGGGCTGCGCAGCTTCTCGCTCTCCGGGCGTGTCAGACGCCCGGGCATGTATCTGGCACCGGCTGGCATCACGCTCAGCGAACTGGTCGAGGAATATGGCGGCGGCATGGCCGACGGCCATCGTCTGCGTGCCTATCTGCCCGGCGGGGCCTCCGGCGGCATTCTGCCGGCCAGCAAGGCGGACCTGCCGCTGGATTTTGACACCCTGCAGGCCCACGGCTGCTTCATCGGCTCGGCCGCGGTGGTGGTGCTGTCGGATAAGGACGACCTGGCGGCGGTGGCGCGCAATCTGATGAGCTTCTTCATGGACGAGTCCTGCGGCCAGTGCACGCCGTGTCGCGTCGGCACGCGCCAGATGCTGGCGGCGCTCAGCGGCGATGAGTGGGATGAGACGCTGCTGACGCGCTTGTCGCAGGTGATGATGGACGCCTCGATCTGCGGGCTCGGCCAGGCCGCGCCCAATCCGGTGCTCGGCCTGCTCAAGGACTTCCGGGAGGCCCTCGCCAGCAGTGGGGTGCGCTTGATCGCCACGAGCCATGCGGCTGACGCCACGGGAGGTGAGGCATGAATGCGCTGACAGGATTGGACAACTCATCCTCGGATGATCAGCCGCTGCGCGAGGATGGCTTCACCATCACGCTGGATGGTGCCGAGGTGACGGCCTATCCCGGCGAGACGCTGTGGAAGATCGCCAAGCGTGCCGGCGAGACGATTCCCCACCTCTGCTACAGCGAAGCGCCGGATTATCGCGGCGATGGCAACTGTCGCGCCTGCATGGTCGAGATCGATGGCGAGCGCACCCTTGCTGCCAGCTGCATCCGCGAGGCGCGGGCGGGCATGGTGGTGCGCAGTGCCAGTTCACGGCGTGCCGGCGAGGCGCGTGCAATGGTGGTGGAGCTGCTCGCCGCCGACATGCCCGCCGAGGCGCACAATCCCGATGTCAGCAGTCACTTCATGGCGATGGCCGAGCTGCTGGCGGTGGATGTCGGGCACGCTCGCGAGACCCTGGGCGGCGCCCGCGAGACGGTCCGCGAGTGGCTGGGGGAGACCGTGGAGGAGTGGTTGCCGGCGCAGGCCAGCGCTCTCGATCACTCCCATACCGCGATGGCGGTCAATCATGACGCCTGCATCAGCTGCGGCCTGTGCGTGCGCGCCTGTCGCGAGGTGCAGGTCAATGACGTGATCGGGCTGGCGGGGCGCGGCAGCAATACGCGCATCGTGTTCGATCTCGAGGACCCGATGGGCGACAGCACCTGCGTCGCCTGTGGCGAGTGCGTGCAGGCCTGCCCGACCGGCGCCCTGATGCCCGCCGCCCAGGTGGATGAGCAGGGCTTCGGCGACAGCGCCGCCGTCGATGAGCGCGTCGCCTCCATCTGCCCGTACTGCGGCGTGGGCTGTCAGCTGGAGTATCAGGTCAGCCGTGGCAGCGGCGAGGCATTGAGTGTCGAGGGGCAACCGGTCGCGACCCTGGCGGATGCCCAGCAGGGCATGGCGGACGGCGGCTCCCATAAGACTGATAAGCGCCGACAGCGCGTCGCGGATACGCGGCTGGACAACATCATCGCGGTCAGTGGCCGCGATGGGCCCTCCAACCACGGTCGGTTATGCGTGAAGGGGCGCTTCGGCTTCGATTATCCGCGCCATCCGGAGCGTCTGATCCGCCCCCTGATCCGCCGTGACGGTGTAGCCAAGGGGCTGGATGCTAACTTTGACCCCGCCCATCCGCTGACCCACTTCCGTGAGGCCAGCTGGGACGAGGCCCTTGAGGTCGCGGCCGAGGGGCTCATGCGCCTCAAGCGCGCGCATGGCCCCGACAGCCTGGCGGGCTTCGGCAGCGCCAAGTGCACCAACGAGGAGGCGTGGCTGTTCCAGAAGCTGGTGCGCACCGGTTTCGGCTCCAACCATGTCGATCACTGCACGCGGCTGTGTCATGCAAGCTCGGTGGCGGCGCTGATGGAAGGCGTCGGCTCGGGCGGCGTGAGCGCCTCCTTCATGCAGGCCGAGCAGTCCGATCTGATCGTGCTGACCGGCTGCAACCCGGGCGTCAATCACCCGGTGGCGGCGACCTTCTTCAAGCGCGCCGCCAAGCGTGGCACACGCATCGTGGTGATCGACCCGCGTGCGCTGGCGCTGCGTCGTCAGGCGCATCGCTCGATCCAGTTCACGCCCGGGGCGGACGTGGCACTGTTCAATGCCATGCTCAACGTCATCATCACCGAGGGGCTAGCCAATCAGGCCTATATCGAGGCACGCACCGAGGACTTCGCCGCGCTGGCGGAGCATGTCGCGGCGCTGACACCGGAGGCGATGTCGCCGCTGTGTGGAGTGGCGGCAGAAGAGATTCGCGCCGTGGCCCGCGAGTACGCGACCGCCAGGCGCGCGATGATCTTCTGGGGCATGGGCATCTCGCAGCACACCCACGGCACCGACAACGCGCGCTGTCTGATCGCGCTGGCGCTGGTGTGTGGTCATGTCGGGCGTGAAGGCACCGGCCTGCACCCGCTGCGCGGGCAGAACAACGTTCAGGGCGCCTCGGATGCCGGGATGATTCCGATGGTGTTCCCCGACTATCAGCCGGTGGGCGACACGGCGGCGCGCGAGCGGCTGGAAGCGCTGTGGCAGACCCCGCTCTCGGCGACGCCGGGCCTGACGGTGGTGGAGATCATGCACGCCATCCACGCCGATCAGATCCGCGGCATGTACATTCTCGGCGAGAATCCGGCGATGTCGGACCCGGATCTCGAACATGCGCGCAGCGCGCTGGCGCATCTGGAACACCTGGTGGTGCAGGACATCTTCGTCACCGAGACGGCGCAGTTCGCCGATGTGGTGCTGCCTTCGTACGCCTGGCCGGAGAAGGACGGCAGCGTCACCAATACCAACCGGCAGGTGCAGCGTGGGCGGGCGGCACTGCGCGCCCCGGGCGAGGCCAAGCCGGACTGGTGGATCACCCAGCAGCTGGCGCGGCGCATGGGGCTTGGCTGGGATTACGCCGGGCCGGAGGAGATCTACGCCGAGATGCAAAAGGGCATGGATTCCCTCGACAACATCGACTGGGCGCGGCTGTCCGAGGAGAACTCGGTGACCTATCCGTGCCTGACGCCGGGGGGCGAGGGCGAGGATGTGGTATTCGGCGAGGGCTTCCCGCGCGCCAGCGGCCGTGCCCGCTTCGTGCCGACCTGGCCTACGCCGCCGGATGAGACGCTGGATGACGACTATCCGACGGTGTTGACCACCGGTCGTCAGCTGGAGCACTGGCATACCGGCTCGATGACGCGCCGCGCGGCGGTGCTCGACAATCTCGAGCCGGCCGCCGTGGCCACGCTCAATCCGGTGGAGCTGGAGCGCCTGGGCATCACGCCGGGCGAGCCACTCTCGATCACCACGCGACGTGGCCAGATCACTCTTGCCACCCGCGCCGATCCGCTGACGCCGGCCGGCATGGTCTTCGTGCCCTTCTGCTACGCCGAAGCCGCCGCCAACCTGTTGACCAATCCGGCGCTCGACCCGGTGGGCAAGATTCCCGAGTTCAAGTACGCCGCCTGTCGTCTGGCCAGAGCCGAACCCGCCTCGGCGGGTGTGGAGAGCTGAAGCGGACATGTGAGGTGGACATGGCAAGCGGGCTGGACCGAGCGGATAGATCGAGGCAATAGACCGCAACCGAGCCAGACGCGCCTGACGCAAATGCCTACGCCAGTGGCGTGGGCAGGCACGCAGAGGGCGCCCCGGTCTGACCAGAATGTCGGAGACAGCCCGTCGTGCATTTCGGCTATCCTCACAAGGGCTATGCTCAGAACAGAGTGGGTCAATACCAATGACAATGCCCGCCGTCAGCGAGCAAGGAGAATGACGATGATGATCGTGGAGCTGATTGATCACGAAGATTTTCGTGAGCGGCTGGTGGCGCTGGGCGTGCAGATTTCCGAGCATGCCTGCGCGGACACCTGCGCGCGCATGGCACTCAGAAAGCATGCCGAGGTGGGCGTGCCGGGCCTGCAGGAACTGGTGCGCGAGCTGGTGATGCACTCCGATATCCTGCTGCCGTCGGTGCGCCAGGCGCTGGACAAGTATCTGCTGCCGGGGCTGCGCTAGGCGCGGCACTCCTGAAAGATTGCGCGCCGCGCACTGACACTGATTGCCAGATGAACAAAAGGGCCTGTCGACTGACAGGCCCTTTTACGTGGGTGCTCACTCGCCTCTTTTCACTGCACGCAGTGTTTCAGGTCGCTGCGTTGGCGCGGTCGTACTCGCGTTTTTCCCAGCGCAGACCGCGGAACAGCGAGAAGCACATCACCAGCAGCACCACCGTGAAGGGCAGTCCCGTGGAGATGGCGCCCGCCTGCAGCGCACTCAGTGCGGTGCTGCCGCCGCCATACAGCAGGGCACAGGCGATCAGGCCGCCGGCCGCTGCCCAGAAGATGCGCTGGCGCGTCGGGGCATCCTGCTTGCCACCGGCGGTGATGGAATCGATCACCAGCGAGCCGGAGTCGGAGGAGGTCACGAAGAACACCAGCACCAGCACGATGGCGACGCAGGAGGTGATGGAGGACAGCGGCAGGCTGTCGAACATCTGGAACATGGCCATCGAGGGAGTGTCGATGCCCTGGGCCAGCTCGCTGCCGGCGGCTCGTGCCTCTTCCAGTGCGGTGCCGCCGAAGACGGTCATCCACACGATGGTGACCAGGGTCGGTACCACCAACACGGCGGTGACGAATTCGCGCACGCTGCGTCCGCGCGAGATACGCGCGATGAACATGCCGACGAACGGCGACCAGGAAATCCACCAGGCCCAGTAGAAGATGGTCCAGCTATGGAACCAGCCTTCGTCGGGGCGATCGATCCAGTTGGAGAGCGGCAGCAGATATTCCAGATAGCCGACGCTGGTGGTGCCGAGTCCGGTAATGATGTCCATGGTCGGGCCGACGATGAACAGGAACACCACCAGCAGCGCGGCCAGCATCATGTTGAGATTGGAGAGGCGTTTGACGCCGCCATCCAGACCGCGACTCACCGAGTAGATGGCCGCGAGCGTGACGGCCACGATCACGCCGATCTGACTGACCAGCCCATCGCCGATGCCGAACAGATGGTCCAGCCCCGAGGCCGCCTGGGCCGCGCCCAGCCCCAGAGAGGTGGCAAGGCCGAACAGGGTGGCGAGCACCGCGACGATATCGATGATATGGCCGCTCCAGCCCCATACACGCTCACCCAGCAAGGGGTAGAACACCGAGCGCAGCGTCAGCGGCAGGCCCTTGTTGTAGGCGAAGAAGGCCAGCGACAGGCCGATCACGGCATACATGGCCCAGGGGTGAAGCCCGTAGTGGAAGACGGTGGCCGAGAGTGCCGCCGTTGCGCCTTCCGGCGTGCGCGGTGGTGCATTCAGTGGCGTGCCTGACCAGTCGGTGTAGTACGCCACTGGCTCGGCGACCCCCCAGAACATCAGGCCGGTGCCCATGCCGGCCGCGAACAGCATCGCGAACCAAGCCATCCGGCTGAATTCCGGCTTGGCGTCGCGTCCGCCCAGACGCAGGCGGCTGACCGGGTGCAGGACCAGCAGCAGGCAGAACAGGATGAAGAAGTTGCTGGAGAGCATGAACAGCCAATCACCATGGGTGATGGACCATGCCTTGGCGCCGCCCAGTGCCGACTCGGCCGACTCGGGCATCAGCAGCGTGAACAGGATGAAGCCTACGATCAGCAGCGCACTGATGGTGAAGACCGGCTTGTGGACATCCAGCCCGAGTCGCTGAACATTGTCCTGACCGATCTGGTAATCCGTCACATACGGATTCGATGACATGGAGTTACCTCGTATGTTTTCTTTCGATAGCCGCTCCTGTGGGCATCTCGAGTCAGAATGAGGGACCTTGTCCCGCCTGGTGGAAGCGTTCAGACCTTGGTCTGAAGCCTTGTGCAACATGCGCCTTTCTGCCAGTTGCAGATGACGGCGTCAAACCTTGAGTCATCCTTGTCGTGCGCTGAAAGGCATTGATTGTATTAAGGTTTATGGATTTCTCTTCATTGCCGGAAAGTCATTCGGGGCGCTGTAGGCTGAACAGGCTATCCGTGCGTGCATAGTCACTGCCGGCCATGCGCCCGATGGCACGCAGCACCTCATTGTCGACATGCCGCCCATCCCAGACCGCTTCGTCGGCATGCATCACCACCACCTCGGCCAGCACCAGTGAACCGGCCAGCGGTTGATCACCGAACGAGATGATGTCGCGCAGTCGACAGCCGAAGGCGATCGGAGCGCCTTCCACGCGCGGAACCGCCAGCGGCGGCATGGCCACCTTGTTCAGACCCGCGTGGGTGAACTCATCCTCGTCGGCGGCGAGACTGGCGCTGGTGAGATTGAGCGCCTCGCTCATCGCCTCGCCACCGATGTGAATGACGCACTCCGCCACCTGCCCGAGGTTGTTGAGGGTATCCTTGGTCTTGCCTTCGCCATTGCGCAGCGGGCTGAAGGCGAGCACCGGTGGATTGATGCTGGCGATGGTGAAGAACGAGAAGGGCGCGAGGTTGGTGTTGCCTGCCGCGTCGATGGTCGAGACCCAGGCGATCGGCCGGGGCGCGATGCTGCCCGAGAACAGGCGATAGAGGATGCCTGCGGGAAGCTGGTCGGCGGCGATGAGGGAATGCGTGGTCGAGGAGGCAGTCATGGTGAGGGTCTCATTGCAGGGCTCTGGTTGTAGGGCTGTTGTTGTAGAGCTGTCATCGCAGGGCTGTTGTTGTAGAGCTGTCATCTTAGAGCTGTCATCGCAGAGCGGGCGTTGCAGGGCATGGCTCTCGACCCGCTCAGCCAGCATGTCGTACGGCCCTGACATTGGAGAGAGTGAGAGCCCGCCAGGCCCAGAGCCCGATAAGCCAAGAGACCCGGCAAGCCAAGAGACCCGGCAAGCCAAGAGCCCGCTAGACCGAGAGCTCGAGAATCTGTTCGTCGCGGCGAGTGGCGGCCGAGAATCATCGCTGATGGGGAACGCGAATCGCGCCTGACCACAGACCGGTGGTGTTGATGAAGAGTGGCCTGTCTGGCCGCTGGGTGTGGAAAAGGTATCGGGAAATTCTCCCAGATCATTGTCCCTATTTTTGGTGTGGTCAATTGTCGCAGGTCTTGACCTTTTTCGAGGATGTTGTTCCTGACGCCGCGGTCGAGTTCATTCCTTGTCTGACTCAAGTCACACAATGGGGGCGGGAAACCGGATTTTTGTGCAAAATTGGTAACCAGATGGTTTCTGCAGTGTGTTTATTTGTGTATTTTTTATGATGGCGGGCCGGGCGTCATCTGGCAGAAAGGTGGTGAGTCCGCGTAAATGAATGGCGGAAAATGACACTCATCAGGCCATTTGGTTCGGCGTTGATCATGAGAATGGCATGCCAAGGTTGCGAAAAAGTGTCCCCTGTTGATCGGGAATGCCAGCATCATGTGAGACGCATCATGGTGCATTTACCTGTCAGGTCATGATCGATAATGATGCATGTTTTCTCGTCAATGAACGGCCAGGTCACACAAGCATCAAGCCGGGAAAATGCCTCTCTCGACCGGGTTGGGGGAGTACTTCAGCAACTTTTGAAAGGCTCATTGGCACAATTTTTGGCATTTTATTTCAATTGGTGGTCATTTATTGGGTTTTTGTTGCTCGGTATCGTGTGGCGGTAGTGGTTGCTTCGACGCCTCCTGGTGCGCCGATGGCGAGGACATCTGCGGGGATGCACTGAATTGTGGCGCGACAAGGTCGTGATTCTCACGGGCATCATCAAGCAGGGCAGGGGGGCTGGCATCGAGGAGAAGGCCGGTGAATGACGAGCTGTCTGGCCCTGCAAGGCATGCACTGTCGCGACATCATTGCCGTGAGTGTCGGCTTCGCCACCCGATCCCGCTGCCTTAACCTTCCTCGAGCGTGAGAGAACTCATGCCGCTCAAGGCATGATTGGCGCGCACCGGATGGCCGAAGTCATCCGCATGTGGCCCCTGGTGCGTCATCCTGCCCCGTAGTCAGCCCCCCTGTCTTTTCTCTATCCTGTGCCCGCCTGCGGGAAATCTTCTGATTTCGTTCGAAAGATCGACGGCTTCCTGTTGGTCATTTCTTCGAACGCTGTGTTCCACATGTGGGCTCGTCATGACGCCATGGCGTGTTCCAACGAGGTCGTGAGATGAGAAAAAGCCTAATGCGGGGGGCTCTGCGGGGACTCCCTATCCTCGCGGGATTATTGATGCTGTCCGGCTGTGACGCCGTACTCTTCGATCCCAAGGGGCCTATCGGTGAATCCGAAAAGTCGCTGATCCTGACTGCTACCTACCTGATGCTCGTGGTTGTTATCCCGGTCATCTTCATGACGCTGTGGTTCGCCTGGCGCTATCGCGATACCAAGCAGAGCAAGGCGACCTACACGCCCAACTGGGCGCATTCCACCAAGATCGAGATCGTGGTCTGGGGCATTCCGTGCCTGATCATCCTCGCTCTGGGCATCCTGACCTGGAAGAGCACGCACGAGCTGGACCCGCGTGCCGAGATCGTCGACGGCGGTGAGCCGATCGAGGTGCAGGTCGTGTCCATGGACTGGAAGTGGTTGTTCATCTATCCGGAGCAGGGGATCGCGACGGTCAATGAACTGGCCATGCCGGTGGATCGTCAGGTTCGCTTCCACATCACATCCGACACGGTGATGAACTCGTTCTTCGTCCCGCAGCTCGGTAGCCAGATCTATGCAATGGCGGGGATGGAAAACCGTCTGCACCTGATCGGCAGTGAAGTGGGTACCTACGACGGTATCTCTGCCAGCTATAGCGGCGCCGGCTTCGCGGACATGCACTTCAAGGCGCATGTCATGAGCGAAGGCGACTTCGACGCCTGGATCGAGAAGGCACGCGGCAGCAGCAAGGTGCTGGATGACGCTGGTCTTGCCGCTCTCAAGGAGCCGAGCGAGGACGTCGCCCCGACCTTCTATGGTCAGGTCAAGCCGAACCTGTATGAGCAGATCATGGCGCCCTACATGGACGGCATGGAGCTGGGCATGAGCGATGATCAGATGCGCCACATGAAGAAGGGTGGAATGCATCACGACAGCGCCGAACACGGCATGTCCGATCATGACGCTTCTGGTCACGCTGAATCTGCGATGGCAACCGAGGAATAAGCAATGCTTGGAAAACTCACATTAGAGGCGATTCCGTATCACGAGCCGATCATCATGATCGTGCTTGCGGCGGTAATCCTCGGTGGTGCAGCCCTTGTCGGCTTCATCACGGTAAAGAAAAAGTGGGCCTACCTGTGGAATGAGTGGTTCACCTCTGTCGATCACAAGAAGATCGGCATGATGTACATCATCGTCGCGTTGGTGATGCTGATCCGTGGTTTCTCCGATGCGATCATGATGCGTTCCCAGCAGATGCTGGCGTCCAGTGGTGGTCAGGGCTATCTGCCCCCGGATCACTACGACCAGATCTTCACTGCCCACGGCGTGATCATGATCTTCTTCGTGGCGATGCCGCTGGTCATCGGTCTGATCAACGTTGTCGTGCCGCTGCAGATCGGCGCACGTGACGTGGCCTTCCCGTTCCTGAACTCGCTCAGCTTCTGGCTGTTCGTGGTCGGCGCGCTGCTGGTCAACATCTCTCTGGGTCTGGGTGAGTTCGCCAAGACTGGCTGGCTGGCCTATCCGCCGTTGTCGGGGGCCAATTACAGCCCCGGGGTCGGGGTGGATTACTGGATCTGGTCATTGCAGATCTCCGGTGTCGGTACCCTGCTGACAGGTGTCAACTTCATCGCCACCATCCTCAAGATGCGTGCGCCGGGCATGTCCCTGATGAAGATGCCGGTCTTCACCTGGACCGCACTGTGCGCCAACGTCCTGATCGTCGCGGCCTTCCCGATTCTGACCGCTACCATCGCGATGCTGACGCTCGATCGCTACCTCGACTTCCACTTCTTCACCAATGACCTTGGTGGAAACATGATGATGTACGTCAACCTCATCTGGGCCTGGGGCCATCCTGAGGTGTACATCCTGGTGCTGCCGGTCTTCGGTGTGTTCTCCGAAGTCATCGCCACCTTCTCCAAGAAGAAGCTGTTCGGTTACACCTCGCTGGTGTGGGCGACTCTCGTCATCACCGTCCTGTCGTTCATCGTCTGGCTGCACCACTACTTCACCATGGGTGCCGGCGCTGACGTGAACGCCTTCTTCGGTATCGCGACGATGATCATCTCGATCCCGACAGGTGTGAAGATCTTCAACTGGCTGTTCACCATGTACCGCGGTCGCGTCGAAATGACCTCTCCGGTACTGTGGACCCTGGGCTTCATCGTCACCTTCACCATCGGTGGCATGACCGGCGTTCTGCTGGCCGTTCCGGGCGCCAACTACGTACTGCACAACTCGCTGTTCCTGATCGCCCACTTCCACAACGTCATCATCGGCGGCGTGGTCTTCGGTGCGATGGCCGGTATCACCTACTGGTTCCCGAAAGCGACCGGCTTCATGCTGTGCGAGAAGTGGGGCAAGCGTTCCTTCTGGTTCTGGATCACTGGCTTCTACCTCGCCTTCATGCCGCTGTACATCCTCGGCTTCATGGGCATGACCCGTCGTCTGCAGCACGTCGACAACCCGCTGTGGGTGCCGTACCTGGTCGTCGCCTTCATCGGTGCTGTCCTGATCCTGATCGGTATCGCGTGCACCGTGATCCAGATCGCGGTCAGCATCAAGAACCGCAAGCAGCTGCAGGACACCACTGGCGATATCTGGGGCGGTCGTACCCTGGAGTGGAGCACCACTTCACCGGCACCGTTCTACAACTTCGCTCACGAGCCGCAGGTTTCCGAGCTCGACGAGTTCTGGGAAATGAAGGAACGTGGCATCGAGCAGGAGGCCAAGAAGCCTTATGCGCCGATCCACATGCCGCGCAACGCCGCTGCTGGCGTCATCATCTCCGCCTTCAGCCTGGTGTTCGGTTTCGCACTGATCTGGCACATCTGGTGGATGGCCGTGGTCGGGCTGGTCGGCATGATCGCTACCTTCATCGTGCGCTCCTTCAACTACGACATCGACTACTACGTGTCCGTCGAGGAAGTGGAGCGTGTCGAGCGTGAGGGTCGCGAGCGTCGCGCCCTGCCCAGCGCCCGCACACCTAACGACACAGTGGTTCAGGGGTAATCATGGCGAATAATGCAATGACATCTCACGATGGGGCGCATGACGCCCATGACGATCACGAGCATCACGATACCAACGGCCTGAAGGTCTTCGGTTTCTGGCTCTATCTGCTGAGCGACTGCATCCTGTTCGCGATGCTGTTCGCGGTCTACGTGGTACTGAGCCAGGCGTATGCCGGTGGCCCGACGGGCGCCGAGATCTTCGAGCTGAACTTCGTGCTGGTCGAGACCGCGCTGCTGCTGGCCTCGAGCTTCACCTACGGCCTGGCGATGCTGGGCATGAACCGCGGAGACAGCTCCGCGGTGATCAAGTGGCTGATGATCACCTTCGCCTGTGGCGCAGGCTTCATCGCGATGGAAATCTATGAGTTCTACCACCTGATCGTGAACGGCCAGGGTCCGGACAAGTCCGCGTTCCTGTCTGCCTTCTTCACCCTGGTCGGCACCCACGGTCTGCACGTGACCGTCGGTCTGATCTGGATGGCGCTGCTGATCTTCCAGGTCAAGAAGAAAGGTCTGACGGAAGTGCATCGCGGTCGTCTGATGATGCTCAGCCTGTTCTGGCACTTCCTGGACGTCATCTGGATCTGCGTCTTCACCGTCGTCTATCTCACAGGAGTGATGCTATGAGCCATTCCAACAACGACCACAACGACAATCACGGCAGCGTCAAGCAGTACGTGACCGGTCTGATTCTCTCCATCATCCTGACCATCATCCCGTTCGGGATGGTGATGATGATGGATGATCCGGGTGTCGGCGTGATCTGGGCCATCTACGGTTTCGCCATCGCTCAGGTCTTCGTGCAGCTGTACTTCTTCCTGCACCTGGACGGCTCCAAGGAGCAGAGCTGGAATGTCATGGCCATGCTGTTCACCGTGGTGATCGTGGCAATCGTCGTTGGTGGTTCCATATGGATCATGATCGAGCTGAATCAGAACATGATGCCCATCTGATAGCGTGAGCCTGATGATCAAGGACTACCTGCGTACCACCAAGCCGGGCATTATCTTCGGCAACCTGATCACCGTCAGCGGCGGCTTCTTTCTCGCTTCCGGTGGTGAGGTGGATTGGGCGCTGTTCATCGCCACCCTGGTCGGGGTGGCGTTGATCGTGGCCTCAGGCTGTGTGTTCAACAACTGCATCGATCGCGATATCGACCGCCACATGGCGCGTACCCAGGGCCGTGCTCTGGTGCAGGGCGACATCTCGCTGAAGGGGGCTTTCGTCTTCGGCAGCGTGCTGGGCCTTGCAGGCTTCTGGCTTCTGGCCGCGATGACCAATCTCATGGCGATGATCGCCGTGGGGCTGGGCTTCGTGATCTACGTCGGGGCCTACAGCATGTGGCTCAAGCGTGGCTCGGTGTATGGCACCCTCATCGGCTCACTGTCCGGCGCTGCGCCGCCAGTGGTCGGCTACCTGGCCGTTACCGGTCAGGCGGACATGGGGGCGCTGCTGCTGTTGATCATCTTCAGCATGTGGCAGATGCCGCATTCCTATGCGATTGCCATGTTTCGTGTCGATGACTATCGGGCCGCCAATATTCCGGTACTCCCGGTAGCGCGAGGCATGGAGCATGCCAAGCGTGTAGTGACGGGGTACATTGCCGGCTTCATCCCGGTGTCGCTGTTGCTGACACTGTGGGGATATACCGGCATCTGGTATCTGGTAGTCGCGACCGTCACGGGTGGCTGGTGGCTGTATCTGGCCGCCTGGCGCCTCAAGGATCAGCCTGATGCCTCCTGGGCACGCAAGCTGTTCGGCTTCTCCATCATCATCGTCATGGCGCTCAGCCTGATGATGAGCCTGGACACGCAGCTGTAATCCAGCCGTAGTACCTCTCGGGTGACCCGCCATCGGCGTGTTGCCCGGGTGAAAGCCAAAAAAACCCGCCACCGGCTTGCCGGTGGCGGGTTTTTTCTTGCCTGTCTTTCAGAGTCTCAGGTTTCGAGGACTCAAGGACTCAAGCCCTCAGGCCAGCTGCAGATGCGGCTCCTGCTGTCCCTTGAGCGCTTCCTGCATGCGCTCGGCATACCAGTCGACGAAGTCGACGACACCGAACTCGAAGGTCGCCGAATAGGGGCCGGGCTGATAGGCGCTGGAGTTGACGCCGCGCTGGTTCTCTTCCACCAGCTGACGGTCCTGATCATTGGTGGCATCCCACACCTTGCGCAGCTTCGCCAGGTCGTAGTCGACACCTTCCACCGCGTCCTTGTGCACCAGCCATTTGGTGGTCACGCGGGTCTTGAGGGGGCCGATCGGGTCGACCTGGAAGACCACGGCATGATCGCCCATGAAGTGGTTCCAGGAGTTGGGCAGGTTGAGGATGCGCAGCGAGCCCATGTCGGGGCTTTGCAGGCGTCCCAACAGCTTCTTGCACGCCGGGGTGCCGTCCGTGGTCATCGAGACGGTGCCTTCCAGCAGCGGCGTGCGCGTCATGCGATTGCGGCGACCGAAGCGCACCAGCTGATAGGGCACCTTCTCGGCATCCCAGTCGGCCTGCTTCTTCGCGACCAGCGCCTTGTAGGCCTCGGTGGCACGCGGGTCATCGGTGTCATCGAATTCCTGCAGGGTGTTGAGCAGCTCCGGGTGGGAGCCATCGCAGTGATAGCACTCGCGATTGTTCTCGATCACCAGCTTCCAGTTGCCTTCCTCGATGATGGAGGAGCTGGCCGCGACCTTGACGTTCTCCATGTCGTAGGGCTTGAGGTAGAACTCCAGCGTCTTGAAGAACGGCTCGCAGTTCTCGGGCTGCTCGGCGAGGTTGATGAACAGCATGCCGCCGGCTGAGCGCACGTGGACGGGATGCAGGCCGTATTCACTGGTATCGAAGGTGGTTCCCATGTCGGAACCGGCGAACAGCAGGCGGCCATCCAGCTCATAGGTCCACTTGTGATAGCCGCACACCAGCTTGGCGACCTTGCCGCGCTCGGTGCTGCACAGGCGGGACCCGCGATGGCGACAGACGTTATGGAAGGCATGGATGGCCCCGTTGTCACCGCGCACGATGATGATCGGACTGTTGCCCACGTCCATGGTCATGAAGTTGCCCTTGAGCGGGATCTCGCTGCTGAGACCGGCAAACAGCCACTCGCGCTCGAAGATCTCCTTCATGTCGAGATCGAACAGGCGCTGATCATTGTAGAAGGGCTGGGGCAGGGTGTAGCCGGGACTGCGGGCCTCTAGAAGCCGCGCGGCGGCCTCGCGTACAGCCTGACGCTGCTGATCCTGAGCGTGTTCCAGTAAGTCGCTCATCGCGGTGTCCTCGCACGGTCGGTAGGCGCCGGGAGCAGGGTCGCCTTGGGTTGAGTGAGTGTGCTGATCATTGTTGTTGTGAAGCCGGGACAGAGGGAACGAGTGAACAGACCATTGCCGGGCAGCACCGCGGGGCGGCATCGGGGCCCCATGAGGGGTTGCCGATGCATCGCGCGGTGCGTCATCCCGTCCTGGTCGGTTCGGGTGTCGAGGGCGGCGCTGGCAGAGTGCCGCTCGCTCGACAGGATAGTCAGCGTGGAAGTTCAGGCAGCCCGCATGACGTCTGAGTGGCATTGCCACGCATGGATCGCAGTGTGGCTGAGGTCAAGACGCGACTTATGTCTGATGGCGACGCTCAATGATGTATTTCCGACGCCGGTCGTCTGCGCAGGGGCTTTGAGGCACAGGCAGGCGTAGCGATGAGGCGGGGGCAGGGCGCTGCGGGGGCGGGATTGGAGTGATCGGGCATGTTTCTGTCGTGCACGGATAAATGCTTGCCGGGCGCTGACTCGACAATCCTGAGCATGTCCCACCGTTGGCCGCGCACGCAGCGCAGGGTGGCCTGACACTGTCTCTTCAAGAACATGTCTCCAAGAACAACATGCCCAGCGAGGCCTTCATGAGCACCACTCTCAGCAACTTCAATCCGGTTACGACACAGACCTGGACCAACGGTCGACATAGCGTGCGCTGCGTGAAGGTCATTCAGGAAACCTGGGACGTCCGCACCTTCTGTTTCATGGCCGAACAGCCGGTGATGTTCTTCTTCAAGCCGGGGCAGTTCGTGACCCTGGAGCTCGAGATCGATGCCCAGCAGATCATGCGCTCCTACACCATCTCCAGCTCACCGTCGGTGCCCTACAGCTTCTCGATCACCGTCAAGCGCGTGCCGGGCGGGCTGGTCTCCAACTGGCTGCACGACAACCTCAATGAAGGCGATGTGCTGGCGGTGCACGGCCCGGTCGGCAACTTCAACTGCATCGACTACCCGGCGGAGCGCATTCTGATGCTGTCCGGTGGCGTGGGCATCACGCCCTTGATGTCGATGGCGCGCTGGTACTTCGATACCAATGCCAATGTGGACATCTCCTTCGTGCACAGTGCGCGCAGCCCGCGCGACATCATCTTCTGGCGTCAGCTCGAATTCATGGATTCCCGCGTGCCGGAGTTCAACATGCACGTCATCTGCGAGCGCTTCGAGACCGGTCAGACCTGGTCCGGCTATCGCGGCTATCTCACCGACGCGATGCTCGAGATGATCGCGCCGGACTTCATGGAGCGCGAGATCTTCTGCTGTGGCCCCACGCCCTACATGAATGCGGTCAAGCATCTGCTGCGCAGCCACGGCTTCGACATGAGCCGCTATCACGAGGAATCCTTCGGTGCCACGCCGGTCGATGTCGAGGAAGAGGCCATCGAGCAGGCCGAACAGGCCGAGGTGCTGGCCGATGAGCTGGACCGCTCCGATCTCACGCGGGTCGAGTTCTCCACCACCGGCAAGTCGGTGCAGATCGCCCCGGGCGAGACCGTCCACGCCGCCGCCGCCAAGCTCGGCCTGCATATTCCCAAGGCCTGCGGCATGGGAATATGCGGCACCTGCCGGGTGCAGAAGGTCTCGGGCGAGGTCGAGATGGAACACAACGGCGGCATCACCGATGAAGACGTCGCCGAAGGCTTCATCCTGTCCTGCTGCAGTGTGCCCAATGGCGATGTGGTGATCGATTACTGATCCACGGCCTGGCCTCCCGCCCTGCTGGCTTTTGCGAGCGATATTCACGGGCGGGCGCAGGCGCTGGATAAATACGCTGGATAAATGAGAGGACATGTCGCATTCGCGCGGTTGGATGACGCAGTCAGTCAGCCGCGACTCCCCGGGTCCCATTAGCGTTAGGGGTACAAAAAGTACAACTAACTAATGGAGCAAGACATGACTCGGGACGTGAAGACCCCACTACGGCCATCGCTCAAGATGGCCTGCCTGCCTATCGTGGCCACCCTGGCCGTTCTTGCATTGCAACTGTTCGTGTTCGGCGAGTTCACTCCGCATGTGCCGCTGGTATGCGGTGTCGCCATCACGGCGCTGATCGGCTGGAAGCTGGGCCACGGCTGGTCGGCGATGGAAGAGGGCATGATGCGCATCGTGCGTGTCGGCCTGCCTTCCATCGCGATCCTGATTCTGGTCGGCATGACGGTCGGGGTGTGGATCGCCTCCGGCAGCGTACCGATGATCATCTACTACGGGCTCAAGCTGGTCTCGCCGGAATACTTCCTGGCGGCGGCCATGCTGCTGTGCGCGGTGGTCTCGGTGGCGCTGGGTACCAGCTGGGGCACCGTGGGCACGGTGGGGCTTGCGCTGATGGGCATCGGGGCCGGCTTCGGCATTCCGCCGTGGTGGACCGCCGGTGCGGTGGTGTCCGGCGCCTTCTTCGGTGACAAGGTCTCGCCGCTGTCGGATACCACCAATCTGGCGCCTGCGGTGACGGGCGTGAATCTGTTCGCGCACATCCGCAACATGATGCCGACCACCATTCCCGCCATGCTGATCGCGCTGGTGATCTACCTGATCGCCGGCAACCTGCTCGCCGCCGGTCAGGTGCTGGATCTCGAGCGCATCACCGCCATCACCGAAGGGCTTTCCGGACACTTCACCTTCAATCTGTGGGTGCTGATGCCGCCGCTGCTGGTGATGACGCTGGCCGTTGCGCGCATGCCGGCACTCCCGGCGCTGTTCGTCGGGGTGCTGGCCGGGGCGGTCGTGGCATTCGGCGTACAGGGCGAGGCGGTCAAGGCGCTGTTCGGCTATATGCAGGGCGGCTACGCCCTGAGCACCGGCGTGAGCGAGATCGACAGCCTGCTCAATCGCGGCGGCATCATGTCGATGGCCTGGGTCATCCTGCTGGTGATGATCGCACTGGCCTTCGGGGGCTTGCTGGAAATCATCGGCTGTCTGGAGGCGCTGTGTGCCGCAGTGCTGGTCAAGGTGCGCGGTATCTTCGGGCTGCAGGTCGCGGCCAGTTCCACGGCGGCGCTGACCAATGTCATCGCGGGCGACCCCTACCTCTCCATCGCTCTGCCGGGACGCATGTACGCGCCGATCTATCGCGGTGAGGGATACTCGACGCTCAACCTGTCGCGCTCACTGGAAGAGGGCGGCACGCTCATCTCGCCGCTGATTCCCTGGAATGCCGGCGGTGCGGTGGTGGTCAGTTCACTGGGGCTGATGGCCGGTGGTGCGGGCATGGAGGGGCTGCTCTACATTCCGCTGGCCTTCGCCTGCTGGCTGTCACCGTTGCTGGGGCTGCTCTACACCCTGCTTGGACGCTTCATCATCCGGGCCGATGATGATGAGCGTGCCGAATGGCAAGTCAGGGGACATGCCGTGACAACGCTGGCCCAGCTGCGTCAGCAGCAGGCCGAGGGCCTGGCGGGACTGCAAGCCGCCACGCCAGAGGTGCGCTGACAGTCTGCTCGGCATGAGTGCTCTAAGACTTCATGCTCAGGTTCATGAGCAAGTCGACTCGCGCAGGAAGACGGCACAAACCATCTGGAGGTGCAGACGACTTCGGGGCTACCCTTCAGATGTTGCCACGTGAATGAGCGCATGCAGTGCAGGGGGCTCTGCGGGAAGTCCCGCCAGGCCACGCCAGGGTTCGCCCTGGTGCCATAAGCACAAGGCCCCGTTGGGCTGCATGCCATCTTCAGCTGCGGGTCGAGAGCGGAGAGCGTTCACGTCAGGTCCACGACTGCCACTCCAGTCACGGGTTTGGTCAAAAGGGCAATGATGACACAGGGGAACGGTGCGCCACCTCCAGGCCGGGAGCGGGTGCCAGCAGGACTACAAGGCTGATCGTCGCAACAGGAAGCGCCGTGCTGCTCAATATCGGGATGGTGCAATACCGTCTTCTTCACGGCACGGCAGTTTCCGCAGGAAGGTGTCACACGACCACGCAAGCTCAGGCTCGCGTGGTTTTTTTGTGCCTGTCATTCACTGGGGGATTGCTCGGGCCGCTTCCGTCGGGTCAGCCCAGTGTCGCCCCCATCGCCGCCAGCAGCATGGGCAGATAGAGGAAGGCGGCGAGCGTCGAGCAGAACACCAGCGTAGCGACGTACTCCGGCTCACGCCCGGCCTTCTGGGCGAACATGTAGTTGTAGACCGCCACCGGCATGGCCATCTGCATGGTCAACACGTGCAGTGCCAGCGGGGGCAGGTCCAGCAGGGTGCCGATCCCCCAGGCACACAGGGCGGCAAAGGGAATGCGCAGGACACTGAAGCCCACGCCCGCCGCCAGATTCTTGACGCGAATGCTGGCCAGCGACACGCCCAGGGTGATCAGCATCAGCGGCACGGTGAAGCCGGAGATCAGCTCCAGGCTGTTGGCGACGAAGCGCGGCATGTGCACATCGCAGAGCAGCATGAGGGTGGCGACGATGCTGGCCCAGATGGTCGGCGAGCGCACCACGCTGCGCAGCGGGTTGCCGCTGGTGCTGGCAAGCCAGGCGCCGAGGGTGAACTGCAGCAGCGACATGGTGACCATGATGGTGATGGCGTAGGCGAAGCCGGCCTGGCCGAAGGCGTAGAGCGAGACGGGCAGGCCCATGTTGCCGACGTTGGAGAACAGCAGCGGCGCCACCGCCACCTTCCAGGGCTTGCCGATCAGGCGCGCGAAGGGCCAGCTCAGCGCCAGCAGCAGAGCCATCACGGACAGCGTCGCCAGGCCCGTGCGCAAAAAGCTCGAGTTGTCGATCTCGGCGCTGCCCAGCGCATTGAGGATCAGCGCCGGCGTGCCGATGTAGAGCACCAGCCGGGTGACGAAGGCCATCGGGTAGTCGTTGCCCAGCCTGACCCAGAAGAAGCCGATGGCGGCGCCACACAGTACCGGTGCCATCACCGCCAGCAATTCCATCAGCATATTCTCAACTCCCTTCCTCAGGCGCGCGCTTGCATGGATCAGTCGTCATCCGGCGCCTGATCGCACGATATCGGTGTCTAGCATACCTGCCCGCAGGGGCTTCGGTGTAGCGCCAGTGGCGGGCAGCCACTATTCGCAGCAGCTCTGTGCGGGCCGTCTAGATGTCGCTTTTGCCTGCCGATGTCGCATTCGCGCTGCGGGGTGACGCTGACAAGCAGTTTGCCGCAGGGGGGCAGGGCTAGTATCGGGTCAAGACAGCCACTCAAGGCCTTGGCGCCGGCTGACTCGACAGGATTTGAGCGAACAGACGATCACTGATCACCCTTCATCGAACCATTCCAACAACAACGATCCGCTTACCGGAGGCGCGCAATGTCTCAGCAACATGGCTACACCCGTGATGACCGACTGGCCAGACTCGACCCTGCACTGGCCGAGGCCATCCTCGAAGAGACAGCGCGTCAGGAAGCGCATATCGAGCTGATCGCCTCCGAGAACTATGCAAGCCCGCTGGTGATGGAGGCTCAGGGCAGCCAGCTGACCAACAAGTACGCCGAAGGCTATCCGGGCAAGCGCTACTACGGCGGCTGCGAATTCGTCGACAAGGTCGAGACGCTGGCCATCGAGCGCGCCTGTGCGCTGTTCGGCTGTGACTTCGCCAACGTGCAGCCGCACTCCGGCGCCCAGGCCAACGCGGCGGTGTTCATGGCACTCGTCTCGCCGGGTGACACCATCCTCGGCATGAGCCTGGCGCATGGCGGCCACCTGACCCACGGCGCGGCCCCCAACTTCTCCGGCAAGCACTACAACGCCATCCAGTACGGCCTGACCGAAAGCGGCGAGCTGGACTACGAAGAGATGGAGCGTCTGGCGCGCGAGCACAAGCCGAAGATGATCATCGCTGGCTTCTCCGCCTACTCGCGCGTGGTCAACTGGCGTCGCTTCCGCGATATCGCCGACGAGATCGGCGCCTGGCTGATGGTCGACATGGCCCACGTGGCCGGTCTGGTCGCGGCGGGTCACTACCCGAGCCCGCTGCCCTACGCCCATGTCGTCACCACCACCACCCACAAGACGCTGCGCGGCCCGCGCGGTGGCCTGATTCTCTCCGCCACCGGTGATGAAGCGCTGCACAAGAAGCTCAATGGCGCCGTCTTCCCCGGCCAGCAGGGCGGCCCGCTGATGCACGTCATCGCCGCCAAGGCCGCGGCCTTCAAGGAAGCGATGAGCCAGGACTTCGTCAGCTATCAGGCCCGCGTGATCGCCAATGCCCGCGTGATGGCCGAGGTCTTCATGGCACGCGGCTATGACGTGGTCTCCGGCGGTACCGATGACCACCTGTTCCTCGTCTCGCTGATCCGTCAGGGCGTGACCGGCAAGGACGCGGACGCCTCACTGGGCCGCGCCCACATCACCGTCAACAAGAACAGCGTGCCGAATGACCCGCAGAGCCCCTTCGTGACATCCGGGCTGCGCATCGGCACTCCGGCCGCCACCACGCGCGGCTTCGGCGAGGCGGAATGCGAGGCACTGGCCGGCTGGATCTGTGATCTGCTCGACGCGCTGTCCACCGGCGAGAGCGCCAAGGTGGAAGCCGAGGTGCGCGGCAAGGTCGAGGAAGTCTGTGCACGCTTCCCGGTCTATGCATCGAACAGCGTGACCGACCCCGCCGCGCTTGCCTGAACAAGGCGCTGGCGAGAGACAACGATAACAACGACACATGCCGCAAGCGCAGAGACATCACTCGGGTGACAACAACAGACATCACTCGGGCGAGAGCACCGGACAGCGCTTGCGGTGGCAAAGATGTGAGGAGGGTGGCAAATGCAGCGTTACTCGGGATTCGGGCTGGTCAAGCATGCGCTCAGCCACCATGAGAACTGGCAGAAGGTCTGGCGTAGCCCAGAACCCAAGAAGGAATACGACGTCGTCATCGTCGGTGGCGGCGGGCATGGTCTGGCCACGGCCTACTATCTGGCCAAGGAGCACGGCATCACCAATGTCGCGGTGATCGAGAAGGGCTGGTTGGGCGGCGGCAATACCGCGCGCAACACCACCCTGGTGCGCTCCAACTATCTGTGGGATGAGGCGGCGGCGCTCTACGAGCACTCCATGAAGCTGTGGGAAGGCCTGTCCCAGGATCTCAACTACAACGTGATGTTCTCCCAGCGTGGCGTGCTCAACCTGGGTCACACCCTGCAGGACATGCGTGACATCCAGCGCCGCGTGAATGCCAACCGTCTGCAGGGCATCGATGGTGAAGTGCTGGACGCCCAGCAGGTGCAGGAACTGGTGCCGGCGATGGACTGCTCGAGTCGTGCACGCTACCCGATTCTCGGCGCCTCCTGGCAGCCGCGCGGTGGCGTGGCGCGTCACGACGCCGTGGCCTGGGGCTTCGCGCGCGGTGCCGACAGCCTCGGCGTCGACCTGATCCAGCAGACCGAAGTCACCGGCTTCCGCAAGCAGGATGGCGCCATCGTCGGGGTGGAAACCTCACGCGGCTTCATCGGTGCCAAGCGTGTCGGCGTGGTCACCGCCGGCAACTCCGGCGTGATGGCCGAGAAGGCCGGCTTCCGCCTGCCGCTGGAATCCCACCCGCTGCAGGCGTTGGTCTCCGAGCCGCTCAAGCCGATTCTCGACACCGTGGTGATGTCCAACCACGTCCACGGTTATGTCAGCCAGTCGGACAAGGGCGACCTGGTCATCGGTGCCGGCATCGACGGCTACGTGGGCTACGGCCAGCGTGGCAGCTATCCGACCATCGAGCACACCCTGCAGGCCATCGTCGAGATGTTCCCGATCTTCTCGCGGGTACGCATGAACCGTCAGTGGGGCGGCATCGTCGACACCTGCCCGGACGCCTGTCCGATCATTTCCAAGACGCCCGTGAAGGGGCTCTATTTCAACTGCGGTTGGGGTACCGGTGGCTTCAAGGCCACGCCGGGTTCCGGCAACGTCTTTGCCTGGACACTGGCCAAGGGGCGCACCCATCCGCTGGCAGAACCCTTCTCCTATGACCGTTTCAACACGGGCAAGCTGATCGACGAACACGGCGCCGCTGGCGTCGCGCACTGAACCTGCCGTCAGGAGACGACCGACCATGATGCATATCTTCTGTCCCTACTGCGGCGAGCTGCGCGAGGAAGAGGAATTCCACGTCAAGGGCCAGGCGCATATCGAGCGCCCGAAGGACCCCGAAGCCTGCTCCGATGCCGAGTGGGGGGATTATCTGTTCTTCCGCAACAACCCGCGTGGCGTCCACCACGAGCTGTGGATTCACGCCGTGGGCTGTCGCAAGTATTTCAACATCACCCGCCATACCGTGACCTACGAGATTCTCGAGACCTATCGCATGGGCGAGCAGCCCACCATCACCGGTGAGACGAAAGCCGATCCGACCACGCAAGCCAAGGGGGTGAGCGCATGAGCCAGCAAGACAACCAGACCGCCGCTGCCCCGCGCCGTCTCGCCTCGGGTGGACGCATCGACCGCGCCACGCCGCTGACCTTCACCTTCAATGGCAAGCGCTATCAGGGCCTGGCAGGCGATACCCTCGCCTCGGCACTGATGGCCAACGGCCTCGACGTGCTCAACGCCAGCTTCAAGTATGCGCGTCCGCGCGGCCTGGTCGCCGCCGGTGCCGAAGAGCCCAACGCCATCCTGCAGCTGGGCAGCACCGAAGCCGGCCAGGTGCCCAACGTGCGTGCCACCCAGCAGGCGCTCTACGACGGCCTGGAAGCTCACGCCGTCAGCGGCTGGGTCAAGGCCCAGAAGGACCTGATGAGCCGCTTCCTGCCGCAGGTCGGCAAGCTGGGCGGCAAGTTCATGCCGCCGGGCTTCTACTACAAGACCTTCATGGCGCCGGCCTCGCTGTGGATGACCTACGAGAAGTACATCCGCAAGGCCGCCGGTCTCGGGCGTTCTCCGCTCGAGGACGATCCGGACATCTACGATCACCTGCATCAGCACACCGATGTGCTGGTGATCGGCTCCGGCCCGGCGGGCCTGATGGCAGCGCTGGTCGCGGCCCGCAGCGGCGCGCGCGTCATCCTGTGTGATGAGCAGGAAGAGCTGGGTGGCTCGCTGCTCTCCATGTCGGCGGACTGTCTCGATCAGACCCTGGACGGCAAGCCCGCCATCGAATGGCGTGACGCGGTGCTTGCGGAACTCGAAGCCTGTGAGGATGTGCAGCTGCTGCCGCGCACCACCGCCAATGGCTACCACGATCACAACTTCGTGACCCTGCATGAGCGCCGTACCGAGCATCAGGCCGATCTCGCACCCTTGAATGCCCGTGGCGCCCAGCAGGCACGCTCCCGCCTGCACCGCGTGCGCGCCCATCGCGTCATCATGGCCACCGGCGCCCACGAGCGGCCACTGGTCTACAGCCACAACGATGTGCCGGGCAACCTGCTGGCCGGTGCCGTCACCACCTATCTGACCCGTTACGGCGTCGCCGCCGGTGACAAGCTGGTGCTGTCGGTCAACAACGACCACGCCTATCGCGCGGCACTTGCCTGGGCGGCGGCCGGTCGTGAAGTGGTCGCGATCGCCGATGCGCGTCCGGCCCCTTCCGGCGTGATGGTCGAGGCGGCGCGCGCCGCGGGCATCCGCATCATCGCCGGTGCCGCCGTGATCGAGGCCAAGGGCGAACGCCGCGTGACAGGCGCGCGCATCGCGGCCATCGATATCGACGCCTTCAGCGTGACGGGGGCAGTGGAAGAGCTCGCCTGCGACACCATCGCAAGCTCCGGCGGCTACAGCCCGGTGGTTCACCTGGCGGCGCACACCGGTGCGCGTCCGGTATGGAGCGACGAGATCCACGGCTTCCTGCCCGCGCTGGGCGCACCGATGCTCAAGGGCTTCGATGCCTGCGGCGCCGCCAATGGCAGCTTCGCGCTGGAAGATGTGCTGGTCGCGGCCTACGCCAGCGGTGTCGCCGCGGTGGAAGCCTGCGAGTTCGAGACCGCCCAGGCCGAGGTGCCTGCGGTCTCCGAACTTGCAGAAACGCCGATGCTGCCGCTCTACCAGGTGCCGCATGACAAGCCCACCGCTCGCGCGCCCAAGCAGTTCGTCGATCTACAGAACGACGTCACCGCCGCCGGTATCGAGCTCGCCACCCGCGAAGGCTTCGAGTCCATCGAGCACGTCAAGCGCTACACCGCGATGGGCTTCGGCACCGACCAGGGCAAGCTGGGCAACATCAACGGCATGGCGGTCGCCGCGCGCTGTCTGGGGCAGACCATCCCCGACACCGGCACCACCGTGTTCCGCCCCAACTACACGCCGGTGACCTTCGGCGCCATCGTCGGCCGTCACTGCGGCGAGCTGTTCGACCCGATCCGCTACACCGCGATGCACGAATGGCACGTAGCGCAGGGCGCCAGGTTCGAGGATGTCGGCCAGTGGAAGCGCCCCTGGTACTACCCGCAGGGCAGTGAGGACATGCATGCCGCGGTCGAGCGCGAGTGTCTGGCGGTGCGCGAGAAGGTCGGCGTGCTGGACGCCTCGACCCTGGGCAAGATCGACATCACCGGTCGCGATGCGCGCGAATTCCTCAACCGCATCTACACCAATGCCTGGGCCAAGCTGGGCGTCGGCAAGGCGCGCTACGGCCTGATGTGTCACGACGACGGCATGGTGATGGACGACGGTGTCACCACCTGTCTGGCCGAAGACCACTTCCTGATGACCACCACCACCGGTGGCGCGGCCTCGATCCTGGAATGGCTGGAGCTGTGGCACCAGACCGAATGGCCGGAACTGGACGTGCAGATGACCAGCGTCACCGATCACTGGGCGACCCTGACCGTCACCGGCCCCGAGGCGCGTGCGCTGGTCGGCGAGCTGACCGACATCGACCTTGACCGTGACAGCTTCAAGTTCATGGAAGTGCGTGAAGGGCTGATCGCCGACATTCCCGGGCGCATCTTCCGCATCTCCTTCACCGGCGAGCTGTCCTACGAGCTCAACGTGCCGGCCAACTACGGGCTGCATGTCTGGAAGCGCCTGTTCGAGTGCGGCAAGAAGTACGGCCTCACGCCCTACGGCACCGAGACCATGCACGTGCTGCGCGCCGAGAAGGGCTTCATCATCGTCGGTCAGGACACCGATGGCTCGATCACCCCGGAAGATCTCGGCATGCAGTGGTGTGTCGGCTACAACAAGCCGTATTCCTGGATCGGCAAGCGTGCGCTGTCGCGTCCGGATACCCGCCGCGATGACCGCAAGCAGATGGTCGGCCTGATTCCGACGCGCAAGAAGGCCGGCGATGAGCGCATCGTGCTGCCGGAAGGCTCGCAGATCGTCTTCGACCCCGAGCACGCCATCCCGATGCCGATGGTCGGCCACGTGACCTCCAGCTACTACAGCCCGACGCTGGGACATGGCTTCGCGCTGGCGGTGGTCAAGGGCGGTGCCAAGCGCATCGGCGAGACGGTGTTCCTGCCGCAGGCCGATGGCACGACGCTGGAAGCCGAAATCACCTCACCGGTGTTCTACGACAAGAAAGGGGAGCGCCAGCATGTCTGATGCCACCACACTCGACCCGCAAGCGGGTGCCGCCGTCGATGCGCAGCCGCAGGACATGACTAGTTCTCAGACGTCGGTGATCGACCAGCGCCCGACGCCCGAGGTCCACGCTCAGTGCGCCCGTTCGCCGCTGGCGCATCTGTTCACGGCCCGCGATGACGGCGATGCCGGCATCGTGCTGCAGGAAAAGGCGTTTCTCGGTCACCTGACGCTGCGCGGTGACCCCGCGCAGTCGGGCTTCGCCGAGGGTGTCGAGGCGGCGCTGGGTCTGGCGCTGCCGTTGACGCCGGCGACCCTCCACCACAATGAGGGCGGTCGCTCTATCCAGTGGCTGTCACCGGATGAGTGGCTGATCCTAGTGCCCGGCGAGGAAGCCTTCACTGTCGAGAAGGCGCTGCATGAGGCGTTGGCCGGCCGCTATCAGGTGGTCAACGTCAGCGGTGGCCAGACCGTCATCTCGCTGAGTGGCGACCAGGCGCGTCAGGTGCTGATGAAGTCGACGCCGACCGATGTGCACCCGCGTGCCTTCCCGGTCGGACGTGGCGTGCCGGCGGTGTTCGCCAAGGCGACACTGGTGCTGCGCCGCGTCAGCGAGAGCGAATTCGAGCTGGTGGTGCGCAGAAGCTTCGCCGATTACCTCGGCCGCTGGCTGCTGGATGCCAGCGAGGAATTCGGGGTCTGCATCAAGGCCTGAGATCTGAGGCCTGAGGTCTGCGTCTGGAGATAGATCTGCGTCTGGAGAGAGGTCTGTCACAGGCGCACGCAATGACCTGAATCGACTGCCAGGGGCCTTGCCCGGGCCAGGAGGCGGGCTTCAGAAATACTGAAGCCCGCCTCAATAATATTGGTTTGTCGCGCAGGACCTCGGATGCAACCCTGACGTTGCTGCTTCCAACAATAGATAATCCTTACATGACAGGCACCTACGTATGCGTGATACCTGGATTCTGACCGCCCAATGTCCCAGCCGCATCGGCACGGTGGACGTCGTGACACGCTACCTGCGCGAGCAGGGCTGCTATATCACCGAGCTCAATTCCTTCGATGACCGCCTGTCGGGGCGCTTCTTCATCCGGGCCGAATTTCGTCCGCAGACCGAGGCCGGTGCCCTCGATGACGGCTTCGATGCCGCGAGTTTCGAGCAGGGCCTGGGTACGCGTGCCGCCGACTTCGAGATGGACGTCAGCCTGAGTGCGCCGGATGAGCGCATGAAGGTGGTCATCATGGTCTCGCGCTCGGACCACTGCCTGAACGACCTGCTCTATCGGCATCGCATCGGCCAGCTGCCGATGGACATCACCGCCGTCATCTCCAACCATCCGGACATGGCGCCGCTGGCCGAGTGGCATGGCCTGCCGTATCACCACCTGCCGATCACCGCCGAGACCAAGGCCGAGCAGGAAGCCCAGGTATGGCAGATCGTGCAGGACACCGGGGCTGAGCTGGTGATTCTGGCGCGCTACATGCAGGTGCTGTCGAGCGACATGTGCGAGAAGCTCTCGGGGCGGGCGATCAACATCCACCACTCGCTGCTGCCGGGCTTCAAGGGCGCGCGCCCCTATCATCAGGCCTACGAGAAGGGCGTCAAGCTGGTCGGTGCCACCGCGCACTACATCAATGATGATCTCGATGAAGGGCCGATCATCACCCAGGGCGTCGAGACGGTGGATCACGCCCACTATCCCGAAGACCTGATCGCCAAGGGCCGTGATATCGAGTGTCTGACGCTGTCGCGCGGCGTGCGTTATCACCTCGAGCGTCGTGTCTTCCTGCATGACAAGCGCACGGTGGTGTTCGGCAACTGAGCCCGGGCTGCGTCCGCCAGCTCACTCCATCCATGAACTCCACAGACTCCACAAACGACGAAGCCCGCGACCTTTCGGTGGCGGGCTTCGTCTTTCATGCGTATGCGCGTCAGCTTCTGCGCAGGCTCCACAGGAAGTAGCTGCCGCCGATCAGCGATGCCATCAGGCCGGCGGGGATCTCGTAGGGCGACAGCAGCTGGCGGCCCAGCCAGTCGGCCAGCACCATCAACAGCGCGCCGCACAGCACCGCGCCGAGCATGTGCTCGCGGGCGCGGCTCAGCCCCAGCAGACGCGCCAGATGCGGTGCCAGCAGGCCGACGAAGGACAGCGGGCCGACGATCAGGGTCGCCAGCGCGGTCAGCACCGCCACCGCGCCCAGCAGCACCAGGCGGGCGCGGGTCACGCCGATGCCCAGCGCACTTGCGCTCGCCATGCCCAGCGGCAGGATATCCAGCCAGCGCGCCAGCGGACGCACCAGCAGGACCGCGATGATCGCCAGCGCGAGCACGCCGACCGCCGCGGAGAGACCCACGTAATAGGTGGAGCCGGACAGCCAGGCCAGAATCTGCTGACCGCGCGGGTCACCATCGGCGAGGATGATGCCGCGCACCGCATCGTAGAGCGCCGTGATCGCCACCCCGCACAGCAGCACGCGTTCGGGAATGAAGCCACTGCGATGATTGAGCACCACCAGCAGCGCCAGACAGGCCAGCGCCCCGCAGATGCCTGCGCCCAGCAAGGTCAGCTGCCCCGGTGACGGGACCAGCAGCAGCGTCAGCATCAGGGCGATGGCGGTGCCGCCGCTGATGCCGAGAATCTCGGGGCTGGCCATCGGGTTGCTGGTCAGGCGCTGCAACAGGGTGCCGGCCAGGGCCAGCAGCACGCCGGCGCCTGCCGCCGCCAGTACCCGTGGCAGGCGGAAGTCCAGCACGCTGGTCTGGCCGGCCATCAGCTGTTGAAGCATGTCACCGCCAAGAGTCCAGCCATCGGCGCCATTGCCGACCAGCAGGGCCAGCATCAGGGCCACGCAGACCCCGGCCAGCAGCCAGCCGAGCAGGCGGTCGGGATGGGGATGACGATGCGTCAGTGACATGCCGTGATGACTGGTGGGGCCAGCCCCCTGCGCCATCTTGAGGCGCGGGATCAGCCACAGCAGCAGCGGCGCGCCGAGGGCCGCCGTCATCGCGCCGGTCGGAATCAGGTTGGGCAGCAGGCCATCGAGACTGGCGACCACCTGGTCCGTCACCGCCAGCAGCAGCGCCCCGAACAATGGTGCCCACAGCAGGCGCTGGCCCAGGCGGCGCGCACCCATCAGACGCACGCAGGCCGGCGCGGCCAGGCCGATGAAGCCGATGATGCCCAGCACGCTGACCACGCAGGCGCTGAGAAATACCGCCAGTCCCAGACTCATCAGGCGCAGCTTGCGCAGCGAGACGCCCAGGCTTCTGGCATTGGCCTCGTCGAGGTCCAGCACCGCCAGCGGGCGCATCATCACCAGCGCCAGCAACATGCCCGGCAGCAGGCGGGTGAGCAGCGTGATCACGCCATCCCAGCTGTTCTGGGCCAGCGAGCCTGCGCCCCATACCAGGGTGCCGTGCAGGGCCTCCTGATTGAACAGCAACAGCACCATGCCCAGCGCGCCGATGTAGAGATTGACCACCAGCCCTGCCAGCACCACCACGGTCGGTGACATGCCTCGCGCCCAGGCCAGCGCGAACACCAGCCCCATGGCGGCCAGGCCACCGGCCAGCGCGACCCATTCACGGCCCAGCTGGAAGCCGTCTCCCCCAAGACCCGTGCCGGCCATCAACGCCGGGGCGAACAGCGTCGCCAGCATCATCGCCAGACTCGCGCCACTGGCGACGCCGAGGGTAGTGGGCGCGGCCAGTGGATTGCGCAGCACCTGCTGCATCAGCACGCCGGCCATGCCCAGCGCGCCACCGGCCAGCAGCGCGCAGACCAGGCGCGGCCACCAGCTGACATGCGCCACCAGCTGCGCGGAGAGCAGTGCGCTGTCAGCCTGGCCGAGGCTTGCCGCAGCGCTGAAGTCGGGCGATGCCCACAGTGCGGTCAGACCCTGCATCAGGCTCAGGCCTTCACGGTTGAGCGCGAGGCTGCCCAGCACCACAAGGGCCAGGGCCAACAGGCTGCAGGCCCGGCCCGGCGTGAGGTGCAGCGGACGACGGCCTGATGCGGGGCGGGTGCTCATGGCCTGCTCAGTGGTTGCCATCGGTGGTCTCCCCCTCAAGTGTCGCCTCGTCGTCAATCAGATGGCTGGCGAGCAGTGCGGCGAAACGGTTGGCCGAGGGCAGGGCGCCGAAGCTCCAGACCGGCGGCAGGAACAGTGGCGCCGAGGCCTGGCTGTTCTCACGCACGCCGGGCATGGCCTGCCACAGACCGTTATGCGCCAGTGCCTGGTGTCCGCCGGGCGGCAGCGGTTCCACCACCACCATGCGGCCCTTCAGCGTCACCAGCTTCTCGAGACTGACGGTGGCGAAGCCCCAGGCGTTGGTGTCCCCTTGCCAGGCGTTGTCGATGCCCATGCGCTCGATCACGGCCTGGAACAGGCTGTTGTCGCCGAAGATGCGCACATGGCGGTCATCCATGAATTGCACCATCAACAGCGGCAGGGGCGATTGACCCTTGCGTGCCGCCTGCTGGCGCAGCGCGGCGTTGTAACCGGCGAGGCGAGCGGTGCTCAGGCGAATCAGCTGTTCGGCCTGTGGCTCGCGCTGCGTCAGCTTGCCCAGCTGGCGGGTCGCCTTGACCAGTGTCTGCCAGGTGTCGGCGTCCGGGGTATAGATGGCGATGCTGGTGACCGGCGCGATGGCCGACAGGCGCGGCGCGAGGCTGGACAGCATCGGGCTGATCAGGATGTCGGCGGGGGCGAGGGCGGTCAGCTGCTCCAGATTCGGCTGGGTGCGCAGGCCGAGATCCCGCGTGCCCTGCGGCAGCGCCGGTTGGGCCACCCAGCTTGCGTAGGTGGCGACCTGACCCACGCCCATGGCGCGTACCCCGATTCCGGTCAGGGTCTCGGCCAGGGTCCAGTCCAGTGCCACGATGGGGCGATCGACGAAGCCGGCCGGTGGCTGGGCTGTCTCGGTCATCGCTGTCTGTTTCATCGCAGCCACGGCCGCCGCTGCCTCGTCTGCCACTGCCTCGTCCGTCGTGGCAGCGCTGGCGGACCCCACCGCCAGCAGGCTCAGACTGATCAGTGCCAACAGCCACTTCATAGCGGCACCGCGATCTGCTGCTGGCTCTGCGGCGGGGTGATCACCTGCATCTCGACGCCGTAGATATCCTTGAGGGTGGCGGGGTTCATCATCGCGTCGGGCGCGCCTTCGGCCAGCACCTGGCCGCCGTGCAGCGCCACCAGGCGATCGCAGTAACGCGCGGCCAGATTGATGTCGTGCAGCACGATGATGATGCCAAGCCCCAGGGTGTGGCTCAGGTGCGAGACCAGCTCCATCACCTCGATCTGATGGGCGATATCCAGCGCCGCCAGCGGTTCATCCAGCAGCAGATAGCGACTGCCCTGGGCCAGCAGCATGGCCAGCCACACGCGCTGACGTTCGCCGCCGGAAAGGGTATCGACCTGCTGTTCGGCGAAGGCTTCGGTGTGGGTCAGCGCGATGGCGCGCTCGATGGCTTCTTCATCCTTGGGGCCGGGACGGCCGAGCAGGCCGTGCCACGGATAACGGCCGAAGGCGACCAGCTCGCGGCCGGTCAGCGCTTCGGCCGCCGGCAGATGCTGCGGCAGGTAGGCCACCGCCCGCGCGAATTCCCGACTGCCGAACTGCGAGAGCGGGCGATCGTCCAGCGCCAGCTTGCCACTGGTCGGGGTGTTCTGACGCGCCAGCAGCTTGAGCAGTGTCGACTTGCCGGAGCCATTGTGGCCGATCAGGCCATGCACCTGCCCGGGGGCGAAATCGAGAGACTGCGTCTTGAGCAGGCAGCGCTCGCCGAGGTCAAAGCGCAGGTGGTCGAGAGTGAACATGAAAGCATCGTCATCCGTGGTCAGGGCGTCAGGCTAAGGGCGATTCATTCTGGGCGACATGACGCGGAGACGTTCGCCCATCCGTGCTCCGCGGGGCCATCAGTGCTGATCGCCTCTTGCTGTCGGGCTGTCATCACGCCGGCTTCGTCGTCGCGCCTTGCCGGGCGCGGTTGACGTGCGCTGCGCGGCTGGCGGCGAGTTCGTGGTGTCCTGTTGGCTGGCGGCGCAGTCGCGGCTGACTTCATTGCGATAACAGCCCGCCGCGGCCAGCCGCATCTCGCAGTGCTGCTGCGCCTGGGTGACGTAGCGGCCTGCCATGCGCTCGGACACGCCGAGTCGCTCGCCGATCTCGCGCTTGGTCAGGCCCTCGAGGCGATACCAGGTCAGGGCGAGGCGAAAATGACCCGCCAGCTCGGAGAGTGCCGCATCGACGACCTGCAGCTTCTGGCGGCGCGCCAGGCTCCTCTCCGGGTCCAGATGGGCGGCCGCCACGCGCTCATCGCCCTCGGACACCGATTCGAATTCCGGTGCGCGGGACTGGTGGCGGTGATGGTCGATGATCAGGTTGCGAGCGATGCGAAACAGCCAGGCGCGCGGGTTGGCGGGCCAGTCTCCGGTCAGGCGCAGACGCAGATAGACCTCATGGCTGATATCTTCCGCCAGCTCATGCGAGCCCAGCTGGCGCACCAGAAAGCCGGTCAGTTCGTGACGATGCTCGGCAAACAGCTGGTCCAGCGAGTGACGGTATTGCTGTGCAGCACAAGCCTGCAGCTCAGCGGGCGTTTCAGCTTCTGGCCCGTGTGCGTCAGGCGTTCGCTCATCCGTGTCGCGATGAGGCCGAACTGGGGGCTTGGCGTGAGAGGACATCCACGGCTCGCAATGAGATCTGTCGTGATGGGAGGGTAATGGTATTGTTGTTACGAATCATTATCAATGGTTGAGTATCAGACACGCCAAGGACCGCCCCCGTACATGACGAGGGCGGTCCCGGTGCTGCTTGGTCCTGGTTAGCTGGTCGTAGTTGACCGGTAGTAGTTAGCTGGTCATGGCGATCTGTTGATCGCCAAGTGTCACCGCTCAGCGGCGGGCGAAGGCCGCGATGGGGTTATCCAGCTCGCCCTTGAGCTGCAGGGCGCCAGACGGATCGGTGAGATCGACCATCTGCTGGTTGTTGCGCAGCTGCAGGCGGTTGAGGCACGACAGCGTGAAGCGCGGCGCGAACAGGTCATGGCGCGCGAACTTGTCGGCCATCTCCGGATGGGCATCCTGATAGTCATGGATGCAGGCCGCGACGCGCGACCAGAAGGCCTCCTCCGTCATCACCTGCTCGCGCACCAGCAGCGGTACCGCGAAGCGGAAGATGCAGTCGAAGACATCGGTGAGCAGCGACAGGATACGGATCGGTTCCGGCACCTCGACCACCAGACGCTCGACCCCTGCCGGCAGTTCGAGTGCACGGGTCTCCTCGGTGGCGAACAGCGCCGCTTCCTCGGCGATGTCCTTCATCAGCGCACCGCACGGCACGCCATCGCGCAGACGCATGATCAGGTTCTCGCCATGCGGCATGAACACCAGGTCGTGCTTGAAGTAGCAGTGCAGCAGCGGCGTCATGTAAGCCGTCAGCCACTTGTCGATCCACGCTTCGGCGCCGATGCCGGAACGCTCGATCAGCGCCGGCAGCAAGGCCTTCTCATCGTTGTCGACATGCAGCAGTGCGGCCATGGTCATCAGGCGCTCGCCCTCGTCCTTGACGTCTTCCGGGCTCTCACGCCACAGGCTGGCCAGCATCTTGCGATAGCCGATGGCCGCCGGGTCCGCGTCTTCCAGCACATCATCGCGATAGCCGATGGCCGCGACTTCACGCAGCAGGCGGAAGCCCCACTTCTCGAAGGATGGGTCCGAATCGATCAGGCCCTGCAGCCACTGATTGATGACCGGAGTGGCACGCATGTAATAGGGCGACAGGCCGCGCATGAAGCCCATGTTGAGGATCGACAGCGCCACCTTTACATAGCGACGGTTCGGCTGATTGCGGTTGTAGAGCGTGCGGATCGACTGTTGCGCCTGATAGCGGTCCTCCCCCAGGCCGAGACAGACGATGTGCTGACTGGCGATCTCGGCGGCGAAGGTGATCGCCAGCTTGTGGCTCCACTGCCACGGGTGCACCGGCATCATCAGGTAGTCGGAGGGCGCAAGGCCCTTCTCGGTCAGCTGCTGCTCCAGACGGGCGAGTTCGGCTTCACCCAGCTCTTCCTCGAGCAGACGACGCGGATCGAGACCATCCACGGCCGAGTAATGGGCGTTGTCGCGATGCACGGCGATCCACACCAGCGAGAACGGCTGGGCGGCTTCCGGCGCGTAGGCGCGATAGTCCAGCGCATCGAAGCCCATGCGGCCATTGTTGGCGACGAAGCACGGATGGCCTTCGCTCATTGCCGATTCCAGGGTCTGGAAGGAGGCGCCTGCCAGCACGCGGGCGGACTGATTCTCGCGCACGGCGCGCTGCATCTTCCAGGCGCTGGAGGCGAGCGTGGCGCTGACCTCCTCGAGATAGACCGGCAGTAGACGCGGCGGAATCTCCAGCACGTCATTGAGTTCCAGAATCAGCTCACGCGCGTCCAGCGGCAGGGCGTTGCCGTCGGCATCCAGACGCTGGATGGAGGCGGCATCGATCAGCCAGTGATCGAGCTGGAAACGGCGCGCCACGAAGCGATATTCCGCCGCGCGGCGGCTGACCGGCGGCGTGTCGCTGACCTGCGCTGCCAGCGGCAGGCGGAAGTGATGCCAGTTGTCATGGCTCTGGCAGGCGGTGCGGGTGCCGCAGTCATCGGCGCATTGCGGGTGGATCAGACGCTCGTGGCTGAACTCGGCCAGCGCCTTGCGCACCAGCAGGCGATTGGCCTGCTGCCAGTCCGGGCCGGTGAGATGCTGGCTGGCCGCGGCCGGGTTGGCGGTCACGCCGCTGTCCAGACGCGGGCTGCGAGTGGCCAGGGCGGCGCGGAACTCCTGCGGGGTGCAGAAGCACAGGCGGGCCGGCTTGCCGTCGAGATCCAGCGGGCCATGATCGACGAAGCCCACCGCGGCATTCAGCGGATGAATGGCGCGATTGCGGCTGTCCGGCTCCACCACCACACGGGTCACGGGACGGACTGCATCTTTCCCTTCATCGGCATGCTCATCGCGGAACTGGCCGGCGAAGATCATCGCCATGATCGATTCGATCACCGCCCGCGAGAAGCCGCTGATGGGGGCCTGGTCCTCGCTGCGCGGCGCGACGAGGAAGTGCATGCCGAAGTCGCCGGGCTGCACACTGTAATGCTTGCCGAGCGGGTCGTGCGCCGGGTCATAGAGCTCGACCAGAAAGGCCGGCTGGTCGTTGTAGAAACCGACCCAGCCCTGGGCGTGCTGGCTGTCTTCCAGGCCCTGGTAGAAGTCGTACTTGGTGGTGATGAGGTCATCACTCATGCCCCAGAAGCTGGCGCGTTCGCCGCTGGTCCACTCATCCACCATCGCCATGTCGGCGGCAAGGTCGAGCGGGCGCAGCGCGAATTCGGCGCGCTCGCTGGTGCTGTCGTCCTGCGGCTTGCGCAGGCGAGCCTGGGCTTGCTCCAGCTCCACCGCGCGGCGGGTGAAGCGCGTTCCCGGTGCCGGGCTGAGCAGATTGATCGTTGCGGGCGCGGCGAGTGAGGTCGTCCCGAATATCTGCTGTGACGGTGTCGCTGCACTGTGAGAACTTGCCGCGCTGCTGGACTGTTCGGCGCTTGCGGCGCTGGTGATGTCGACTGGCATGTTCATGCGGTGGTCTCCCGGTGTTGCGGTGCAGCGGTGTGAGTCGTGTCGGCCTGGGGGGCAGAGATGGTGTCGACAGAGGCGGTGCCAGCAGAGGAGCTGTCGGTAGAGGCGGTGCCGGCAGAGGATGGGCCGGTAGAAGAGGTGCCGGCGTGAATATCCGTCTCGCCGTAGGGCAGGTGTGCGGCGGGCAGCGGTGTGAAGCCATTGCCACAGCCCTTTTCAGAGCCGGGCGCGCCGAAGCTCTGGAAGGCGATGCGGCGCTCGATGGTATAGACCTCACGACCGGTGATGGCGCGCAGGATGCAGCTGTTGCGATAGCAGGCCATGCCCAGGTCCGGCGCGGCCAGCGAGTGGGTATGCAGCTCGGCATTCTGGACGAAGATCTCGCCGGCGAACGGTGATTGATCGCCCTCGTTGCCGTCGGCATCCGCGGTGCTTTGCGTGTCGACGGCGTAGAAACGACCGACGGCGTAGCGGCCTTCCTCGTCACGACGAATGCGTGACTCGATGCTGCGCAGGAAGGGCGGCGCCACGTAGTGATAGCCCGTGGCCAGCACCACGGCGCTGGTGTCATGACGCCAGGCCTGCTGCTGTTCGCGCTGATAGAGCCCCAGCGTGAAGTCGCCGTCGGTCTCTTGCTTGTTCAGCGAGGTCAGTTCGGTATTGGTCATCAGGGTGGTGGGCACCACGCCTTGCAGCTGCTTGGCGTAGAGGGTGTCGTAGATCTCGTCGATCAGCTCGAGATTGATGCCCTTGTAGAGGCCCTTCTGGGTCGCCAGCAGGGTGTTGCGCTGCTCACGTGGCAGGGCGTGGAAGTAATCGATGTAATCCGGCGAGGTCATCTCCAGCGTCAGCTTGCCGTATTCCAGCGGGAAGAAGCGTGGCGAACGCGTGATCCAGTTGAGCTGGTAGTTGTGCTGGTCGATCTCGCGCAGCAGGTCGAGATAGATCTCGGCGGCGCTCTGGCCGGAACCGATGATGGTGATGGCCGGCTGGGAGGTCAGTTCCTCCTTGCGCGCCAGATAGTGGGCGTTGTGGCACACGCGGCTGCCCGCGACCGGCACCACGTCACGCACGGCGTCGGCGGCTTTCGGCAGGTAGGGCTGGGTGCCGGTGCCCAGTACCAGCTTGCGTGCGCGATAGGCGAAGGCTTCGCCGGTGCTGGGGCGAGTGCCGCGCACGACATAGATATCGCCGACATGCTGGATGTCCTGGACGTCGTGATCGAAGCGCAGGCAGCTCAGCTCGCGCGCCGCCCACTGGCAGTACTGGTTGTACTCGCGACGCAGCAGGAAGAAGTCTTCGCGGATGTAGAAGTTGTAGAGCTTGTCATGCAGCTTCAGATAGTTGAGGAAGCTGAAGTGGCTGGTCGGGTCGGCCAGCGAGACCATGTCCGCCATGAAGGGCGTCTGCATGCTGGCATCTTCCAGCAGCATGCCCGGGTGCCAGTCGAACGCGGCCTTGCGCTCGAGGAAGACGCCCTGGACGTCTTCCAGCGGCTCGCTCAGACAGGCAAGGCTGAGGTTGAAGGGGCCGATGCCGATGGCAACGAAATCCAGCACATCATCGCGCGCTTCCAGAGTGTCTGTGACGTGAGGGTTCGAGGTGTCATGCATGACGGCTTTCCTTGGCTTCTGTGGTGTGACTGCGACGGCTGGCGGCCGGTATGTCGGCCAGTGGTGCGCCATGGTTCGGCTGGGCGGTGGTGCTGACGGCCAGATGATGCGCCTTGACCAGCGCCTGGCCGTGCTGGCGGATCAACTCGACCACGGCGGCCAGGTCTTCCTGGCGCGTTTCCGGATTCAGGAGAGTGAACTTCAGGTACTGACGGCCCGAGACCTTGGTGGCGGCGACGATGGCTTCACCGCTGCGTGACAGGCGCTTGCGGATCTCGCGGTTCAAGGCGTCCCACTGTTCGGCGCTGAGGGTCTCTTCACTGGCGTCATGGAAGCGGAACACCAGGGTGCTGAGCTCCGGCGCCTGGAGGACATCGATGTCCGGCGCCGCCTCGAGCAGCTGGTAGCCCTCGCGGGTGAGATCGATCACGCAATCGAGCATGTCGCCGAGGGCATCGGCGCCCATCAGGCGCAGTGTCATCCACAGTTTCAGGGCGTCGAAACGGCGCGTGGTCTGCAGACTCTTGTTGACCTGATCCGGCGTGCCTTCGCGGGCCTGAAGCTCCGGGTTGAGGTAGTCGGCGTGGTAGGTGACGTGGCGCAGCTGGGTGCGATCACGTACCACACAGGCACTGCAGCTGACCGGCTGGAAGAAGGTCTTGTGGTAATCGATGGTGACGGAGTCCGCCATCTCGGTGCCCTTGAGCCAGTGACCGTGGCGGCGCGAGGTGATCAGGCCGCCGCCGTAGGCGCCATCGACATGGAACCAGATGCCACGGGCGTGGCATTCACGGCCGATGGCCTGCAGCGGGTCGATGCTGCCGAAGTCGGTGGTACCGGCAGTGGCGACCACGGCCATCGGGATCAGGCCTTCGGCGCGGGCATTGTCGAGGGCGTCACGCAGGGCCACGGGGTCCATGCGGCGGCGCTCATCCACGGCGACCGGGATGACGGCGTTGTGGCCGAGGCCGAGCAGGGCACAGGCCTTCTGCAGACTGAAATGGCTGATGCCGGAGGCGAAGACGCGCAGGCGTCCGGCTTCCGGCGGCAGGCCGTGGGTCTGGTTACCGGGGTGGTTGGGCAGCTTCTCGCAGACCGCGTCACGGGCCAGCAGCAGTGCCATCAGGTTGGATTGGGTGCCGCCACTGGTGAAGATGCCATCGGCGGTCGGGCCCAGGCCCAGGCGCTCGGTGGTCCAGTCGATCAGGCGCTGCTCGATCAGGGTACCGCCGGCGCTCTGGTCCCAGGTGTCGAGTGAGGAATTGATCGCGCCCAGCAGGCTCTCGGCCCATACACCGGGCAGCACGACCGGGCAGTTGAGGTGCGCGATGTAGCGGGGATGATGGAAGTAGACGGCATCCTTCAGGTAGAGCGACTTGAGCTCCTCCAGACCGGCTTCGAGGTTCTCGAGGGGCGTCTCGAGATCGAGGTCGGCAAAGGCCGGACGCAGGGCCTCCGGGGTGATGCCACTGAACGGCTTTTGAACACTGTCGAGCTGTTCGGCCACCAGCTGGCTGATGCGGTCCATGCCTGTCTGCCAGGCATCCATGTTGGCAGGCGAGAACAAGGCGGCGCGCGGCGAGCTGGACAGTGAGAGCACACAGGCATCGGTCTGGGCGTCAGACACGGAGGATCCTGCGGCAGCGCCGTAGGTGGCGGCGGAATCTTGAAGGCTGTGCATTACATAACCTTATGCGAATGTTCGCAGGTAAAGACTTGGAAGAGACTCGCAGCCAGCTGGGACAGATGGCTCAGGTGCGAGGACCAGTCAGGACATTCATCAAGTGCCGCGTTTGCGGTCGTTGTTGTTGGTGAAGCTGTTGCTGTTGGTGAAGCTGTGGGTCAAGCCATTGGCTAAGACGTCGGCATGGTCAGTCACGTCTGCCGTGGGCATCGGCAGAGTGAGTCGTCACCGAGCGCCCCTGTGTCGGGCAATCTCGGTGGCCGGCAATCCCGGTGGCCGGCATCCCCGGTGACATGTATTGGACACGCCAGAGCTATCAGACGATGAGGGGTTCAGGGCGATGGTGCCGGCGACATCCTTGCCGCCGGCGGGTCGTGCGGGTCGATTCAGAATCGACGGACTGCGGAGTTTTCGAAATCAGAAATCATAGGTCAGTGTCGCGGTCATGCTGCGCTCGGCACCGTAGTAGCAGAAGCTGGTGTTGTAGCAGGACGCGATGTATTCCTTGTCGAACAGGTTGCTGACGTTGAGCTGCACGCTGGTGCCGCTCCAGCCGATCTGGCTCAGGTCGTAGCCGACCAGGGCATCGACCAGCGCGTAGTTCGGCACCTTCTCGGTGTTCTCGGAATCCGCCCACATGTCGGCGTAGTAGCGCACGCCGAGGCCGGCATTCAGCCCCGTGAGCGGGCCTTCATTGAAGGCGTAGTCACCCCAGACGCTGACCTGGTGCTTGGGCACCTGGTTGGCATCGTTGCCTTCGGTGCCATCTTCCGCCTTGGCATAGGTCACGTCGGTGTAGCTGTAACCGGCCTGCAGCGCGAAGTCGCGGGTCACCTGAGTGCGGGCTTCCAGCTCCAGGCCCTGGGACTCGATCTCGCCGTAGGCGGTGTAGTAGCTGTCTTCCGGGTCCTTGGAGGCGACATTTTCCTGATTGATGCGGAACAGCGAGACGCTGTACTGATCACGCGTGCCGTTGGGCTGGTACTTCATGCCGACCTCGACCTGCTTGCCGGTGGTCGGGTCGAGCAGGTCACCGTCTTCATCGGTGTAGGAGTTCGGCGAGAAGGACGTGGAGTAGCTGACATAGGGCGAGATGCCGTTGTCGAAGCCGTAGATCAGGCCGATACGGCCGCTCATCTCGTTGTCGTTCAGCTCGCTGGTGGTGTTGTAGTCACGATCGGTGTTCTTGATGTTGACCCAGTCCTGACGCAGGCCGGCGGCCAGGTTCCAGCGACCCCAGCTGATCTGGTCCTGCAGGTAGACACCGGTCTGGTCCAGTTCACGCTTCTGGTTCTCGGTGGCATAGATGGAGACATCGGCATCGCTGCTGCTGGAGACATCCAGCGTGCTGGCGGTGCCGTATTCCCAGTCCACGTCATTGGTGCGCGTCTGATAGTCGGCACCGAACAGCAGGGTGTGATCGAAGGCGCCGGTGGAGAAGCGGCTTTCCAGCTGGTTGTCGACGGTCCAGGCGCGCAGGCTTTCTTCGCCGCCGGAGTAGTAGCGGGTCAGCTCGGTGTCCGAGGCCCAGCCATAGGCGTAGACCTGCTCGAGGTCGACATCGGAGCGCAGATAGCGGAATTTCTGGCGTGCGGTGACAGCGTCGTTGAAGCGGTGCTCGAAATCGTAACCAAGCATGCGTTCGGTGCGATCGAACTCTTCGTAGTCCTCGTCACCTTCGTAGAAGTCGTTGCCGAGCTTGGTGCCGTTGTAGCTGACCACCGTGCCTTCATAGGGCAGGCCGGAGTGGTAACCGCCTTCCGGGTCCTTCTGGAAGTAGCCCATCAGGGTGACGGTGGTGTCGTCGGTGACGTCCATGGTGATCTGCGGCGAGAAGGCGTAACGCTCTTCCTCGACGGAGTCGACCTGGGTGTCCTCGGCACTGGCGAGGCCGGTCAGGCGATAGGCGATGCGCTTTTCGTCATCCAGCGGGCCGGTGAGGTCGAATGCAGCACTGCGTTCGTTGTCGTCGCCGACGGTGAAGCGGACCTGGCCGGAGTCCTGGAACTCGGGGCGCTTGGACTGCATCGCGACCAGACCACCCGGGGAGGAGCGACCGTAGAGGACGGAAGACGGCCCTTTCACCACCTCGATGCTGTCGAGGAAGTAGGGGTCGATGGTCATCGAGCTATAGGAGCCCGAGTCACCCATCAGCTTCAGGCCATCCAGGAAGGTGTTGCTGACACTGCCGTCGGAGAAGCCACGCAGCACCAGATAGTCATAGCGGTTGGAGGCACCGATCTGGTTGGTGAAGACGCCCGGCGTGTAATCCGCGGCACGCTGTACCGTCTCGGCTGCGCGCTTGTCGATATCGTCGCGCGTGATGGTGGAGACGGCCTGGGGGGTTTCCAGATAGCCGGTGTCGGTCTTGGTAGCCGCTGTGGTGGTCACCGTCATGGTGTCGAGGGTCTCGTCCTGAGACTCACGGTGGTCGGCCGCCATGGCCTGACCGGCGAAGGGCAGGCCAAGGCCAATCGCCAGTGCCAGAGGGTGCCTGGGCAGGGTCATCAGCAGGGAGCGAGTGGCTTTATGTGCGGCGGAGTCTTTCATGAGCGCGGTGTTCCATCCGGAATGATTTATATAGGAATGATTCTTGTTCGTCGTTCTCTCCTGTGGGTAGACGTTCAGATGACAGCTTTCTGAACCATGAATGAGAATTATTTTTATCATTCTCTTATGTCGTGGTGTCATGAGGGCTGACCATCGCCGTCATGCGCGCTCTCGCTGGCTGGCGCAGGCCGTCATCCTCGACTGCTAGCGAAACAAAAAAACCGCCCCGTGGGGCGGTTCTGATGACGCGATGAACGTGCTCACGACGGGATCGCGCTTGTCTGGCGGCGTCGCGCTGTGCTGAAGGTTACTGGTCGACCATCTCGCCCTGCAGCGTGACGGGAATGTCGCCTACCAGCTTGCCGTAGCCCAGCAGGTTGAGCAGGGTGCTGCCGACCTGATTCCTGGCGACTTCTGCACTGTCCAGTGAAATGGGGTCGGCGTTGATGAAGGTCAGGTGGGTGGCATCCTGACGGGTGACCTCCAGCGGCAGGGTCTCGCGGTGGGTGCGGTTGCCATCGGTGGCCGAGAAGGGCACTTGCATGCGCGTCGTCTGACCGGGTTCCAGCGCCGCGATGGCCAGCGGGTCAAGATTCAGGGTCAGCGTGGCCAGGCGCATCTGGCTGACGCCGGACAGCCACGGCGGCAGCTCGCCGACCTTGTCGAGCAGATCGGTCTGGCCGACGCTCAAGGGAATGCTCATCTTGCCGTCATCTCCCACGGTGCCGCTCAGGCCATTGAGGTGATGCACGTGCTCCACATTGCCCTGGCTGCCCTGTGCGGTCAGCGTCGCGGTGGCGCCGCTGCTGTCGGGCACCAGCTGCCAGGCGGCCTGTGTCGGCAGGCTGACACCGATGCCACTCATGGCGAAGGCCAGTGCAGCGGCCTTGATCGGGGCACCGAAGCGGCTTTTGGTAGCTATGGCGGTGAGGCGGCTGGCGGGTTTGCCGGTCGAGCGACGCGCAAGCGTGCGACTCAGGGCGCGGGTCCAGCGAGAGAAAGGCAATGACATGTCATGACTCCTGATGGCCAGGGGCTTGATCGGGCGAGGCCCGCCATGAGCGCCTGGAAAAGATTCGATGCTGCAGATGGCACATTGGACAGGCGGCGGCTCCAAGGGTTCGCGACACTCGTCGCAGCCGCAGCCTGACGGGGATGATCAACGCACATCTCGCGTCGCAGCCGGGAGGGGGGAATCGCTATGTTGTTGAGTTTTCGGGCTTTCCCGAGGCTCATGCTTTCGCTATCATATGCGCGCTGCATGGGCCCATAGCTCAGTTGGTTAGAGCACTCGACTCATAATCGATTGGTCGCAGGTTCAAGTCCTGCTGGGCCCACCATGCATGCCTGCCAGTGGGGTTCATTCAGCTGATGCTCAAAAGCTTCAGTGCCCCGACAAGTCGCCAATGGCGGCTTTTTTTGTGCCTGCCATTCCAGCCTCTCTTGCTGTTCTTTCTTTCTCTTCTTTCCCCCACCAGTGCATCAATGGCGTGATTTCTCGTGGTCCTGAACCACGAACGCCCCATGCCATGGGGCATGAGGCGTTTTTCTCTACATTGACGCGGATCATCCGGTTCGGGTGATCTCTTGCAGGGTCGCTATCACTGAGTCTCTTCTTCCATTTCCTGATCAGTGTCATTGGCGGCACCGCTGATGGCGTTGCCGGCGGTGGTCAGCGCATTGGCGGTCGCCTGACGAGTGTCCTGCCAGGCGCTGGCAGCGGTGTTCTTGGTTTCATCCCAGGCCGCTGCGGCGCTCTTGCGCGTGTCCTGCCACCAGTCGGTGGTGTAGTTCGGCTGCTGCTCGAACTCGCTCACATCCATGTCGAGGTGGATGCGATATTCCAGGGCATCCAGATCATCACCCTGTTCGGTCTCGAGGGTGAACTTGCCCGTTTCCACGACGTACTGGTTCTCGTCCAGCCCCATGGAGTCATCGCTTTCGACGACCAGAGCGGCGACCTGCATGTTGTCGTCGAGCAGGATGTCCTCGACTTCACCGATCACGTTGTTGTCATCGTTCTGCAGGTAGACATCGGCATCCATCAGCTCATCTGCGGAGTAGAGCCCCTGCGGACTGGCCATGGCCATGCTGGTAGTGGACAGCAGCGTGGTCGCGGTGATCGCACCCAGAATCTGTTTGCGGTTCATATTGCTCATGCCGTACTCCTTGCGTGTTGAATCGGTACTTCTGGTCCGGTCCCTCAAGCGCTTCCTTCTCGCTCGTGGCGCAAATGATTCGCCAGAACCATGACCCTACCCACTAAGATCCTGACGAGACCGACAAGTTTCAAGGGGGGGGTGAAAGAAAAACTTGTACGAGAATTCCTCTCTCTGTCACATGCAAGGTGTAAATGGGCAATGTCGTCGTGCCAAGAGAGTGGGGTTTCTGGTGCTCCGTACCTGTCGCGAACAGGCCGCCCGCACGCGCTCTGTCAGCAGGGTCCTGACGAAGGGGCGAGTAGAGGGGGCGAGCAGGGAGGTGAGGTTCTGAAGGATTGCATGGATGCCAAGGCCCGCGCCGTTCAAGGCAAGAAGTCGAGACAAGGCACGCGGATATGTCGCAATCAGTGCGCGTTCAAGGCTTTTTCTGCTCTCTGATTGGCTGCCTGGCGAGTGGAACAAGCTGTTTTTGCACGTCATAAGAGGCTTTTTTGTAGCGAAATGTTACACGGCTCTGGCGGGGCGCTCTCGTGCTACAGCGGGCGCATGGGGAGAGCTAAACGCTTGATCAGCGCACACGAAAACGCCTGCCAATGCGTCTACATGAGCTATACAGATACGTTCTGATACGCGTTAAAACTTGTACAAGGTTTTGGAAGTGTCTAACTTTGCAACTGTCTAAGCACGGCGGGGCAGGCAGGAGATCACCCTGATACAACATTGATGGAGCCGCAGAGCCGCTTTTTCAATCCCTTGTCAGGTTGCCGCAAGTTTTCACATCGTCATGCCGCCCGCTCCACCGGTTTCGAGCACAAGGTTTTCATCATGGATCCAATGGAGGGCATCGAGATGAACACAGTACGTAAGGTTCCCATGGAGTGTTCACGCTGTGGCAGCAACCGGGTTCACCTCGAAGATTCCCCGGCAGATGATGACATCGTCAGTTGTGCAGAATGTGATGAGTTTCTGGGTGTCTGGTTCATGTTGCGTGATCGCCTTGAAGTCAGCGCCCGCAAGCGAGCTGCGATTGACCCGGCCCTGATGGCGCAGAAGGTGGTCCAACAGCTGGACGCCTCGGCCTGAAGCAAGCGCCTTTAAGGTCCAGTGTTCGCCAGTGCGTGTGAGTGCGCACAAGAATTTTTACCTCAGTGCCAGTCGGATTTGCTGTTTCGCCCTGGTCGCGGGCTTGTTGCCCGGGGCAGCGAAACTGAATTTCTGGCACTGCAGGTGGAGTCGAGATTTCCGTGATACCGCTGACGACTGTTCAGCGTCCTGGTCGACCTGCGGCGAGCCGCGTTGCTTCCGCGATAGGTTCTGTTCTGCCTGAGAGTGTTTTCCCGGCCTTTGGCCGGGATTTTTTTGGCTTCAAGCCCATGAATGCCTGTCTGACGCCCGTCTGAAGAACGGTGCGGCGGATGCCCCCTGATCTGGTATGCGTTTGATCTGCGTCATTCGCGAGGTGTTATCAGACTGTAAGATAGTGCTGTCAGACTCTTGCCCGTCGCGCTGCCATGAAGTGTGTTCCGCGCTCTGCGCGATACCTTCCGCAGCCGTGAGCGCAGAGACTGACCAGCGATAAAATTGTGGCATCTAACCGAAAGTGCAATGGAGTCTGTCGCTATCTGTCTCCATCATGCGCACGCAAACCGAGCCACGTCTTGATGTTTTCTGTACTGAGAATCTGGTCATGACATCGTCATCTTTTGCGTCGAAAAGGAGTTCGCGCATGTTTACCCCATCAGTCCCGACCCGTAATGGCCCTCAGTGTCCCGAATGCAACGAAGCGCTGGATTGGCCTGCCCGTGATCTGCCGGATGATCACATCCTCAAGTGCCCCAACGGCCATGCGTTGTGTTCGATGGGCGATTTTCGCCTGGCGGCACGTGAGATGGCGCTGCAGGAAGAGTTCCGCCTGACGCGTGATGGCGCCAGATCACACGGCCAGCACCGTGTGCCGGAGCGCCCCGTCGCGCGCATGCCCAACACCGCAAGCCATGGCACCAGCCATGAGTCGCTTGCCGGCAGCATCAGCGCCGCGTGACATCTGTCTGTTCGCGCCTGCCCCTCAAGCCCCGGCCACCGTGCCGGGGCTTTGCGTCTGAGCGCAGTGCCGGGCAGTGCCTGGGCGAGGTATCTCGGTGAGGTAGCTCGAGCCGAAAGACGAGCGACTCCCCGCCAGCGGGGTTGCATGCCGTGTGAGTGGCCCCATGTCTTGGGGAGACGCCAATCGACCAGCCTCAAGGCGAGCGGCCCAGACACCGAACAGGAGAATGCTTCATGTCAGATCTTTCCGAGGAACTGCGTATTCCCAAGCCGTGCCCGGACTGTGGCAGCCAGCGAGTCCGCGTCTCGCAGGTCCACAATCCCGACGACAAGGTGTTCTGTGCATCCTGCGGTACCTACGTCTGCCTGTATGCCGATGTGGCCAGGATGCGAGAGGAGGGCGCGAGCAGCGAAGCGGAAGAGCTGCTGGAGCAGGCCTCCAACAAGGGTATGAAGAAGTGACCTGATCTCTGGCCGAGACACCGATAAAAGAAAAGGCCCCCCACCGTGAGGTGAGGGGCCTTTTCTTTTATCGGGCACATTTCATGTCAGGCGTATTTCATGTCAGGCGCAGGCCCTGTGCTTGCGGGCCCGCGCCTGGGTTCGCGTTAGCTCTCGTCACCCTGACTCGGGATGGAGGCCTTGGCGATGGCGCCAGTGTTGTCGGCGGCTTCCAGCTTGGCCAGCATGTTCTCTGACTGACGCTTGAAGTTGGCGAGCGCCTTGCCGGACAGAGACTTGTTGTTCGGCAGCTGAACGCGCATGGCATCGACCTGGCGGTTGTTGACCATCACCTCATAGTGCAGGTGCGGGCCGGTGGAGCGGCCGGTGTTGCCTGACAGGGCGATCTTCTCACCCATGGTCACGCGCTCGCCTTTCTTGACCAGCGGGCGTGACAGGTGCAGATAACGGGTCTTGTAGCCGTTGTCCATGCGCAGCACCAGATAGCGACCGGCCAGCGGGTGATTGCCGACCAGCTCGACGACGCCATCTGCGGTGGAAAGCACCGGCGTGCCGATACGCACCGCGAAGTCAGTGCCCTTGTGCGGGCTGATGCGTCCGGTCACCGGATGGCGACGGCTGAGGTTGAACGGCGAGCTGATGCGCGCCTTGTGCGCCAGCGGATAGCGATTGAAGGCCGGGTCGAGGCCCTTGCCGTCGGGGGTGTAGTAGCGGCCATCGCTGCTGTTGCGCACCACGGTCAGTGACTTGCGAGAACCTTCGTAGCGTGCGGCGAGGATGCGGGAATCCATGCTGGTGCCGTCGATCATGTCGGACTCGACCAGTACCTGGAACCTGTCACCCTTGCGCGTATCGCGACGGAAATCGATCTTCTTGCCCAGCACCTGGGTCAGCTGGCTGACTTCCGCCACGCCCAGGCCAGTGGCTTCCGCTGACAGGGAGAAGCTGCCACTGACCGTACCGGCGAACATGCGCTGAGTGGCCTGGGTCGCCTTCTCGATCTTGGCGACATTGAAGCTTTCACCGCCTGCCTCACGCTTGACCATGAAGCCGCGACGCGCGTCCTTCATGATGCGCAACGCCAGCAGGTTGCCGTCTTCATCCAGCTTGTAATCGAAGCTGTCGCCGATGCGCCAATGCGTCAGCACGCGCTTGTCAGGCAGCGCCTTGAGGATGCGCGTGGTCTCGCTGTAGCCAAGGCCCAGCGAGCGCTCCGCCATCACGGCGAAGGTATCGCCGGCCTGCACGGTATAGGTCTGCCACTCGGGCACATAGACTTCCTCGGCCGCCAGCTCGGTCTGCAGCGTCGGGCTTTCGCCGAGCTCGACCGGGTCGACGGAGAGGTCGTCATAGGAGGTGCCGCCGGCCTGTTCGTCGGTCGCGGTGCCGATGACGGCTTCCGCGGTCTTCACTGCCGCCGGCGCCAGTGCCACGATCGGGCCTGCCGTCTGGCTGTCGGGATGATAGTTGGCATCCGTCAGCAGCGTCGGCATGTCGAAATCGATGGCGACGATCTCGCTGGGCGTCAGCGCTGCCAGCGGAATGTCACCGGAGGTCGAGCTGGTCGCCGTCTGATTGGCGAGCTGCGCCGGGCTCAGGGGAGACTGAGTGTCATCGGCGGCAGCAATCGCCAGCGGCAGCTTGGCCGGGGTGCTGGAATTTGCACTGGCCAGGTCGATGGCGATGGACTGTGAGGCCGTAGAGACATCAGGAGCATCGAATGTTTCGAGAAGCTTGTGAGCACCCAGCACGGTAACCATGGTGGCAACAGGTAAAAGAAGATACTTGTGCGCGCGAGGGAGCGAATGAAGGATTCGCAGCATATGTGACCGATAAAGTTATGTGAAATGAAAAGATGGCAACAATGAGGCATTCGAACCTTAACCAAGGTTCCCATCGTTCGATAGGCTGGACGCATGTCCAGTATGAGTAATTCAACCCTGTTTAGATCATTGACGGCGCAATTGGCGGTACCGGCAACATGAGGTCTGGCGAAAATAGCGCCATTTTTGCTTAGGAAACGCTGTTCAGGCAGTAAATCCTGCTTGGTGTTAAATTTTGTAAAGTTACGCAAAATAGCGTATTTGGCCTCCTGCATTTCAGAGGATGCCGTCCTGATGTCCGAGGATTGCGACCAGATGTCGGGAGTCCGACAGCACAGAATGCTCTTTTGCTCCCGTCGGGTTGCAGTATCAGGTGTCTGGTTTTTTGCGTCTGGCATGTCAGGATTGCCCCGTGCATTCCCGTACGTTCTGCAAGAGGAATCCCGATGTCGTCACGCGTGACACTGGCTCAGTGGCAGATGCTGGCCGCCGTGGTGGACCACGGCAGCTTCGCGCGCGCGGCGGCCGCGATCCACAAGAGCCCATCGACCCTGAATCACGCCGTGCATCGCCTCGAGGCCTTGCTGGGCGTGCAGGTGCTGGAGTCGGTCGGGCGCAATGTCCGGCTGACCGAGGCGGGTGAATTGCTGCTGCGCCGGGCGCGTCAGCTGATCGAGAATGCGCGGGCACTCGAGGATGTGGCCGATGCGCTGTCGGCGGGCATGGAGAGCGAGATCGCCATCGCGGTGGATCAGCTGTTTCCGCCGGATGTGCTGGCACGGGCGCTGGAAGCCTTCTCGACGGCCTACCCTCAGGTGCGTGTCCAGCTGCACGAGACGACGCTTACCGGCGGGCGCGAGCTGTTCGAGGAGAAGGAAGCGGAGCTGTTGATCAGCGGTCTGATGCTGGATGGCCATCTCGGCACCCCGTTGCTGCGTGAAACCTTCATCGCCGTGGCGGCGCCGGGGCACCCGCTGCATGCTCTCGGGCGGCCGCTGGATCTGCGTGATCTCGTGCAGCATCGCCAGCTGGTGGTACGCGACAGCAGTCGTTCCAGCGGCATGGATGCCGGCTGGCTCAAGGCCGAGGCGCGCTGGACGGTGAGCCACCTGGCCACGTCAGTCGATCTTGCCGAACGCGGACTGGGCTTCGCCTGGCTGCCCCGTTCCCGCATGTGCGAGGCTCTGGCCCGGGGGCGGCTGCTGCCACTGCCGCTGGCCAATGGCGGCGAGCGCGAAGTGTCGCTGATGCTCTATCTGCCGGACGATGATCGCGCGGGCCCCGCCGTCCGCGCGATGAAGGCGCAGCTGCACGCTGCCGTCGAGCAGGATGCAAGCGAGCGGCGCTCCTGAAAGCGCGCAGGGCCTGAAAAGAGTGAGGGCTTGAGAAGAGCGCGCGGCGTGATCGTTCGAGAAACTCGATCGTTGCCACGCAGTGAATTCGCTTGCGCTGTCGCGCTTGGCTCTTAGGCTGGGGGCATCCCCTCAGCCATATAAGGAGCGTGCAAGATGGGCTTACTGGTCGACGGCAAGTGGCAGGATCGCTGGTATGACACCGACAGCACCGGCGGTGAATTCAAGCGCGAAAGCGCGCGGCTCAGGGATTGGGTCGTGGCGCCCGATGCCCCGCTCGAGGGGCCGCAGGGACAAGCGGCCGTGCCCGCCAGTGCAGATCGCTTCCACCTCTACGTCTCGCTGGCCTGCCCGTGGGCGCACCGCGCGCTGATCATGCGCTCTCTCAAGGGGCTCAAGCCGCTGGTCGGCATGTCCTACACCAGCCCCTTGATGCTCGAACATGGCTGGAGCTATCTCGAGGAAGAAGGCTCCAGCGGTGACCCGATCAATGGCGTGCGCTATCACCACCAGCTCTACACCCTGACCGACCCGCACTACACCGGCCGTGTCACCGTGCCGGCGCTCTGGGACAAGCAGACAGGTCGCATCGTCAACAACGAGTCGGCGGAATTGGTGCGCATCTTCAATGACGCCTTCGATTCGCTGACCGGCAATGATCTGGACTTCTATCCCGAAGACCTGCGCGGCGAGATCGATGCCATCAATGCCGAGGTCTATGACAAGGTCAACAATGGCGTCTACAAGACCGGCTTCGCCACGCGGCAGGAGGTCTACGAGCGTCACTTCACGGCGCTGTTCGAGTGCCTGGATTCACTGGAGCGCCGGCTGGCCGACTCGCGCTATCTCACCGGGGAATGGCTGACCGAAGCCGACATCCGCCTGTTCACCACCCTGATCCGCTTCGATGCCGTCTACTTCGGGCACTTCAAGTGCAATCAGCGCCGTATCGCCGACTATCCCAATCTCTCGCACTATCTGCGCGAGCTGTATCAGTGGCCGGGCATTGCCGAGACCTGCGATCTTGCGCATATCAAGACCCACTATTACGCCAGTCAGCAGACCATCAATCCCACCGCTATCGTGCCGCTCGGCCCGAGTCTGGCGCTCGACGCTCCCCATGACCGCGAGCGTCTACCGGGCCAGGGCGTTCGTCGTCACGCCTGAGGTCTAGAAGTGTGAGTTGATCGCGCCCGAGTTGGTGGCGCCCGAGTTGATGACGAGCAGCGGTGGTTGGGTCAGGCGCGCGGTGTCGGGCGTCTCATCTTGGCCAGCCAGCGGTCCAGTGCATTGCCGAAGTCGCGTTGCTCGCGCTGGCCATAGGCGGAGGGGCCGCCGGTGTGCTCGCCGCTGGAGCGCATGCTCTCCATGAAGTCGCGCATCTGCACCTTGGCGCGAATGTTGTTGCTATCCAGCGCTTCGCCGCGGGTCGTCATCACCAGCGCGCCTTTCTCGATCGCCTCCAGCGCCAGCGGCAGGTCGGAGGTGATCACCATGTCGCCGGGGTGGGCGCGCTCGACGATCAACTGATCGGCAGCATCGGCCCCTTGTGGGACCGACAGCGCCTTGACGTGCATCGAGCGCGGCAGCGGCACCTGATGATTGGCGACGAACCAGGTGGGGGTCGCGGTGCGTTCCGCCGCGCGCACCAGGATGTCGCGCGCGGCGCGCGGACAGGCATCGGCGTCGACCCACAGCGTGGTGACATGCTCGGCGGGATGTTGTGGGGAGGGGGCGTCATGGTCTTGCGCGTCAGTCATGCAGGCTCCTGTCAGGTGGCTGTTCAGCGAGTCGTGATGGCAGGGCGCATGCCTGCCCGAGGGCGGGCGGCCTGCGACCAAGGTCAAAAGAAAGGATGCAGAATGCGTGAGAGGCTGCTAGAATGCCAGCTCCTCGCATGTAGTGACCCACCATCCTGAGTAGCCGAGCCCGACGTGATCGCCGTTTCTTGTGGCCATCAGCCGGTATTTCGCGCCTCCCGGACCGCGTGGCGTAGCTTGCCCCAGCCATCCGTGACCCCTCGATTCGATCGATGTCCGGCCGCCGCGATGCAAGACCCGTCCCTGTCCACAGTGTGCATGATGGAGCGCCCCGAGACTCTGAGTAGAAGAGCCTCTGGTTGCTGTACGGTCGCCGCAGCGTTGTGCCTGAAAGTGGAATTGCGTCCATCTTCAGAGCAACCCGGGCCCGTCCATGCCAAGACGTCCAGCACTCGTACGTTTTTTCTGATGATGCCAGCGCCTCGTGCCTGACTGCATCGCCAGACGGAGCCCTTACGCTTCGTGTCGGTTCAACCCGACCCATTCTTCAGCTGCAAGCCTTACTTGTAGCCATTTAGGTGTGAGATATACATGACCACGACTTCCGTCGTCGATCGCTTCAGCGATCTTGCCCTGCTGCCTGCCGTCCTGACCTCTCTCGAGAAGCTGGGCTACGAAACTCCGTCCCCGATCCAGGCTCAGACCATCCCGAGTCTGCTCGAAGGCCGTGACATGATCGGCCAGGCACAGACGGGTACCGGCAAGACCGCTGCCTTTGCACTCCCGCTGTTGACCCGTCTGGACCTCGACCGCCGTGAACCGCAGGTTCTCGTGCTGGCCCCGACCCGTGAGCTGGCCCAACAGGTCGCCGTCAACTTCACACGTTACGGTCAGTTCATGCGTGGCCTGGAAGTGGCCACTCTCTGCGGTGGTCAGGACTACCGCGAGCAGATGCGTAGCCTCAAGAGCGGCGCGCAGATCGTCGTCGGCACCCCGGGTCGTGTCATCGACCACCTGGACCGCAAGAGCCTGAACCTGAACGGCCTGAAAGCCCTCGTGCTGGATGAAGCCGATGAGATGCTGCGCATGGGCTTCATCGATGACGTCAAGCGCGTCGTCGCCGATACCCCGAAGGAAGCGCAGCGCGTCTTCTTCTCCGCAACTCTGCCGACCGAGATCGAGCGTATCGTCAACCGTTACCTGGTTGATCCGGTCAAGGTTGCCATCAAGTCCGAATCGCGTACCGCTTCCACCATCGAACAGATGATGGTGCGTGTCGAAGGCGGCGCCAAGCTCGAAGCGCTGTCCCGTCTGCTGGAAGTCGAGACCGTCGATGCGGCCATCGTCTTCGTGCGTACTCGTGCCGCCTGTACCACAGTCGTCGAACAGCTGATCGCTCGCGGTATCTCCGCGGCAGCGCTGTCCGGTGATCTGGACCAGTCCCTGCGCGAGCGCACCGTGACTCGCCTGAAGCGTGGCAAGGTCGACGTGCTGGTCGCGACCGACGTCGCCGCTCGTGGTCTGGACGTGGCGCGTATCACCCACGTCTTCAACTACGACCTGCCGGGTGACAGCGAATCCTTCGTCCACCGTACTGGCCGTACTGGCCGTGCCGGTCGTGAAGGTCGCGCCATCACCTTCGTCAGCGGTCGCGAAATGCGCAAGGTTCGCTGGATGGAGCAGGCCCTGGGCCAGCGCATCACCGAACGCCAGCTGCCGAGCGAAGAAGAGATCCGTGGCCACCGTGACGCCGCCTTCCGTGCTCGCGTCGTCGAAGCCCTGGGCAGCAGCTCCAACGGTCACCGCGCTCTGGTCCAGAGCCTGGTCGAAGAAGGTCACGATCCGGTCGAGCTGGCCGCTGTCTTCGTCAAGATGGCTCGCGCCGAAGAGACGCCGATCCAGTCTCTGCCGAAGCCGGGTGCGCGTCGCAACGAGCGTTCCGAGCGCGGTGAGCGCACCGAGCGTCCGGAACGCGGTGAGCGTCGCAACTCCGCGCCGGTCGCACGTGAAGGCATGAAGCTCTACCGTGTGGCCGTCGGCCACCGTGACGGCGTCAAGCCGGGCCAGCTGGTTGGCGCTCTTGCCAACGAAGGCGGCATCGAAGGTTCACGCATCGGTCGCATCGACATCCGCAACACGCACAGTGTCGTGGAACTGCCGAGCGGTCTGCCGACCAGCATCGTGTCCAAGATGGCGCGTGCTCGCGTCGCTGGCCGTCCGCTGGAACTGGCAGAAGACGGTGCGGGCGCTCGTCCGCAGCGCCGTGAAGGTGGCAACGACGACCGTCGTCGCGCCTGATCAGGCCTGAGTCGGGTCGGCACTGATCGCAGTGCTGGCCACGGCTTCTGAAAAGACCGGTACCTCTCACGAGGTGCCGGTTTTTTTGTGCCTGGACGAAAGGCGTCACCGGGGCTGGTATCCTGTGCTGGCGTAGGTCCACCGCTCATCATAGCTCCACCGCTCATCATTTCCCGAGGATGCCCACATGATCTCTTCACTCGATGCCTTGCGCCGTGGCCTGCAGGCCACGCCTGCCCGCCAGCTGATGCTGTGCGCTCTGCTGGCGACCCCTTGGCTGTCGCTCAGTGCGGCCCACGCCGAGTCCGGCATGCCGGCCAGCAGCGCCACGCCGGAGATTCGCGTCCCGCTGGTCTCGCTGGAGGCCCTGCGTCTGGCGCCGGTGGTCTCACCGCAGGGCGAGGCGCTGGGCAAGGTCGAGGATGTGCTCAGTGATACCCGTGGTCAGATCCATCGCCTGCTGATTCGCCCTGACGGCGGCGACAAGGCGGCCAGCATCGACTTCGCGCGCTTCACCCGTGAGGCGGTCAGTGACCCGCTGGCGGCTGAGGCCCCCGGCGATATCCGTTACCGTCTGGTGCTCGACATGACGCCGGAGCAGCTGACGGCAAGCGCGGACCAGCCGCTTTCCAATCGCCTGTCACGCCAGCTGGAACGCAGCATGGGGGAGGTCGGCAATGGGCTGGACATCTTCCGCAATCAGGCGGCGGAAGTGCTGCGTTCACTGGGCAAGCAGCTTGAAGGTGAGGGCGATCGATAGCATCTGAGGGAGAGAGACCCGCAACCACCGTGAGGGAATGCATGAGTGAGTGGATGACAGCACTGCACGATTGGAATCTCGACCCTGCCGCCGCCGTTGCCAAGCAACGCGAAATGGCCACTCGACTGACGTTGACGCCGCCCTGGGGAGCAAGCCCCGGCGAGTGGCCAGCGACCATCACGGGGGTCGATATCGGTTTCGAGGATGAGGGCGAGGTGACACGCGCGGCGGTGGTGACGCTGGATCTGGCGACGCTGGAGCCCCTCGAGCAGCAGCTGATCCGTCAGCCGACACGCATGCCGTATATTCCGGGCTTGCTGTCGTTTCGGGAGCTGCCCGCCGCCATCGCCGCCCTCGAATCGCTGGAGCGTGCGCCCGAATGCCTGATGGTGGACGGCCATGGCATCGCGCACCCGCGCCGCCTGGGCGTGGCGGCGCATCTCGGCCTGTGGTGTGACCTGCCATCCTTCGGCGTGGCCAAGAAGCGTCTGTGCGGCAAGCATGGTGAACCGGGCGATGAGCGCGGCGACTGGGTCGCGCTGACGGATCGCGTGCGTGAAGCGGATGGCGAGCTCGGCATCATCGAGAATAGCGAGCTGCCCAAACGCGAACAGCGCAGCCAGCTGGGCGCCGTGCTGCGCTCACGCGCGAAGGTCAAGCCGGTGTTCGTCTCGCCGGGCCAGTGCATGAATCTGGACACGGCGCTGGCGATGACCCTGCATTGCCTGGGCAAGACCAAGCTGCCCGAGCCGACCCGACTGGCGGACCAGCTCGCCAGCCGCCGCCTCAAGCGGCTTCGTGATGCCTGACCGCCGCTAGCCCTCGATCTCCAGTCGGCTCTGGCCGTTGCCCGAGGGGCGTACCGCGATACGCACCGGAATGCGTTCATGCATCTCGGCCACATGCGAGATGACCCCGACGCGCCGGCCGCTGGCCTGCAGGCCATCCAGCGCCTCCATCGCCAGGGCCAGCGAATCCGGGTCGAGGCTGCCGAAGCCTTCATCGATGAACAGCGATTCGATGCGCAGCTCACCGGAGGCCATGCCCGCCAGGCCCAGCGCCAGCGCCAGTGAGACCAGGAAGGTTTCGCCGCCGGACAGCGAGTGCACGCTGCGCAGCTCGTCACCCATCTCGGTATCCACCACCACCAGCCCTAGCGGGCTGGCGCCGCGTGCCAGACGATAGCGGCGAACCAGATTGGCCAGATGCAGATTGGCATGCTCGATCAGGCGCTCGAGGTTGAAGGCCTGGGCGATGGTGCGGAACTTGGCACCACTGGCACTGCCGATCAGCTCCGACAGCGCGCCCCAGCGTTCATGGACTGCGCGGGCGCGGGCCAGCTGCTCGCCAAGTTCGGCGCTGCCGCTGCGGCGCTGATCATCATTGAGTATCGCCGCCTGCGCCGATTGATGGGCCTCGCGCACGGTAGTGAGCGGTGTCTTGAGCGCCGCGCTCAGAGTGGCCAACGCCTCGCCAAGCGCGTGGGTGTCTTCCTCGGGCTGTGGCTGCGCATCCTCCGGTTCTCCAGCGGCATCTCCCTGTGGGGGTTGCAGATGAGTCTGCAAGCGAGCATGCAGCGCCAGTGCCTGCTGGGCCTGGGCGCGGATGAGGCCAGTCTCTTCAGTTCCTGAAGCACCGTCTCCTGCGGTGCCTTCTCCCGCCGTGCCTTCTCTCGTCGTGCTTTCTCTCGCCGCACCTTCTCCAGCGGTACCTGCTCCTGACGTCTCCACGGCGGGCGCTGCCAGCTGTTCGAGTGCTGCCTGCCAGCTGGAGGTTCGAGCGGCCTGCCAGTGTTTGAGCTGACGCGCATTGCGCTCCTCACACAGGGCATCCGCGCGTGCGACGCGCTCGTGGGCGCTGCGCAGTTGCTGGCGCAGTGCCTGCAGCTCGTGATCCTCGACGGCCAGCAATTCCGCGATGCGCGCGTCATCCAGGCCGGGATTCGCTGTCTGCCAATGCGCGCGTTCGCGGTCGAGCGAGTCTTGCTCCTCGCGCAGCTCCGTCTGGCGTTGCTGCAGGTTGGCCTGCTGCTGCGTCAGCTGCTGTTGCTGTTCGCTCAATTCCTGCAGTGCCTGCCGCGCATCCTCTTGTTCGTTGCGCATCCGGGTGGTCAGCGACTCGATCCAGTCGGACCAGTCGCTCACGCTGGCATGCTGTCGCTTGGGGTCTGCGCTCAGCTGCTGGGCAAGCGTGGCGCTGAGTTGTTCGATCTCGCGCGCCAGCGCAGTGATCTGCGTCTCACACTGTTGAAGCTGCGCCTCGCCATGCTGGCATTGCGTCGTCAGCGTGGCGTGACGTGTTGCCAGTGCCTGGCGTTGCTCACGCAGCGGCGTCAGCTGACGCAGTGTCGACACCAGCGTGTTCTGGCGGGCGTCCAGTTCCCCAAGGAGCTGCTCGATCAGTTGCAGTGCGTGGGCAGCCGGCAGCTGCGGCAAGGGGGCAAGCTGGGGCTGCTCCGACAGCGAGTGCCGGGCCAGAAGCTCGCTCAGGTTCGTCTGGCAGCTCTGCGCCTGCTGCTGCAGGCGTTGCAGCTCCGTGTGCAGCTGGGTCTGTTCCTGCTGCAGATAGCCGAGCTGCTGCTCGAGGCGGGCATGCTCGTGACTGGCCGTCTCCATGGATTGCTGTGCGGTGGCCGTGGCCTGGCGGCGCTGGTCAAGGCGCTCGCGGGCCTGCTGCTCCAGCTGAGCGATCAGCGCCTCGGCCGGTGCGGCCTGGCCGGCGGCGGGGTGCTCGTGGCTGCCGCACACCGGGCACTCCTCGCCCTGGACCAGCCCGCGGCGCAGCGCCATCACGTTGTCGCTGCGTGCCAGACGCTCCTGCTCCTGCTGGCGGCGCTCGGCGTCTTCCTCGTGGCGCGCCTGATCACGGGCCTGCAATGCCTGCGCCTGCCGGCCAGCCACATCCCGCAACGCCTGTTGCTGTCGGGGCAGCTGCTGCTCCAGCTCGACAAGACGCTGCTGCACCTCATCACGGCGGGCCAGGCCACTGATCTGCTCGCTGAGTTCGGGCTTGAGCTCCAGTAGTGCATCGCGCTGACGTTGCAGCTGGTCACGATAATCTTCGGCATCGCGCAGCGGCTGGCCTGACTCGTCGACCAGCGTCGCCTGCAGCTGCTGGAGTTGCTGCTCCAGCTGCTGGCGCTGACGATCCTGTGTCTCCAGCTCCTGCTGATGTTGGCCGAGCGTGTCGCGCAGGCGTTGCTGTTCACTCTGCTGGCTGGCGTGTGCTTCGCGTTGTTGCGCCAGACGCGAGGCCACCTGACGTGCCTCTTCAAGCTTCGGCAGTTGCTCGCCACGCCAGGTCTCGCAGCGCTGCATGCGTTCATCGGCGGTGTGCCTGGCGGCTCTGGCCTGCTCAACCCTGGGCGACAGGGCGCCGAGCTGCTGCTCCAGCTGGGCCAGTTGCGTGACCAGCTGCGCATGCTGCGGCGCGATCGCCGTGAGGCGCAGCAGGGCAGGACGAATCGGCGCGAGGGCCTCCAGGGCGCTGAGTTGCTCGCGCTGACGGGAAAGCCCATCGCTGGCGGCGTGAGCCTCGGTCTGCTCCTGCTGCGCCTGACGCAGGGCCTGTTCGAGCTCGCCCGCCGTGGTGGTCCACTGGTGATAGGTCGTCAGCGCATCATGCTGTTCGCTGAGCCGGGTCATGGCCGTCTGACGTAGGCGGACTTCCTCCTCGAGCGCCTGGCGCTCCTGCGGGCTGGCCGGTAACTGGCCCTCCAGCTTGCGCTCCAGTTCATTGACGGTCTCGCGGGCGGCGCGCTCGCGCTCATGGGCGGCCATCGAGATCTCGGAGTAATGGCCGGTATCGGTCAGCTTCTCCAGCAACTCCGAGCGTTCATTGTCATTGGCACGCAGGAAGGCGCTGAACTCGCTCTGCGCCAGCAGTACGGCGCGGGTGAACTGCTCGAAATTGAGCCCCAGCCTGTCGATGATCAACGCCTTGGCGTCATTGCTGGTGGTGTTGAGGGTCTGAGCCGGCTGGGTGTCATCGCCGGTGGGCAGCAGCTGGAGATGTTGCTTGGCATTCTGCAGGCGCCCGCCGGGCTTGCCGCGCGCGCGGCTGACCGTCCAGCTGGCGCGATAGCGCAGGCCATCGCGGCCGATGAAATCCACCTCGGCCTTGCCTTCGCCGCAGCCACGCCGTAGCAGGCTGCGCGGGTCCTTGAGCGTCAACTGATGCTCGCCGACATCCTCCAGCTGGCCGCCACTCGGCGTCTGGCGCAGGCGCGGCGTGGTGCCATAGAGCGCCAGACACAGGGCATCGAGCAGCGTGCTCTTGCCGGCCCCGGTGGGGCCGGTGATGGCGAACAGGCCGGCATCGGACAGCGGCGCCTTCTCGAAGTCGACTTCATGCGTGCCGGCAAGCGACGCCAGGTTGTCGAGGCGCAGGGCGAGAATCTTCATGCCTGACCTCCCTTGGCCTTGTCTGCCGAGGCTGTCTTGTCTATCGAAGCCGCCTTGTCGGCCTTGCGAGCGGGCCGGGTGGCCGGCTCGCCTTCGAGACGCGTCTCGCGTGCGGCCTCGACCTCCTCGAGCAGCTGGGCGAAATCCTCGACCAGCGTCGGGTCCGGCTCACTGTCATAGGTGGCGCGATAGTGACGCTCGAACAGCCCCATCGGCTCCAGCTCATCGAGCTTCACGCCCTTCGGCGCACGATGCTCGGCATTGGGGGCCGGGTAGCGGGTGACCAGCTTGATCAGACGCAGCGGCGCGCCTTCCAGCAGCGCCTCGATGCGGGCGCGCAGGTCGATCAGCGGGGCTTCCAGCTGCACGGTCACTTCCAGCCACGGCCAGCGTGTCGGCTCGAGATCCGCCTGCGCCTCGGCGACCAGCGCCGTGAGCCGAGAGGTGATCTCGGTCAGTGGCGCAGGCCCGACGCGTGTGAGCGCGACTTGGCAGGGCACGCGATGCTCCTCGACCTTCTCCAGGCTGTCATTGTTGAGCGTGACATCGAGGATGCGGTGACCGTAGTCGACCTCGGAGAAGTCCATCGCCAGCGGCGTGCCGCAATAGCGGATGCGCTCCTCACCACTCACGCGCTGCGGGCGATGCAGGTGGCCCAGCGCCACATAGGCGATGTCGTCGGGGAACAGGCTGGTCGAGAGCGCCTCTTCGCCACCCATCAGGATCGGGCGCTCGCTGTTCTCGGACACCTCGCCGTCACGCATGTGGGCATGACCCATGGCGATCAGCGCCTCGCCGGGCTGGCGGGCGGCGCGCGCAGCACTGACCAGCTGCTGGTGCACGCGGGCCACGCCGTCGCGGTAGGCCTCGCTGCGGGTACGTTCGGCCTTGCCTGCTGCTTGGCCTTCCTGCTCGGCTTGTTCGCCGCTGCTCAGGCCGGTGACCTCGGCCGGGCGCAGGAAGGGCACCGCCAGGCACAGGGCGCGGCGCTTGCCGTCACGATCATGCAGGGGCACCAGCAGATGCTGGCAATCGAGACTGTGGGCATCGCCGCCGTCGGCGGAGTCATCCACCCAGCGCACGCGACCCAGCGCATGGGTCTTGAGACGTGCCAGCAACGCGGCCGGCAGCTCGATGCGCGAGCCGGAATCGTGATTGCCGGCGATCATCACGATCTCCAGCGCCGCGTCCTGCTCGTGGGCGCGCACGATGAAGTCGTAGAGCAGTTCCTGGGCGGCCAGGCTCGGGTTGACCACATCGAACAGGTCTCCGGCGATCAGCAGCGCATCCGGCGCCAGAGTCTTGAGCTGCCCGAGCAGCCAGTCGAGAAAGGCAGCGTGCTCGACATGACGGCTCTGGCCGTGAAAGCTCTGGCCGAGATGCCAGTCGGAAGTGTGCAGAAAGCGGAAGCTCACGATGGGGTCCTTGCGAAGTCGTCTGGCCGGCGGCTGGGGCTGGGGCAAGCCGGGCCGGGTGAAATGCTGCCCAGTGTACGGTCTGGCTTCGCTGGGGCGGAAGAGGGCACGGCCTCAAGCCGCTCAAGGTGCGGCGCATTATCAGGCAGATGATCTGGATCAAACCCTTCCACGGGCAAAATCGACAAAAGTCGCTACGCTGAAAGTCGAGGCCCTTGTCATTCACCGACAAGCCCACGCGATGGCAGCGTGTGGGAGTTGCCTCAAGCGAATCACATCAGCGGAGAAGCCCTCATGGGGCTTTCTTGCGCACAGTCTTCGCAACGTCTTCAAGCTGACTTGGATAACAATCAGGCTGGTGACAGAGGATGCTGTTACCGACGCCCAGAGATGACAGGAAGGATTCGAAATGCGCCAAGGTCTTTTTGCTTCACCTCGTCCCGACAATCTCGGCCTGCATGATGGCATGCTGGCTCCGGCCCCCAGCACCCCCAACGGGGTCAGTTCCCAGGCCACTGACAGCAAGCATTATGTCGCGCCACTCCCGATGCCGCAGGATTGCTGCGTCAGTGCGATGGAGAAGTTGCACGGCATCATAGAATCGATGGGCCATGCTGAAATCGTCAGCGAAGATGGCGGCTATCTGCACGCCGAGTTCCACACCCCCGTGCTGGGCTTCGTCGATGATGTGGAAATCGTCTGCAATGAAGAGGAGGGGGTCTGTCATGTGCGCAGCGTCTCGCGCAGAGGGCATTCCGATCTCGGCAAGAACCGCCAGCGGGTCGAGGACATTCGCCAGCGCCTGGAAGGCTGGGGCTACTGCAGCTGACGCTTGTCGATGAACCTGAATCTGAACCTGAGCCTCAGGAGTCGCCCGTCATGCGACGGAAGATGGCCCCTCGCATGACGCCCACTACCTCCCCTCATTGCTTGAACTGCACAGGATGACGTCCACCACCCCGGCCCGCCTTCTCGAGGCGCCGGGGTTTTTCATGCCAACTCTTGGCAAGGTCGGCGTGATTTCCCGCAAGACCCCTGCCAAACAGTGAGCGAACGCTACCCAGCCAAGGTCGCCTTTGCTACTCTGGACGCGATACATGAGACGCATGATTGCATCGATCTGTATTGTGTTTTTTGCAATACAGTGATGCGTCGTACGCTGGCAGGATTCCGCATGATCGCCACGCCTCCGGGGCAACCCCGGTGCTTTCAGTCATCATCAGCACGACTTCCGCTCCGTGACCGATGATGACTCTCGGTTGGATGATGTCTTTCGATTCGATGATGTCCCTCGACAGGATGATGTCTCTCGATTCGATGATGTCTCTCGACAGGATGATGTCTCCCCGACTGAAAGCCTCCAAGACAAGATGTGCGACGCGTGAATCACCCTTGACCATCGCTGGACACCAGCCCCCGCTAAACAGAGATCCATGAACGATTCCGTCCCCGCAGCGGGCTCCGCCTCCGCTGCTCACGATTTGCCCAACGAAAATTCGCTCAAGCGTGGTGACATCAAGGTGCTCGGTCTGTCCGCTCTCGGCGGCGCCCTCGAGTTCTATGACTTCGTCATCTTCGTGTTCTTCGCCACTGTCGTCGGCCAGCTGTTCTTCCCGCCCGACATTCCCGAGTGGCTGCGTCAGGTGCAGACCTTCGGCATCTTCGCCGCCGGTTATCTGGCGCGCCCGCTGGGTGGCATCATCATGGCCCACTTCGGCGATACGCTGGGCCGCAAGAAGATGTTCACGCTGTCCATCTTCATGATGTCGCTGCCGACCCTGCTGATGGGCATGCTGCCGACCTATGCCGTCATCGGCATGTGGGCGCCGCTGCTGCTGATCATCCTGCGTCTGTTCCAGGGCGCGGCGGTCGGAGGTGAGGTACCGGGTGCCTGGGTGTTCGTCAGTGAGCACGTCGCACCGCGTCACAATGGTCTGGCCTGCGGCACGCTCTCGATGGGCCTGGTGGGTGGCATCCTGCTCGGCTCGCTGATGGCCAGCGCCATCAACAGTGTCTACACCCCGCAAGAGGTCAGTGATTTCGCCTGGCGGATTCCGTTCATCATCGGCGGCGTGTTCGGGCTGTTCTCGGTCTATCTGCGTCGCTGGTTGCACGAGACGCCGGTATTCGCCGAGATGCAGCAGAAGAAGGCGCTGGCCGCCGAGCTGCCCTTGAAGATGATCCTGCGGGAACAGCGTCCGGCGATTGCCGTGGCGATGGCAGTCACCTGGGTTCTGACCGCTGCCATCGTGGTCGTGATCCTGATGACGCCGAGCCTGATCGCGGGCCTCGAGGGCCTGAGCCGCGCCGCGGCCTTCTCCGCCAACAGTCTGGCGATCGTGGCGGTGTGCATCGGCTGCATCATCTCCGGTTACATGGTCGATCGCATCGGCGCCGGCGTCACCCTGGTGCTGTGGAGCGCCTTGCTGGGCATCACCTATTGGGTCTTCCTCGCCACCATGCACTCAGACCCCAGCCTGCTGGTGCCGCTCTACTGCTTGACCGGCTTCAGCGTCGGCATCGTCGGCGCGGTGCCGAGCATCGCGATCCGCGGCTTCCCGCCAGCGGTGCGCTTCACCGGCCTGTCGTTCTCCTACAATGTCGCCTACGCCATCTTCGGTGGCTTCACGCCGATTCTGGTCTCGCTGATGATGACCGTCTCGCCGCTGTCGCCCACCTGGTACGTGGCGGCGCTGTCGCTGATGGGCGTGGTGCTCGGCCTGTGGCTGGCGATCAGCCCGCGTGGCCGCGAACTGATGCGCATCGTCTGATCAGCGTATCTGCTATCGCAGGATGAGAGGCAGGCCCTTGTGGCCTGCCTCTGCCTGAAAACGCGCATCACCCTCTGGGTGGTGCGCGTTTTTCGTTTGGGCCGGCGCCACGGCGACGCTAGGATAGAGCCATTCATTGTCTCTTCCGCGCAGCGGCTTGCCACGGCCACGATGGCCGGGTTGTCACTCCCAGCAGGATGCCCGCATGTTTACCGTTCTTCACGCCAATCACCTCGAGGACCTGCGCGATCTGGCCCTCAAGGTGATCAAGGCCGCGCCTCAGCCTCCGCTGGTGCCGGAAACCTTCCTCGTCCAGTCCAACGGCATGGCCCAGTGGCTGAGGTTGTCATTGGCCGAGGCCGATGGCATCGCCGCCTCGGTGGATTTTCCACTGCCCTCAAGCTTCGTATGGCGTGCCTATCGCGGGGTATTGGGTGGCGTGCTGGGCGACGAGATTCCGGAGCTGTCGCCCTTCGACAAGGGCCCGCTTGCCTGGCGTCTGCTGCGCCTGCTGCCGGGGCTGCTGGCCGATGAATCCCAGGCCGAATGTTATGCGCCGCTCAGGGATTACCTGTGTCGCGACGAGCGTGGCCAGCTGATCGAGGCGGTCGGTGAGGACGCATTGCCAGCGCTGCCCGAGGGTCCCGAGGCCGAACGTCAGCAGTGGCAGCTGGCTTGCCAGCTGGCGGACCTGTTCGATCAGTACCTCAACTATCGCCCCGAGTGGGTACGCAGTTGGGAGAGCGGGCTGGAAGACGACAACTTCCGGGATGCCTTCGCGCGTCAGCAGGCCGCAAGCGAGCTGCCGGCCAATCTGCTGCCCGACAACCTGCCGGACAGCCAGCAGTGGCAGCCGGCACTGTGGCGCGCGGTGCTGGCCGATGCGCCATCCAGCAGCCGCCAGCATCACCGCGCCGCCCTGCATGGTCGCTTCGTCGCGGCGGCGCGCGCGCTGGAGACACTGCCCTCGACACGCCGTCATCCGCTGCCGCCACGCCTGTTCGTGTTCGGTATCTCGGCGTTGCCGGGCCAGACGCTGGATGCGCTGCATGCGCTGTCCGGGGTGATGGACATCTACCTGATGATCACCAATCCCTGCCGCCATTACTGGGGCGATATCGTCTCCGACCGCGAAGCCGTGCGGCGCAGTTCGCGAGCAGACAGCCAGCGCATGGACAGCGAGCGCCTCGCGCAACAGCGTGCCCGTCACCCCGAGGCGCCGGCGCTGATCGGGCTGGCGGAGGAGGAGTTGCACCTCAAGGCCAACCCGCTGCTGGCAGGGCTTGGCGCACAGGGGCGTGACTTCATCGTCAGCCTGTATGAATTCGAGAGCGCGCTGTCGGGGCGCGACAGCGGCTTCGATCTCGAGCTGGACGTCTTCGTGCCGCGCATCAGCGAGGACACGCCACCCGAGCAGGCGCCGCTGCTGCAGCAGATCCAGGACGAGATACTCGAGCTGGTCCACCCCGGCGAGCGTGCCTTGGCCGAGGGCAGTCCGCGGGCGCTTGCGGCCGATGACGACTCCATCAGTCTGGTCAGCGCCCACTCGGCGCTGCGCGAGGTCGAGATCCTCCATGACCGCCTGCTGGCGGCCTTCGAGCGGGCCCATGACGCCGAGAAACGTGGTGAGGGCGAGCCGCTGCGGCCGCGCGACATCCTGGTGATGGTGCCCGATATCGACCGATATGCCCCCTATATCGAGGCGGTGTTCGGTCAGCTGCCGCCGGGCAATCCGCGTCATATTCCCTTCACCATCGCCGACCGCGTGGCCAGTCAGGCCAATCCGCTGCTCGGGCTGGTGCTGATGTTGCTGGAGCTGCCGGAACGCCGCCTTGGCGTCAGCGAGGTGCTGGATGCGCTGGATGTTGCTGCCTTCCGGCGTCGTTTCGCCATCGAGGAGGGTGAGCTCGAGCGTCTGCGGCGCTGGCTGGCCGACAGCGGCGTGCGCTGGGGCCTCTCCGGCGAGCACCGCGAGCAGCTCGGCTTCATGCCCCTCGACGAGAACAGCTGGCGCTTCGGGCTCGAGCGCATGCTGCTGGGCTACGCCACCGGCGCCCCCGCGCAGGGGGAACTTGGATATGAGCAAAATGGCGCTCCGATGGACGATCTGATGGACGGCCTTGTCGACATGAACGGCCTGAGCTTCGACGGCGTGGTGCCCTTCGATGAAGTGGCCGGTCTCGAGGCCGAGCTGGCAGGCAAGGTCGGCGAGCTGATCGAGAGCCTGGATCGCTGGCGGCGCTGGCTGGATACCTCGCGTACGCCGGCGGATTGGGCCACCACGCTGCAGCGGCTGTGGGAGGAGAGCCTCAGTCCTGACAGCGCCGAGGAATTCGACATTCTGGCGCGTCTGCAAGCGGCGCTCTCACGCCTCGACAAGGGCTGGCAGCAGGCCGGTTTCGAGGGCTGCCTGTCGCTCAAGGTGGTGCGCGAGGCGCTGCGCGGCGAGCTGGACAGCGGCGGTCTCGCCCAGCGCTTTCTCGCCGGGCGGGTCAACTTCGCCACCCTGATGCCGATGCGTGCGATTCCCTTCCGTGAAGTGCACCTGCTGGGCATGAACGATGGCGACTACCCGCGGGTGCGCATGCCGCAGGATTTCGACCTGATGGCCAGCCGCCCGCAGGCGGGCGACCGCTCACGCCGCGACGATGATCGCTACCTGTTCCTGGAGGCGCTGCTAGCGGCACGGGATCGCCTGTCAATCTCGTGGGTCGGGCGTGACCAGCGCGACAATGGCGAGCGGCCGCCTTCGGTGCTGGTCGGTGAACTGCTCGACTACATCGAGCTGGGCTGGGAGCCCGAGCAGCCGCACTCCGCCAAGCGTTCGCGGGAGGCAGCGCTGCGTGAGCGTCTGATCACCGAACACCCGCTGCAGCCGTTCTCGCGGCGCTATTTCCATGCCTCCCAGGCAGCGGTCGTCGATCTGTTCAGCTATGACGCCAGCTGGTCGAGCCTGTATCGCGCGACGGGGCAGGCTCAAGTGACTGAAACACTTCAGGAAAACCCAAGCAATGCCAGTCAGGTGAAAGCGGCGGCCACGACTGCCTTGAGGCAGCTGGTGGAGCAGGCGCCGGAGTCCCATCTGCGCCTCGGTGCCGATTCGCTGGCGCGCTTCCTGCGCCGCCCCTGGCAGCTGGGGCTGGACCGCGTCGGCGTGCGCTTCCGCGATGCCGAGGTGCCGGATGAAGACAACGAACCCTTCGCCCCCGACGGGCTGGAGAGCTTCACCCTGACCCGCGAGCTGCTGGACGCCGCGCTTGCCGGGCAGTCACTGCCGCTGGCCGCCGAACGTCTGCGCCGGGCCGGGCGGCTGCCGGCGCTGGGCTTTGCCGACGCCTTGATCGAACCGCGCCTCAAGCGCCTGGATCAGCAGTTGGCCAGCTGGCGTGACCAGCTCAGCGATGCCATCTCGCTGCCGCCGCGCACCCTCGAGGTACCGCTGATCATGCAGGATGAGGGCGGCGAGATGCTGCGCGTGACCCTCACCACGCGCTTGATCAGCCGTCAGCAGCTGCGCGATGACGCCGAGGGCGAAAGCCGCCTGCTGGCCACGCTGGAGGCGACCCACTTCGGCACCCTCAAGCCCGGCAAGGAAGGGCGCTACAAGAAGCTCGGCAAGCCGCATCGTCTGCTGGCCGGCTACCTCGACTGGCTGATGGCCAATGCGTGTCCCGGCCTCGGGGAAGTGGCAGGTGATCAGGGCGCAAGCCGTGAAGGCTATCAGTGGCTTGCGGTGTTCGAGGACCGCTGGCTGCTGTTCCCCGCGCTGCGCATCGAGCAGGCCGAGGCCGCGCTGCGCCATCTCGTCAAGGCCTATGCCCAGGGCTGGCAGGCGCCGCTGGCGGCCGCGCTGGAACTGGCGACCACCCTCTGGGAGGTGGTGGGCGAGGAGGATCGCAATGCCCTGTTCGGCGCGCTCAAGGCGCAGGCCGCGGACGGCAACGCAAACCTTGAGACGGCGCTGGCCGCCATTCACAAGCCCTGGCTTGGTGAGAGTCTGACGCGCGCCATGGAAACCCGCTTCAGCGAAGACATCTTCAAGGGCCCCCAGGCGCTCAGGCGTCAGGAAGGCGCGCTGGGCGAGTTGTGGCCGGAGTTCGAGGCCTTTGCACAGGCCGGCGGCGTGCTCAACAGCGTGCAGCTCTATCAGCCACTGATCGAGAGCATGATCGGCGTGCGTCAGGGCATTCTCGGCGAACGCGCGGTGGAGCTTGCCACCGGGAAGGCGACGTCATGAGCGATACCAGAGTGGAAGACATGCGCGGTGTGGAGAGTGGCGTGAGGAGTGGCATCGCTCAGGACAAGGAAGCGGCAATGAGTGACGAGATGGATCAGAGCCAGCAGGGCCAGGCCCTCGATATTCCGACGCTGCCCCTGCTCGGTCAGCATCTGATCGAGGCGAGTGCCGGTACTGGCAAGACCTTCACCCTCGCCGCGCTCTACGTGCGGCTGGTGCTCGGGCCCTTGCCCGGCCAGGACGCGGGCGTCTGCTATCCGCGCCCGCTGACGCCGCCAGAGATTCTGGTGGTGACCTTCACCGAAGCCGCCACCGCGGAGCTTAGAGACCGCATTCGAGCGCGCCTCAAGCAGGCGCGTGAGGCGCTGCTGGAGCGTGCCAGTCCTGATCCGGTGCTGGCCGAGTTGCTCGCGCCGCTGCTGACATCATCACCTGCCGAGGACGCATCTCGCCTCAAGGCTGCCGCGGCACGGCGCCTCGATCAGGCCGCGCGCCTGATGGATGACGCCGCCATCTTCACCATCCACGGCTTCTGCCAGCGCATGCTCAGCCGACATGCCTTCGATGCTGGCGGACGCTTCGGCGCCGAGCTGTTGCAGGATGGCCAGTCGCTGCTGGCGCGCTGCGTCGAGGATTACTGGCGCTGCGAGTTCTATCCGCTGGCCCGTGAGTGGCAGGCCTTGATCCGTGGGCGCTGGGCCGGGCCCGACGCGTTGGGAGAGGAGCTGCGCGGCCTGCTGCGGGATGGCACGCCACGCCCGCTGTACCGCGACGGCGAATGTCTTGAGGCCCCGCATGACCTGAGCGAGCTGCTCGGCAATGCCGAACAGTGGCGTCAGCAGCAGGAGGCCGCCCGGCGCGCCGTCGAGGAAAGCTTCGATGAGCCGGCCATCCGCGCGGTGATGGGCGAGGCCTTCGCCAGCAAGGCCCTCAACGGCAACAGCTACAAGGAGGCCGAGCTCGAGCCTCGCCTGGCGGCGACGGCCGCCTGGCTGGCCAGCGGTGAGCACGACTTCGCCGCCGACATGCTCGACAGCAAGAAGCTGTGCTGGCTGAGTCAGGCCAAGCTCGAGAAGGGCACCAAGAAGAACTGCCAGACGCCGCGCCATCCCTTCTTCGCGGCGCTGGACAGGCTGGCCGAGGTGCCCGCCCCGGACGCCGTACTGCTGGATCAGGTCGCCGTGCACGCGCGTGACAGTGTCGCCCGCGCCCTGATCTGCGAGAAGCGCCGCCTCGGGCTGTGGGAATTCTCCGACCTGCTCAATGATCTCGATCACGCACTGGAGCCGTCGCTCAATGGCGAGGCCAGCCAGCGTCTGGCGCGCCAGATCCGTCAGGAGCTGCCGGTGGCGATGATCGACGAATTCCAGGACACCGATCCGGTCCAGTACCGCATCTTCCGGCGCATCTATCCGCAGACGGCGGGCGATGGCCCGACCGACGACGATGCCATCAACATTGATGTCGGCAACGATGCTGGCGAGGCGCCCAGCACGCTGTTGATGATCGGTGACCCCAAGCAGGCCATCTATGCCTTCCGCGGCGCCGATATCGACACCTATCTGGCGGCGCGCAAGGTCACCAGCTCGCGCTTCACCCTGCCGCGCAACTTCCGCTCCAGTGCCGCGATGGTGTCCGCGGTGAATGCCCTGTTCGCCCAGCATCAGGCGCCCTTCGGCAGTGAGGACATTCCCTTCCAACCGGTCGAGGCCCAGGGCACGCGCACCCGGCTGGTGCTGGGTCATCCGGATGGCCGCGAAGAGGCCGCCTGCGCGCTGAACCTGTGGTGGGCCAGCGGTGAGCGTCTGAGCGCCGATGACCACCGCCGCGCCATGAGTGGTGCCTGCCGCGCCCAGATTCAGGCCTTGCTGGAAGGACAGCAGCGTCTGGCGGCGGGCGAGCCGGGGCTGGTGTTCATGGACGAGGGCGATTCGACGCCACGTGGCGTGGCCGCCAGCGATATCGCCGTGCTGGTGCGCAACGGCCGCGAGGCCGCGGCGGTGCGGAGCGCGCTGGCCGAAGGCGGCATCCGCAGCGTCTATCTGAGCGAGAAGAGCTCGGTATTCGACACGCCGGAGGCCTTCGAACTGTTGCAGCTGTTCGAGGCCGTGGCCCATCCGCGTGATGACCGCCGTCTGCGCGCGGCGCTGGCGACGCGGCTGCTGGCCGAGGATCTCTCGCTGGTCGAACGCCTCGCGGTGGATGAGTTGGCCTGGGAGCGTGAGGTCGAGCGCTTCGATGGCTATCACCGCGACTGGCAGCGGCGCGGCGTGCTGCCGATGCTGCGCGGCGTGATGCGCGACTTCCGGGTCGGTGAGCGGTTGGCGGCGCGCGCCGGGGGCGAGCGCGCCCTGACGGACGTGCTGCACCTTGGCGAGCTGGCCCAGAATGCCGCCCAGCGCCTCGATGGCGAGCAGGCGTTGCTGCGCTGGTGGCATCAGGCGCTGGAATCCGGCCATGAAGCGCTGGACAGCGACAGCCTCAGTCAGCGACTGGAAAGTGATGAGGGGCTGGTGCGCGTCGTCACCATCCACAAGTCCAAGGGGCTCGAGTATCCCATCGTGCTGCTGCCGTTCATGGCCAGCTTCCGCGCGGCCGAGCCGGACAAAAATTTCGGCCTGCTGACCCTCAAGCAGCGCTGGCTGGCCACGGCTGAAGAGGGAGGCGCTGACGAGGAAGACGATAACGAGGAAGTGCCTGCTCACAGAGTCGATCAGGAGGATGACGCTCTCGATGACAGCATCCTGGTCAAGAAGCCCTCCAGGGAGGCCATCGCGGCGGCCGACCATGCACGGCTGATGGAAGATGTGCGTCTGCTCTACGTGGCGCTGACGCGTCCCAAGTTTGCCTGCTGGCTGGGGCTGGCGCCTATCGGCAAGGGCGGTTTCAGCAAGCAGCTGAGCCTGCCGTCCACCGCCGTCGGCTACCTGCTTGGCCTGAGTGATACCCCGGATATCGAGGCCAGCGCCATCGAGGCCGCGCTGCACGGCTGGTGTGATCAGCAGTCTGCCGGTCTGGCGCGCGTTTCCGGCCTGCCCGCACCAGTAGGCCATGAATATCAGCCCCCGGCGGAGCGCGATCAGCACTTCCACGGCGCGCGCCACTTCGCGGGCGGTATCGAGGATGACTGGTGGATCGCCTCCTACACCGCCTTGCTCACTGATGCCCGTCAGGTGACGGCGGCGCTGGAAGACACCGCCGACGCCGCGGATGACCGCGTGCCCGAGGGCGCCACCGAGATCGCGCTGGAAGAGGGCGAGCAGGGCCTGACGCGCCCGGACCGCGAGGTGGCGGGGCAGTCCGGCCCGCTGCTGGCCGGCGGCCTGCCGATGACGGTGGGCGAGATCCATCTGCATGACTTCCCGCGCGGACCGCGCCCGGGGACCTTCCTGCACGGCCTGCTGGAGGCGGTGGATCTCGATCGCCTCGGTGCGGATGACTATCGCGGCGAGCTTGAGCGGCTGGTGGGCTCGCGGCTGCATTTCGGTGGCTTCGATGCCAGCTGGCAGCCGCGCCTCACCGACTGGCTGGAGCAGGCGCTGACCCGCCCGCTACAGGGCTTCGAGGGCGAGCCTATCCTGCTCAACCGGCTGGAGGCCTGGCTGCCGGAGCTGGAATTCTGGCTGCCGGCCGTGCACGCACGCAGTCTGCCGCTGGACGCCGTGGTCACCGCGCTGGAACCGTTGCCGCGCTCGCGGCCCAGGCTCGCGCCACGCCGCATGCACGGCATGCTCAAGGGCTTCATCGATCTGACCTTCCAGTCCGGCGGGCGCTGGTACGTGCTGGACTGGAAATCCAACTATCTGGGCGAGCGCCCCGAGGATTATCTTGGTGAGTCACTGGCCCGCGCCATGGTAGAGCACCGCTACGACCTGCAATACGTGCTCTACACCCTCGCGCTGCATCGCCTGCTCAAGGCGCGCCTCGGCGACGACTACGATTACGAGCGCTGCATGGGCGGGGTGCTGTATGTCTTCCTGCGCGGCCTGGATGCCGGCGGTGATTCACCCGCGCTTGCGGTGGATGAGACTGAAACGGCGCCCGGCCGGCCCCTTGAAGGGACAGCGACGCCCGGCGTCTTCCAGCGCAGGCCATCACAGGCGCTGATCGAGGCGCTGGATCTCTGGCTGGGCGGCGACAGCTCCGCATTGGATAGCCTGCTCCTCAACACCACCGACACCTCGCCACTCACGCAAAGCGGCCAGCAGGGGGCCTTCGATGTCTGACACCATGTCTGTGCCAACGCAGCAGCACAGCGCTGCCCCTGACGCCCCGACTGCCGACACCCTGCTCGCCACGCTCGGCCTGTGGGTGGAGCTGGGCTGGCTTAGGCGCGTCGATGCCCATCTGGTGCGCTTCATGGCGCGCCATGTGCCGGAGGCCCCGGCCAGCGTATTGCTGGCGGCCGCGTTGGCCAGCCACCAGCTGGGACGCGGGCATGTGTGCCTGTCGCTGTCGCGGGCGCTGGCCGAGCCACGCGCGACCCTGTCGTTGCCGCCGCTGGAGCAGTCCGAGGCGCATCTGGCCGAGGTCAGCGTAGCCCTGCCGGAGGCCTTCCTGGCGGATCTCGATGCCGGGCGCTGGGCCGAGCAATTGGCGGCATCGCGGCTGGTCAGCGTACTGGCGCAGGCCGACTCCCCGGCAGGCCATCTGCCGCTGCGCCCGCTGGTGCTGGTGGGCGAGCGCCTCTATCTGCGCCGTTACTGGCAGGCCGAGCGTGAAGTCGCGGCGGGGCTGCGTGCGCGGATGGGGCCGAGTGAGGAGGGCGAGACGCGGGTCAGTGATGCGCTGGGCGAGCGTCTGCGCGAGCTGTTCGCCAGCAATCAGCCGGACCCGCACGGCGAGCCGGACTGGCAGAAGCTGGCCTGCGCCCTGGCGTTGCGTCAGCGCCTGACGGTGATCTCCGGCGGCCCCGGTACCGGCAAGACCACCACCGTCACGCGCCTGTTGGCGCTGTTGCAGGCTCAGGCGCTGGCGGGTGGCGCTGACGGTGTAGAGGGCGAGCTGGAGAGCGCTGAGACAGGCCATCCGCACGAGCGGCGGGCGCTGGATATCCGCCTGCTCGCCCCGACCGGCAAGGCGGCGGCGCGGCTGTCGGAGTCGATCCGGGGGGCGGTGGCGAAGCTCGAGGTGCCAGACGCGGTACGCGCCGCCATCCCGCGCGAGGCAAGCACCGTGCACCGTCTGCTGGGCGCACGGCCGGATTCGCGCCACTTCCGCCATCACGCCGGCAACCCGCTGGCGCTGGATCTGCTGGTGGTGGATGAAGCCTCGATGGTCGATCTCGACCTGATGGCCGCCCTGCTCGGCGCGCTGCCCGCCCACGCCCGCCTGATTCTGCTCGGCGACAAGGACCAGCTGGCCTCGGTGGAAGCCGGCGCCGTGCTGGGCGATCTCTGCGAGCATGCGCTGCCGCCGCGCTACTCACCGGCGCTGTGTGAAGATCTCACCCGCCTGACCGGCGAAACGCTGGAGCAGGCCATCGCCGTGCCTGATGGCCAGGACTTGGAGGAAACATCAGCGACGCGCGGCCGACTCGCCGATCACGTGGTGGTGCTGCAGAAGAGCTATCGCTTCTCTGCCGACAGTGGCATCGGCGCCCTGGCACGCGCCAGCAACGCCGGTGATCGTCAGGCGCTGCGCGATGTCTGGAAGGCCGGTTATCGCGACATCGCCTGGCTCAAGCTCAGTGGCCCGGAGGACCGCGATCTCGAGAAGCTGGTAGTCAATGGCTACCGCCCGGCGCTGGAGGCCGTGCGTGAGCGGCGCCCGGCGCGTGAGGTGATCGACCTGCTGCTCGAGTTCCAGCTGCTGTGCGCGCTGCGCCGTGGCCCCTATGGCGTCGATGGCCTCAACCAGCGCGTGGCGCGGGTGCTGATGCGGCGCGGCCTGATCGCCGACGAGCGCGGCTGGTACGCCGGTCGCCCGGTGATGGTGACGCGCAACGACCGCGCGCTGGGGCTCTACAACGGCGATGTCGGCATCACCCTGCCGGACCCCGCTGCCGGCGGGCGCCTGCGCGTGTTCTTCCCGGTCGAGGAGGAGGCGACGCCAGACACCGAGCGTGATGGGCAGGACACCGACATCCAGCGCTTCCACCGTGGCGTGCGCGCGGTATTGCCGTCACGCCTCGAGGCGGTGGAGACCGTCTTCGCGATGACGGTCCACAAGTCGCAGGGTTCCGAGTTCCGCCATGTGTTATTCGTGTTGCCTGAGGGCGCCAATCCGATTCTGACCCGTGAGCTGGTCTACACCGGCATCACGCGGGCCAAGTCGCGGGTCACGCTGGCGGGAACCCGCCGCGAGACGCTGGAAGGTGCCATTGAACGACGCGTGGTGAGAGCCAGCGGGCTGGTGCTCTAGGCCGGACACCGACGGATGATCGTCATCTCCGGCTCCGCCGCGCTCGACGGGAGGAGGGGACATGACGGACGTCAGCAGTCGCGTGAAGGAAAGAGCGCAGCCACAGAGCGAGATGCATGCCGTGGCGCTGGCCACGGCGGCCAGCCAGCTCAAGGACCCGCAGGCGGCGGTGGCCGAGCTTGCCCGAACGCTTGATCTGGCGCTGGGAAGTCGCGAGCGTCTCGGCGGGGTGCTGTTCTTCTGCTCGGCGGATTATCCGCTGGCGGCACTGGGCCAGGCGCTGGCCGCCACCTTCGGCGAGGTGCCGGTAAGCGGCTGCACCACCGCCGGCGAGATCACGCCCGCGGGCTATGCGCGCGGCTCCATCACCGCCATCGGCCTTGCGCGCAGCGACTTCGCGCTGGCGCAGGTGCTGATCGATGATCTGAGCGGTTTCGATCTTCCGCGTGCCCAGGCGCTGAGTGACGAGCTGCTGGCACGCTGTCGCGAGCAGGCCGTGGCGCCGGTGATGGGCAACAGCTTCGCGCTGACGCTGCTCGACGGGCTCTCGAGCAGCGAGGAGCAGGTGCTGGCGACGCTGGATGCGGCGCTGGGCAGCATTCCCGCCTTCGGTGGCTCCGCCGGGGATGACAATCGCCTGTCGCACACCTATGTCTACGCCGATGGCGTCTTCCATGATCAGGCGGCGGTCGTGGTGGTGGTCAATACGCGGCTGCCGTTCGAGGTCATCAGCACCCATCACCTCACGCCGCTGGCCGACAAGCTGGTGGTGACGGCGGTGGATCGTGATTCGCGCCGCGTGCTGGAGCTGAATGCCGAACCCGCCGCCGAGGAGTACGCCCGGCTGGCCGGCGTCGCGCCCGAAGCGCTGGAGGAGGCGGTCTTCGCGCGTTGTCCGCTGGCGGTGCGCATCGGCGAGGCGCATTACGTGCGCTCCATCCAGCGCGTGAATGACGATGCCAGCCTGAGTTTCTACTGCGCGGTGGAGACCGGCATCGTGCTCACCGCCATGCAGGCCACGCCGATTCTCGAGCAGCTCGAGCAGCGTCTGGCCGAGGTGGAGGCGCGCCTTGGGCCGCCCGCGCTGACCATCGGCTGCGACTGCTTCCTGCGGCGCATGGAGATCGAGGCGCTGGCACTGGAGGATGAGGCCTCGCGCATGCTCAGGCGTCACCGGGTGATCGGCTTCAATACCTACGGTGAGCAGCACCACGGCATGCACATCAACCAGACCTTCACCGGTGTGGTGATCGGCCAGCACCGGTCGGTTGCCGACGGCACGGGAGGACAGGATGTCGCCTGATACGCCGCTGACCGAACAGGGCTTTCTGACCAGGACAGCCCCCCTGACCGAGCCGGATACCCAGACTGAGACGGATGCTCAAAGCGCCGAACTCGCCGCCCTCAAGGCGCGCAATCGCCAGCTGGAGAAGATCAACGCCGCCCTGATCGAGCGGGTCGAATCCAGCAGCCCTTCACCGAGCGCGCCCTACGCCGCCTTCGAACATGCGGTGCTGCTGGCGGATCAGGTGCGCGAGCGCACCGATGCCCTGCATCGCACCCTCGATGAGCTTGGGGCGCTCAATCGACGCCTCACCGCCGCCAAGGCCGCCGCCGAGGCGGCCAATCACTCCAAGACCCGCTTTCTCGCCGCCATCAGCCATGACCTGCTGCAACCCCTGAATGCCGCCCGGCTGTTCGCCAGCGCCCTGGAAGAGCAACTGGCGCGGCTGGCGCTGGATGATTCCCTGCCGGGCGACGCCACGCCCAGCGAGCTGGTGGCGCGGCTGGGGCGCTCGCTGGCAGATGTCGAGAGTCTGCTGGGCACGCTGGTCGATATCTCGCGGCTGGATGCCGGCGTGCTGACGGCGGATGTTGCCGTCTTCCCGGTGCGTGAGCTGCTGGATGTGCTCGCCGAGGAATATCGCCAGCTGGGCGCCGCCCGTGGGCTCGAGCTGCATTACGTGGCCAGTCATCTGAGTATCGAGTCGGACCTGCAATTGCTGGCGCGAGTGGTGCGCAACTTCCTGAGCAATGCGCTGCGTCATGTACCGGATGGCTCGACGCGCGGGCGGGTGCTGCTGGGGTGTCGGCGTCGCGGCGACTGGCTGGAGATCACCGTGGCCGACAACGGCCCCGGCATCGCCGAGCATCAGCGCGAGGTGGTCTTCCAGGAATTCCGACGTCTGGCGCCGCGCCAGGACAACGAGCAGCGCGGCCTCGGGCTGGGGCTGGCGATCGTCAAGCGCATCACCGGCCTGCTGGAGCACCCCCTGTCGCTGACCAGCACGCCGGGGCGCGGCGCCGCCTTCGCGGTCCGCGTGCCGATTCGTCAGCCTGCCAGTTTGGTAGGCCCGGCGGCTGACGCCTCTTCTCCCGGCCAGCCTTGCGCGTCACCGCTCGCGCAGCCGCTGCTCGATACCGTTATCTGGGTGGTCGAGGATGATCGGGAGGTGTGTGCCGGCATGCAGTCATTGCTCGGGGGCTGGGGCGCGAGTGTCCACTGCGCCGAGGATGCCGAGGTGCTGTTGCAGCAGGCCGTGGCCACGCCGCAGGTCTTGATCGTCGATCATCAGCTGGGCGAAGGGCAGCCCGATGGCCTCAAGCAGGCGCAACGCCTGCGGCAACGCTGGCCGGGCCTGCCGGTGGTGGTGATCAGCGCGGACCACTCGGCGCCGCTCAAGGCCAGGGCGCGTGCGCTCGGTTTCGGGTTTCTGCTAAAGCCGGTCAAGCCACTGCGCCTGCGCCAGTTGCTGGTCAATTGTCGCTAGCCGCGCGCAGAAGGGCTGGAAGAGATGTTGGAAAGGGGGAGGGAAAAGAGGGCTGGGAAAGAGGCTGAGGGGGCCTCAAGAAGAGACTGGAAAGGGGGAAGGCAAAGACAGTGGCAAATAGGCGTCCGCCACGGGGGTGATTGAAGGAGCCTATCGGGCACCACGCTTGTTTTAATGAGAATCAATGGCATTTGGCGTGTATGCTGATCACATAGCCTCCCGCATATTTCTTTATCTGTTCGCGGGTCATTGATCTGGCAGGTTTTCCCCCCATGCTGAATGTCATGTCCGATAAATCCGTACGTCATGCCGCAAGCATGTCACTGGGCAGCGAAGGCGACGCCTCTGCTGCCGGTGGTGCGCACACAGCTTCCCCTGTCCGTCTCGCTGGCCGCCTGCGCCGCGCCTTGCCATTCCTCGGCCCGGCGATGATCGCCGCCGTGGCCTATATCGACCCGGGCAACTTCGCGACCAACATCGAGGCCGGCTCCCGCTATGGCTACACCCTGCTGTGGGTGGTGCTGTGGGCCAACCTGATGGCGATGTTGATCCAGACTCTGTCCGCGCGGCTGGGGCTGGCGACCGGCAAGAATCTGGCCGAGGTCATCCGTGAACGCTTCCCGCGTCCGGTGGTGTGGGCCTTCTGGGTGCAGGCGGAGATCGTCGCTATCGCGACCGATCTGGCCGAATTCCTGGGGGCGGCGCTGGCCTTCAATCTGCTCTTCGGGCTCAGTATGCTGGAAGGGGCGCTGCTGACCGGCGCCATCACCTATGCGGTGCTGGTGATGCAGCGCTTCGGCTTCCGCATGATGGAAATGATCATCGGCGCGATGATTCTGGCGGTCTCGGCGGGCTTCCTGCTCGAGATCATTCTCAGTCGCCCGCCGGTGGAGCCGATCATCTACGGTTTGCTGTCGCCGAACTTCCCGGATAGCCACGCCATCTTCCTGGCGGCGGGCATCCTCGGTGCCACCGTGATGCCCCACGTCATCTACCTGCATTCCGCGCTGTCCCAGAATCGCATCCGGGTGCGTGACAGCGGTCAGCGCCGTCGCGTGATGGGTTACTACCGGCTGGATGTCATCATCGGCATGGCGCTGGCCGGCTTGATCAACATGGCGATGCTGGTGCTGGCCGCCAAGGTCTTCCACGGTAACGGCGAGACCGGCGTGGCCTCCATCACCGAGAGCTACAAGCTGCTGTCGCCGCTGATGGGTCAGGATGCGGCGAGTCTTATCTTCGGCTTCACGCTGCTGCTGGCGGGGCTGTCCTCGTCCATCGTCGGCACCCTGTCCGGTCAGGTAGTGATGCAGGGCTTCGTCAACTTCCGCATTCCTATGTGGCTGCGCCGCGTGATCACCATGGCACCGGCCATCGCCATCATCCTGATGGAGTTGCCGGAGCAGCAGGTGCTGGTCGCAAGCCAGGTGGTACTCAGCTTCGGGATTCCCTTCGCGCTGGTGCCGCTGTTGATGTTCACCGCCAATCGCCGCCTGATGGGCGACCTGGTCAATCGTCACTGGGTGACGGCCATCGGGGTGCTGGTCGCGGCGATCATCATCCTGCTCAATGGCTATGTGCTGGTCGGCGAGCTGATGTAGGCTTCATGCTTTATGCCCCAGTTCCTATGCCCTTGTGAGAGGTAAAAGCCCTGCTGGTGGCAGGCCCTCGCAACGCCCCGCTGTGTGCCTCATTCGTGAGCGCCCCGGCGGGGCGTTGCGCGTTTTGGGAAGGCAGGGGGCGCGCTCGCGCCAGACACGGCAGGCAGGGCGTGGCTGGCCAGCAGAATCGCCTGTACCCGGCTGGCGACCCCCAGCTTGTGGAGGATGGCGGAGACATGCGACTTGACGGTGGTTTCCGCCACGCCCAGCTGCCAGGCGATCATCTTGTTGGATTCGCCCAGCACCATGCGCTCCAGCACGCCGCGCTGCTTGGTGGTGAGGGTCTGCCACCGCTGCGCGAATTCCGCCTCGCTGAGGCTCGGCGCAAGTTGAGGGGCTGGCGGTGGCACTGGTGCTGAGGCCGATGCCGAGGCTGATGAGGATGAGGAAGCCGCCTGGCTCGCCAGCGCCGGACGCGGGGCGGCGCGCATCAGGCGGGCGGGCACATAGACCTCACCGGCCAGCATGCGCGCGAGCGCCTCGCGCAATACCTCCGCCGAGCTCGACTTGGAGAGATAGCCGACCGCGCCGAGTGCCAACGCCTCCAGCACCGTCTCGCGCGCCTCGTGGGCGGAGAGTATCGCCACCGGCAGCCAGTCTGCCTCCTGGCGCAAGCGCGCCAGGCCTTCCAGGCCGTGGCTGTCGGGCAGGTCGAGATCCAGCAGCAGCAGGTCGAGGCTATCGGCATGGGCGTCGATGAGGCTGAGCGTCTCGGCGAGACTGGCGGCCTGCAGCAGCTCGTAGGGCGGCGCCGGCGCGTCAGCGACGCTCAGACTCAGGGTACGACTGATGGCATCACGGAACAGCGGATGGTCATCCGCGATCAACAGACGGTACATGGAGGCTCCTGGCCGGTGGCGGGCGATATCCTGATCAAGGCTTTTCTGTTCATGGCTAGCCTGAGCATAACGTCATGGCGTGGTGTCGTGCCTTGCGGCCTTCGCGGTATGGCGGCGTTCGTTTCTCCTTCCTTTTCTCCTCCCTTTTCTCCTCCCAAGGGATGAGACGGTCTCCGCCCATGGGGGCATGTCGCGATTGGCGTCAGTGGTCAAGACTGTGAGAGTCGCCTGATCAAGTACCGCTTGATGGATCGGGCAGCGGGTCAGCGCCAACGGCGCCACTGCAGAAGGGCCAACACAGGCGTTTCGCTGACACGACAACGACTTCTCAGCAACGATAACGACTTTTCAGTAACGACAACGACTGCGCAGCAACGACAACAACAGGCCGTCGATCACGAGCGCCTCTCGTGAATCCGGCCAACAGGAGTTCGCCATGATCTACGCCTCCCCGGGCAGCGCCGATGCGCTGGTCACGTTCAAGGATATCTACGGCAACTATATCGGCGGTCGCTTCGTCGAGCCGGTGAAGGGTGAGTACTTCGACAATGTCAGCCCGGTGACGGGCGAGGCCTTCTGCCGTATCCCGCGTTCGAGTGCGGAGGATATCGACCTCGCGCTGGACGCCGCCCACAAGGCAGCCGCTGCCTGGGGCAAGACCTCGGTACAGGAGCGCTCCAACATCCTGCTCAAGATCGCGGATCGCATCGAGCAGAACCTCGAGATGCTGGCCGTCGCCGAGACCTGGGACAACGGCAAGGCGGTGCGCGAGACGCTGAACGCCGATATTCCGCTGGCGGCGGACCACTTCCGTTACTTCGCCGGTTGCCTGCGCTCCCAGGAAGGCACCGCGGCGGATATCGACGCCAATACCGTCTCCTATCACTTCCATGAGCCGCTGGGTGTGGTCGGGCAGATCATCCCGTGGAACTTCCCGATCCTGATGGCGGCCTGGAAGCTCGGCCCGGCGCTGGCGGCCGGCAACTGCGTGGTGCTCAAGCCGGCGGAGCAGACCCCGGCCTCGATTCTGGTGCTCGCGGAGCTGATCAATGACCTGCTGCCGGCGGGCGTGCTCAACATCGTCAACGGCTACGGGGCCGAGGCCGGCCAGGCGTTGGCCACCAGCAAGCGCATCGCCAAGATCGCCTTCACCGGCTCCACTCCCGTGGGCTCGCACATTCTCAAGTGCGCCGCCGACAGCATCATCCCCTCCACGGTGGAGCTGGGCGGCAAGTCGCCCAACATCTACTTCGCCGACATCATGAATGCCGAACCCGAATTCATCGACAAGGCCGCCGAAGGCCTGGTACTGGCGTTCTTCAATCAGGGCGAGGTGTGCACCTGCCCGTCACGCGCCCTGATCCAGGAAAGCATCTACGACGACTTCATGGCCCGGGTGATGGAGCGCGTGAAGACCATCAAGCGCGGCAACCCGCTGGACACCGACGTGCAGGTCGGCGCCCAGGCTTCCCGCGAGCAGTTCGACAAGATCATGTCCTACATGGATGTCGCCCGTGAGGAAGGCGCCGAGGTGCTCACCGGCGGCAGCAGCGAGCAGCTGGAGAACGAGCTGGCCAACGGCTATTACATCCAGCCTACCCTGCTCAAGGGCAACAACTCGATGCGTGTCTTCCAGGAAGAGATCTTCGGGCCGGTGGTGGCCGTCACCACCTTCCGTGACGAGGCCGAGGCGCTGGCCATCGCCAATGACACCGAATTCGGTCTCGGCGCCGGTGTCTGGAGCCGCGACATGAATGTCGCCTTCCGCATGGGCCGTGGCATCCAGGCCGGTCGCGTGTGGACCAACTGCTACCACCAGTATCCCGCCCATGCCGCCTTCGGTGGCTACAAGAAATCCGGTGTCGGTCGCGAGACCCACAAGATGGCACTGGAGCACTACCAGCAGACCAAGAACCTGCTGGTCAGCTACGACATCAATCCGCTCGGCTTCTTCTAGGCCTGTCTGGCAGCGCCACCGTGACTGGTGGTGCTGCACGACTCCCGCGATTCTTGCTTGAGAAATGACATCGATGCCCGCGCCAGATCCGATTGCTTGATCTGGCGCAGGGCAGGGAGCGCTGCGTCTGGTTTCAATGGAGAGGCAAGCTTTGCACTGGCTCGGGCGCAGGCTCGGGCGCTGGAAAAAACGCTGGCACGGGCGCTGGCGCATGCAGGCGCAAGCCCACACTCTCCGGCGCAACTCTCCGCCGCAACTCTGCTGGTTCGTCTGTCTTGAATGTCCGCCTTTCTTGAATGTTCGTCAGTCTTCAATGGATGAGGAGTACGTCATGGATAACAGCATGAAAGCCGCCGTGGTACGTGAATTCGGTGCACCGCTGGTGATCGAGGAGGTCGCGGTACCGCGCCCGGGACGTGGCGAGATTCTGGTCGAGGTCGCCGCCTCCGGGGTCTGTCATACCGACCTGCACGCCGCGCATGGCGACTGGCCGGTGAAACCCAATCCGCCGTTCATTCCCGGCCATGAAGGCGTCGGCACCATCGCGGCGGTGGGCGAGGGCGTCACCCACGTCAAGGAAGGCGACCGTGTCGGGGTGCCCTGGCTCTACTCGGCCTGCGGCCACTGCGAGCATTGCCTGGGCGGCTGGGAGACGCTGTGCGAGAGCCAGCAGAATACCGGCTATTCGGTGAATGGCGGCTTTGCCCAGTTCACGCTGGCGGACGCAGGCTACGTCGGCCGACTGCCGGACAGCGTGGGCTTCGTGGAGATCGCGCCGGTGCTGTGCGCCGGGGTCACGGTCTACAAGGGACTCAAGATGACCGACACCCGCCCCGGCCAGTGGGTGGTGATCTCGGGCATCGGTGGACTGGGACACATGGCGGTGCAGTATGCACGCGCCATGGGCCTGAACGTGGCGGCGGTGGATGTGGATGATGCCAAGCTGGAACTGGCCCGCCGTCTGGGCGCGACCGTGACCGTCAATGCCATGAAGGAAGACCCGGCGAGCGTCATCAAGCGCGAGATCGGCGGCGCGCATGGCGCGCTGGTGACGGCGGTATCACCCAAGGCCTTCGATCAGGCCCAGAACATGCTGCGCCGTGGCGGCACCCTGGTGCTCAACGGCCTGCCGCCGGGCGACTTCCCGCTGCCGATCTTCTCCACCGTGCTCAATGGCATCACGGTGCGTGGCTCCATCGTCGGCACGCGTCAGGACCTGCAGGAGGCGCTGGACTTCGCCGCGGAAGGCAAGGTCGCCGCCACCGTGCAGACCGGCAAGCTCGAGGACATCAACGACATCTTCGGACGCATGATCGAGGGCAAGATCGAGGGGCGCATCGTGCTCGACATGAAGGCCTGAGGCGTTCGCTGGCCTGATCTTGAACCTTCATCACCAACGCCAGGCCTGCTGGAAACGGCAGGTTGCCAGACACGACAACGCCAGCCCGAGGGCTGGCGTTGTCGTGTCTGGCATGGCCGTGCGCGTTGACTCTCACGCGGGCACTGCAAAGAGCTCTCCATGACGAGCTCGGGCTTTAGCTTACACCGTGCCGAATTTCTCGTTCTCGCCCATGTCCGGGGTGTGGTCCTTGTCGAGGTTGGCGCGCGCCACCTCGTAGAGCTGATAGGCCTTGCTCTCCTTGGCCTTCCAGTGCTCACCGGATTGCACCGAGATCTCCAGCAGGGTGACGTCGGGGTCATCCTTGCCTTCCGGGAACCAGGCGGCCACGAACGGGTTCCAGAACTTGTCGATCAGGCCCTGATCGCGGTGCAGATTGGCATGACCGCTCAGCGACACGTAGACGCCATCATCCTGATCGGAAAAGCTCAGGCAGACCTCGCTGTCCTTTCTGGCCTCAAACACCTTCTCGGCGCTGGCGCGGGTGAAGAACCACAGGGTGCCGTCGTAGTCATCCTGCACCAGATGCATCGGGCGGGCGTGGGGCATGCCGTCGCCTTGCGTCACCAACATGCCGACCTTCACATCCTTGATCAGCTTCCAGATCTTCTGCTTGTGCTCCGGGCTCGACATCGTGTGTCACTCCTTTGCGTCATGCGAATGAAAATCCGGCTGGCTAGCCGTTGCACAAGACCTTGGAGCGACGCCCCCCAACTTCAAGGGATGATGGTGAAGCTTTCGCTTGATGAGTCAGGGCTTGTTGAGTCAGCGCTTGATCAATCGGGGCTTTATTCAGGCGCCGAGGCGACTCACTGCGCTGCCGGGGCCTGCCAGGCGTCGCTGCCCCACAACGGCACGCTGCTCAGTGCATGCTTGAAGCTGCCGCTGGTTTCCTTGGTGCTGTAGGCGATATAGAGCAGGCTCTGGGAGTCGCGATCCAGAATGCGGCGAATCTTGAGGCTCTTGAGCAGCACGCTCTTGGACTTGCGATAGACCTCCTCGCCACTCTTGGAGGTGTCGATGTCGGCGATCATCTCCGCCGTGATCGGGCCGGTCTGGCGGCAGGCGATGCTCATGTCGGAGGGATCGGAGAAGTCGAGGTCCGCCTCGATGTTGCTCAGATGGCAGGTCACGCCCGGCACCTTGGGGTCGATCAGGCTCTCGATCTTGATGTCCTTGGTGGTGAACAGGCCCAGCGAGACATCCCCGACCTCGTTGTCATCACAGCCGGCCAGCAGCAGGCCTGAGGCAATCACACCCAGCAGGGCAGCACGAGGGGAAAGGCGGCGCAGTCGCGTCATGGGGGCATCCTTGAGTCAGTGGTGTCAGGCGATGATAGCGTGTCAGATCCGCGGTGGGCGTCAACCATCGCCCTGGCCTCAATGCTTGCCGCGGGCTCAATGCTTGCCGCGGCCTCACTCGCTGGCGAAGGCAGCGAGATTCAGCGTATGCGAGTTGCCCAGCCACATCACGCCCTGGGTGTGATCGAAGGGGTCATTGCCGGTGCCGGCGTGCACGAAGATGTCCAGCGAGCCGCGGTTGAGTGCCAGCCACGGGATGATGCGCCCGAATTCCTCAGGCAGGAAGGACAGCTGACAGCTCCACCGCGGGTGCGGGCCGACCGGCTGCTGGTGGAAGCGCCCGACGCGCAGCGTGAAGCGCTGCTCGGCCTGGGCCGCCAGTTCGCGAGCGGTGGCCAGGCTCTGCTCATCGGTGTAGTAGAGATGGGCGTGGTAGTAGCTGATGTGGTGTGTCATGGCGTTGTCTCGATCGTTCTCAAGGGGGCATTCCAGTACTCGGTCTCAAGGGCCGTACCGGGAGTTTTCAATGGCTGGCGGCAGCGGCCGTCAGGGCGTGATGGGCCTTGTGGCCCTCAGCCCCAGGCCTTGTAGATCAACTGCACACCCACCAGCGCCATCGCGATGATGATCAGGCGGAAGAACAGCTTCTCGTTGACGCGGGATTGCAGCCACAGGCCGCTTCTGACGCCCGCCCAGGCCACCGGCACCAGCAGCAGCGAGGTGGAGAGGCTGGTGAGGTTGATCTCGCCCAGCGCCACGTAGGGGCCCAGTTTCATCAGGTTCATGCCAGCGAAGATGATCACCGTGGTGGCGATGAAGGTCTCCTTGGGGTGCTGGCGCGGAATCATGTACAGGTTGTAGGGCGGGGCGCCGGCGTGGGCGAAGAAGCTGGTGAAACCGGCGGTGGCCCCGGCAGGAATGGCCAGCCAGCGGGGCAGCGGTTTGCTGGCTGTCGGTTTGAACAGCATATAGGCGGCGAACAGCAGCGAGATGACGCCCAGCAGGCCGCGAATCATGTTCTCGTCCAGCTCGTCGAACAGCACCACGCCCACCGCGATGCCGATGGCGGCGCTGGGCAGGATGATGCGCACCTCCGACCACAGCTGCTTGCCCCACCAGACGCGGGAGCTCAGAAAGTCCATCACCAGCAACAGCGGCAGCAGGATGCCGGCGGCTTCCAGCGGCCCGATGGCCAGCGCCATCAGCGGCACCGAGAGCGAGCCGAAGCCACCGGCGAAGCCGCCCTTGGAGATGCCGGTAAGGTAGGTCGAGAAGATGATCGCGCTCCAGGCCAGCGCAGAGTAATCGGGCAGTGTCAGCAGGGCATCGAGAGAATCGGTCACGGGCATCTCATGTCGAGAGGGCGGGCAAGGTGAGTCGTGAAGGCCCATTGTTGAACAATTCTGGCCGCGCTTCATCCCGACACGCTGCAATGAAGTCTTTCCCTTGGCGCACCAATGCGCTAAAAGGCGCATGTCGCACAGTGTTTTCTTTCGAGACACTGGGCGAGTAGCCTGATCTGGCGGGCATGTCGCAGTGCCTGCCGCTCGTTGGTCGAACAATCTCTGAGGTGGCGATGTCACGCGCTCCATTTGAAATCAGCGGTACCCGCATCGCGCCGGGAACGCGGGCCCAGGTCGATGTGCCTGTCGCCAAGCTCTACACCCATGCGCCGCTGCACATCCCCGTCGAGGTGGTGCATGGTCGCCAGCCCGGCCCGGTGCTGCTGGTGTGCGGTGCCATCCACGGTGACGAGATCAACGGCGTCGAGATCGTGCGGCGGCTGCTCAAGAGTTCCAGTCTCGCGCGGCTGCGCGGCACCCTGATCGCGGTGCCCATCGTCAACGTCTTCGGTTTCGTGCAGCACACGCGCTACCTGCCGGACCGCCGTGACCTCAATCGCTGCTTCCCGGGCAGTGAGAGCGGCTCACTGGGCTCGCGGGTGGCGGCGCTGTTCCGTGAGCAGATCGCCGATCAGGCCACCCACATCATCGACCTGCACACCGGCGCGATTCATCGCACCAACCTGCCGCAGATCCGCGCCACCATGACCGGCAGTGATGCCACGCGTCAGATGGCGGACGCCTTCGGTGCGCCGGTGCTGCTGAATGCCGAGCTGCGCGAGGGCAGTCTGCGCGCCTATGCCAGCGAGCGCGGCGTGCCGGTCATCACCTATGAGGCCGGTGAGGCACTGCGCTTCGATGAGTGGGCGATTCGCCCGGGGGTCAGCGGCGTGAAGCGCGTGATGCGCTCCATCGGCATGCTGGCCAAGGACCGCGACCGCAAGCCCAGCTCGCGTGCGGTGGAGATGTCCAACGGCTCCAGCTGGGCGCGGGCCTCCATCGATGGCATCGTCCAGAGCCGAGTAGGCCTGGGGGACCGCGTCGAGAAGCATCAGGTGCTGGGCATCGTCGCCGACCCCTTCGGTAACAGCGAAAGCGAGGTGCTGTCACCCGCGGATGGCATCATCATCGGCATGGCCAATCTGCCGCTGGCCAATGAGGGCGAGGCGCTCTATCACGTGGCGCGCTTCCATGCGATCGACGATGCCGAGAGCGCCGTCGACAACTTCCAGCAGCTGTTCGTGCCGGATTCCATCTAGGCGCTTCACGCCCCCTTACGGCCCTGTTGCTGGCAGTGATAACGCAAACGCCCCGCTCAATGAGCGGGGCGTTTGCGTTGTAACAGTCTGTCGTCTGGTCGAAAGCGACAGCCACAGAGCACTCAGCCGTGGCTGGTCTGGGTCTCGAGCGGGCCGTCATGACGCGCTTCCGCGCCGTGCATCCAGTCCACCAGCTTGCCGGCGAACACCAGCAACAGCAGGCCGCCGAGCACGCCGGTGATGGCGATGCCGCCGAACACGCTCATGGCACCGGCTTCGCCGACCAGCGAGCCGATCATCCCGGCCAGGTAGTTGGCCAGCGCCACGAAGGCGAACCAGGCGCCCATCATCAGCGCGCCCATGCGCACCGGTGACAGCTTGGTGACCATCGACAGCCCCACCGGCGACAGGCACAGCTCGCCGAGAGTGTGGAAGAAGAAGGCACCGACCAGCCACATCATCGAGGCGCTGCCTGCGGCTTTCTGCTCCAGCACTGCGCCGATCATGCACACGAAGCCGATGCCGAGGGCGATCAGGCCGAAGGCGAACTTGACCGGCGAGCTGGGCTCGCGGTTGTCCATGCGCGTCCACAGACCCGCCAGCAGCGGCGAGAGCAGGATGATGAACAGCGGATTGAGCGACTGGAACCAGGCCGCCGGCACTTCAAAGCCCATCAGCATGCGGTCGGTGTAGTCCTGCGCATACAGCGCCATCAGGCCGCCGCCCTGCTCGAAACCGGCCCAGAACAGGATGGTGAACAGGCCCAGCACCATGATGACCTTGATGCGGTCACGCTCTTCGCGGCTCAGCGGTGTCTTGCGGTTGCTGCTCTTGCTCAGGCGTGCCTCACGGCGGGCGCTGGGTTCGACCCCCAGGTCACCCAGATGGCGCGGCGCGAAGATGAGCTGGATGGTGACTGCCAGCAGCATGCCGATACCGGCCACCAGGAAGCCAGCATTCCAGCCATAGCCTTCGGCCATGGAACCCGCGACGATGCCCGACAGCAGCGCACCGATGTTGATGCCCATGTAGAAGATGGTGAAGGCGCCATCACGGCGATGATCGCCCTGTTGATAGAGATCACCGACCATCGTGGAGATGTTGGGCTTGAACAGGCCGTTGCCGACGATCAGCAGGCCGAGCCCGATATACAGCAGCAGCTCGGGGTCGAGACCGCTCATGGCCGGCGGCACGGCGAGCACGAATTGCTCGGTCGCCATGATCAGACCCCCGATCAGGATCGCACGGCGGGCGCCCAGCCAGTTGTCGGCCAGTGCTCCGCCGAACATCGGCGTGATGTACACCAGGCCCGTGAAGATGCCATACAGCTGCAGGGCGTCGCCCTGATTCCAGCCCAGACCGCCACTGGTGACGGCATCGGTGAGATAGAGCACCAGCAGGGCACGCATGGCGTAGTAGGAGAAGCGTTCCCACAGTTCCGTGGAGAACAGCAGATAGAGTCCGGCCGGATGCCCGAACAGCTCACGGCTGTTGGCTCCGGTAGGGGAGTGTGTGGACATGGAACCTCGAAGGAAGTGTCAGCAGAAGCAGCGCAGCCCGGATGACGGGACTGCATGGACCGGCCCACAGGTCTGCAGAGGAGGACTGTGGAGGAATCGCCGATGACGGAGCAGTTGTGTGGCTGACATCACGCGAGCATGGCGTGACGATGTCGAGACCGGTTGTTGTCCGTAGGGTCAGCCATTCTGCGTGAGATGGCTTTGTCAGACGATCAAACGAAAGTCATGCATGTTGTTGGTATTTAAGGGGTTATTAGCTTAGATGGCGACGCAGGGTTGCGTCAGGTGTCACGCCTGCCAGTGCAGTGTCGTCACTTTGCTGACTGCCAAGACGACGACACCCGGCGCGAGGGCCGGGTGTCGGGGGACTGTCTCTTGAAAGCGCTGCTCTCAAGAGAGAGGGCAGAAGATAGGGGGATGAAGAGAGAGCAGAAGCGGCGCGAACAGGCCAGCTCGATCAGGCCAGCTCGATCAGGCCTGTTCGACCTGTGCCTCGGGCCGGTGCTCCGGCACGCGCGCCATGGCGTCATCGATGACCTCGATGCCCGCACCCGGCTTGTGGGCGTTCTCGGAGACATGACGGCGGAACTGGCGGCCGCCCGGCTGACCCTGGAACAGCCCCAGCAGATGGCGGCTGATGTGGTTGAGGCGCACGCCTTCGGCGAGACGCTTCTCGATGTAGGGGCGGAAGGCACGCAGCGCATCGTGGCGGCTGGTGTGCGGATTCTCGGCCTCGCCGTACAGCTCGCTGTCCACCGTCGCCAGCAACCAGGGGTTGTGGTACGCCTCACGGCCGACCATCACGCTGTCGACATGCTCCAGCTGCTCGTGCAGCTCATCCATCAGCTTCAGGCCGCCGTTGATGCCGATATGCAATGACGGGTGCGCCTGCTTGAGGCGGTGCACGCGGCCATAGTTCAGCGGCGGCACATCGCGGTTCTCCTTCGGCGACAGGCCCTGCAGCCATGCCTTGCGCGCATGCACGCTGAAGGTGTCGCAGCCGGCATCGGCCACGGTGGTGATGAAGCGCTCGAGATCGGCGTCCTCATCCTGATCATCGATCCCGATGCGGCACTTCACCGTCACCGGAATCTTCACCTGCGCCTGCATCGCCGCCACGCACTTGGCCACCAGCTCCGGATGGCCCATCAGACAGGCACCGATCATGTTGTTCTGCACGCGATCGCTCGGGCAGCCGACATTCAGGTTCACCTCGTCATAGCCCCAGCTCTCGGCGATCGCCGCACACTCGGCCAGCGCCTGAGGGTCGCTGCCACCCAGCTGCAACGCCAGCGGATGCTCCGTCTCGTCGTGACCGAGGAAGCGCTCGCGGTCCGGATTGAACAGCAATGCCCCGGTGGTCACCATCTCCGTGTACAGCAGCGTACGACGGCTCAACACGCGCGCGAAGGCGCGGTAGTCTCGGGTCGTCCATTCCATCATCGGCGCAACGGAAAAGGTGCGGTCAATCGGTGTCATCGGCATGGCAGTCATATCGGCTGGTGTGGGAGCAGGGATCGGAGCATCAGGTGCAGGCGCTGTCGAGACAAGCGGGCGGTGATTCTAGCAGCTTGTGAGGCGAAGCGCCGAGTCAGAGGGAGCCGCGAGCCAATGCGCCGCTCATGGCTCAATGCGTGTTGTTGACCTTCAGCGCCTCGATATCCTGGGCGATGTCTTCAGCGAGCTGGCGAACGGCTTCGCTTTCGCCTTCGCGCTGGGCGTAGGCGCGCAGGCCCATGACTTCGGCCTGCAGGCGACGGCCGAGGCGTTCCGGCTGGTGAGCGGGGCGCTCGGGGTCGATGAGTTCTCCGGCGTCGCGGGCGTCCGCGAAGGCCTGGCGGAAGCGGGCTTCCATGTTGGCGAGCAGCGTCTCGACCTTGTCGCGGGCGGCCTGTTCACGCTCGCCGAGTTCCAGCAGGCTCTTGGCCAGCATGCAGGCGCGGGACGGCACCTCGCAATCGCGCAGTCCGCCGAGCTTGCGGATATAGGTGGCGAGAGCGGTCAATGGCGAGTCGTGGCTGGCCATCAGGCTTTCCATCTCGCGCAGGCTGCGCGCGGAATAGCAGTCCAGTGCTTCCTGGAAGAGGCCATCCTTGCTGCCGAAGGTGGCGTAGATGCTGCCGGGACGCATGTCGAGCGCGTGCTCGATATCCTTCAGCGAAGTGGCATGAAAGCCCTTCTGCCAGAAGAGATTGAGCGCCCGTTCGAGGGAATCCTGGCGGTTGTGCAAGGTCGCGCGTGGCATGGCTGTCCTGACGATGGGGCTCGCGAGTGACGCCTGTCTTCGCGCGGCTTGGCGAAGCGGGCGGTCTGCAAGGAGCAAGGTATTGAGTGAGTACTCAAGTTTAACTTGAATGATCGCTCAAATCCAGCTAGTGTGTTCCCCGACAACGCAGTGCAGCGGATGGTCAGGCGTTATTTTGAGCGTTTGCTCATATCTTGCCCTGCATCCTCAGGGTCGCTGCTCAAGGCTTCATGCCACTGACTGGCAGCCCGCCCCTGAGGCCCCGCGCATCTGGCTCATCATTCCGAAGGAGTTCTCATGACAGATTTCACACTCTATACCGCCGACAATGCCCCGCAGGAAAGCAAGCCGCTGCTCGGCAAGTCCGTCGAAGCCTTCGGCATGGTGCCGGGCCTGCACGCCGTGATGGCCGAAGCGCCGGGCCTGCTGGAAGGCTACCAGGTGCTGCACCAGCTGTTCCTCGACAGCAGCTTCGATGATGAAGAGACCACCGTCGTGTGGCAGACCATCAACGTCGAGCACAACTGCCACTACTGTGTGCCGGCGCATACCGGTATCGCCAAGTCGATGAAGGTGGATGACGCCATCATCGAGGCGCTGCGCAACGAGACGCCGCTGCCGACCGAGCGTCTGGAAGCCCTGCGTACCTTCACGCTGGCCGTGGTGCGTGAGCGTGGCTTCGTCGATGACGCCACCGTGCAGACCTTCCTCGATGCCGGTTACACCAAGCGCAATGTGCTGGAAGTGATTCTGGGCCTGTCCCAGAAGGTGATGAGCAACTACACCAATCACCTGGCCGAGACGCCGATCGACGAGCCGTTCAAGAAGTTCGAGTGGCACAAGCAGGGCTGAAACTGAGGCGAGAGGGCACGGCAAGTGCCTGAGCCACCAATGCTAATGAAAATATTTCTCATTAGTGTTGACGTCTGAGCCTGCGGGTCATATTCTGGGGTCATCGCTTCCCCGCCATGGGTAGCGGTGTCCCGGCCAGCGGAGTCAGGCCCCTGTCCGGGAGGCTTCTCATCAGACAGTTTTACGGTCCTTGCCAGCGGCTCATCCTACGGGGTGGGCCGCTTTTTTATGGACAAAAAAGACGCCTCCTTCGCTTGCACGAGGGAGGCGTCCGGAAGCGCTTCTCGATTCATTCGCTTTCCATCTGCCAATGACAGGGAGGAAGGCTTGCGAGTCGAGCGGTGCTTCGTGCTCACCAGATTAGGATGTCAGGTCCCTGGCAAGCGTCTCATCAGGCCAGTCACGACCTTGATATTCTGGCGCCATGATACGTCAGCCGGTGAGGGGAGGCCAGCGGCGCGTGAGATAAACGCTGACTCAATGTTAATGAAAATATTTCTCATTAGTATTGACGGCGTCTGCCGGAGAGCATAATCTGGATTCATCGCTTCCCGCCATGGAATGCGGTAGCCAGAACAGCGGAGTCAGGCCCCTGTTCGGGTTTCTCCTCATCAAGCTAGTCACGGTCTTAGGGCGACTCTCACGGGTCGCCTTTTTTCGTGTCTGGCCGTCAAGCGCTGCTCTGGCGCGTTATCTCGATCCTCGCTCGATCTCTCGCTCAATCACTCGCTCAATCACTCCTGCGGGTGATCTCTCGCACGCGACTTCTCGCTCACGCCCTCGTGCTTGATAACGCCCCGTCGCTCGGCCTCCGCTGGCGCGCCATCTCGTTTAGAATGACGACATCCTATTCCCACGCCGACAAGGCGCCCGGGTTTCGCTGCCTTTTCAGACGGTTGGCCATTGCGGCCAGTCATTGTCATCAGTCAGTGCACAGGCGCGACCCGCGGGGCTTTTCGAGGAAGTCATCATGATCACACTCTATCGACTGCACGATGATGGCCGCCTGCGCGGCGAACATATCGTGTTGCCCGACCCGCAGCCCGGCCAGCCCGATGCGCCGCCGCGCCTGGCGGACAGCGCAGAAGAGGCGGCTGCCCTGCATGCCGGGTTGCTGGCCGATGACGAGCTGGCACCGCCGATTCTGGTGCGAAGTGATGTGCTGTGGATCGATCTCTGTGAGCCGGATGAGCAGGAAAAACGCTGGGTGAGCGAACAGTTCACGGTGGAGCTGCCTGATGTCGAGGAACTGGAGGAGATCGAATCGTCGTCGCGCTTCTATCTGGAAGGCGATGGCATCCACGTCGTCTCGCTGTTTCCGCATCGCAAGGGGCGCGAGCCACAGACGGCCAACGTCGCCTTCCATCTGCATGGGCGCCAGTTGATCAGCATGCGCCACGAGGACATCGGCCTGCTGCGGCTGTTCCGCAATCACCTGCGTCGCCAGCGACTGAGCCCGGAGGATGGCTGGGAGGTGCTGTTGGCGCTGCTGGCGATGAAGGTCGATTACCTGGCCGATGAGATCGAGGATATCTACCGGGCACTGGAAGCGCTGGGCAAGCAGGCGGTGCACCCCGAGGCGCTGGAAGACACCCTGCACGGCATCCTGTTGCAGGAGCGCTACAACGACAAGGTGCGCCAGTCGCTGCTGGACAGTCAGCGCCTGCTGCGTCAGCTGACGCGCCATCTGCCCTCGGCGCCACGCCAGAAGTCGCGGCGTCAGGAGATTCGCGACATGTTGCGCGACATCGACTCGCTCAATCCGCACACCACCTTCATCTTCGACAAGGTCAACTTCCTGCTCGATGCCTCGATCGGTTTCACCAACCTCGACCAGAGCCGCATCATCAAGATCTTCTCGGTGGCGGCGGTGGTCTTCATGCCGCCGACATTGATCGCCAGCATCTACGGCATGAACTTCCACTGGATGCCGGAGCTGGACGAGGACTGGGGCTATCCCTTCGCGCTGTGCCTGATGGGGGTGTCGGCGCTCTCGACCTATCTGTTCTTCAAGTGGAAGAAGTGGCTGTAAGTCACTGAAGACAGGCATAAAAAAAGCGCCTGGCGTCGTGAGACGGCCAGGCGCACAAGAAACTTGCATTACAACACTGAAGATCGCCACCGAGGCCCGGGATGGGCCGACAGCGAAACCGCGCGTGGGGGCGTCGCCATGCAGACCAGTCACCGGGAATCGGTGGGATGAGCAGTGCAACTACCTGAGCGCGAACCTGGACGGTCGGGCTGCGCCACGCAGGCCCGGCCGTCGTCGGTCTAGTCCGGGAGCAGGCGGCCGATGCCGCGACGCGCCTGCTCCCGCATGTTCGTGGCGCACAGTATAGGGTGCCACGCTTTGGAGAATAAGCGCGTACAATCGAAAACTAGGGTTTCCATATTGGAAACCTGAGGGAGTGATGGGGTGTCTGGCCGTATTCAGAGGGCCATGGCGGTTGCACAGCGAGGGTAAGGGAGACACATGGCGACACTTGATGCATTGCGCGTATTCGTCGAAGTCGTGCGCGCGGCCAGTTTCACGGCGGCGGCACGGCGACTGGGAATTTCCAAGTCGCTGGCGTCCAAGCGGGTGGCGGCACTGGAGGAGCAGCTGGGCGTCAGCCTGATCAATCGCTCGACCCGCAAGCTGCATCTCACCGAGGCGGGGCGCATCTACTACGAGCACGGCCTGCGCATCCGCGAGGAGCTGGAATCCGCCGAGGCCCGCGTGCAGTCCGTCACCTCGCAGCCGATGGGCCAGCTCAAGGTATCGGCGCAGGTGTCGTTCGGCTTCATGTATCTGGCCGCGCCGACCACCGCCTTCATGCGCCGCTACCCGGATGTCAGCGTCGAGATTCTGCTCGAGGATCAGCGCTTCGAGCCCATCGATGAGTCGGTGGATCTGGCGATTCGCATGGGGCCGCTGCCGGATTCCTCGATGGTCTCGCGCCCGCTGTGCAAGGTGGTCTATGGCCTGTATGCGGCGCCGGACTATCTGGCGCGCGTCAATGCACCGCCGGTGCAGCCGCAGGACATCCGCGCCTTCGATACCATCTTCTACGGCAATTACGACCTGGGGGCGCATTGGCGCTTCACGCTCAATGGCCAGCCCTTCGATGTGGAGCCGGAGTCGCGGTTGGTGATCAACAATCTGCTCGGCGTGGTGGAGGCGGCCAAGGCCGGCTTCGGTCTCGCCTATCTGCCGACCTTCTCGGCCCGCGCGGCAGTGGAAAGTGGTGAACTGGTGCCGCTGCTGCAGCCCTACTGGAACGAGCATGGCTCGATGGTGGTGCTGTTCCGCTCACGCAAGTACCTGCCCGACAAGACCCGCGCCTACCTCGACTTCATCACCGAGTGGTTCCAGGAGCATCTGCAGCTCTGACGCTGCCTCTACCGAGAGGGTTACCACTCGATGGCCTGGCCGGCCCAGTCGTAGAAGCCGCCGCTGGCGGTGGGCGGGAGTTCGCAGGCGACGCGCAGCAGACGGCGCGCCACGAAGCCCGTCGTGAACAGTTTGCCCTCGGGCACGCGGGCCTGGAAGGGCGTCGACAGGCCGGTGTCGGTGGTGCCGGGATGCAGCGCGACCAGCAGCGCCTCGGGATTGCGCCGTGCGATCTCGATGGCGGCGGTCTTGAGCAGCATGTTGTGGCTGGCCTTGCTGGCGCGATAGGCATACCAGCCGCCGCTGCGGTTGTCGGAGATCGAGCCGACCCGCGCCGACAGCGAGGCGAAGATCACCGGCGTGCGTCGGCGCAGGCGTGGCGCCAGCATTGCCAGCAGCAGGGCCGGGGCGAAGGCGTTGACCTGATGCAGGCGCGTCAGGGCCGCCAGACTCAAGTCTTCCAGGCGCTTCTCCGGCCATAGCTGCTCGCGCTCGTCATGCAGCAGGCCCAGCGCGTTGAGTATCAGCGCCGGTGGCTGTCCCGTCTCGCTCTCCCCATCCAGTTGCTGTGCCAGCCACTCCTCGAGGCGCGCGGTGCCTTGCTCGGTGGTCAGGTCGGCTTCCAGCGTCTCGAGCTCGGGATGTGCCGGAAGGCATGAGACATCGCGACTCACCGCCAGCACTTTTCCACAGTGGGGATGGGCGAGCAGCTCAGCGATCAGCGCCCGCCCGATCCCGCCGCTGGCACCGGTGACCAGTGCGCAGAAGCCCTGTGGCAGGCGCGCGAAGGTATCCGCCGCCAATGGCTGATCTTCCAGTCTGCTGTCTGCCATGCATGTCTCCCTCTGTAGTGGCCGAATGTGACTGTCGTCAGGCAGTGCGCTCCATCAGCCTGGCGAGACGGGAGTCGCTGCTCAGCGTGGTCGGTGTGGCGTCTTCCTGCAGGTGGCCCGCTTCCAGCAGCGCCAGACGCGTGAAGCGCTCCAGCCCCAGCGGCTGGTGGGTGATCATGATCAGGCTGCGGCCCTCGCAGGCGGCGAGAATCGCGCTCATCACCTGCTCGGCGCTGGTGCGGTCCAGTCCTTCGCAGGGCTCATCGAGCAGCACGATCGGCGCCGGTGACAGCAGCGCACGCGCCACACCGAAGCGGCGCAGCTGGCCACCGGACAATGAACGCCCCCCTTCATCCGGGAAGCCGGCCAACCCCTGTGGCTGGCGGGCTAGCCAGTCGCCGAGGCCAAGGCTTTCCAGCATGCGCGTCAGTGCCTCATCGCTGGCCTCGGGAGCGGCCAGGCGCAGGTTGTCGGCGTAGCTGGCACAGAACAGATGCGTGTCCTGCGGGCAGACCGCGAAGCTTGCGCGCAGCGTGGCCTCATCGAGTGAATCCAGCGCCACGCCGCCCAACGTGATGCGTCCGGCGCTGGGAATATGGAAGCGACTGAGCACGTCCAGCAGGGTGCTCTTGCCGCTGCCGGACGGGCCGAGCAGTGCCAGATGCTCGCCGGCAGCCAGCGTCAGGGAAAGCTCTTCAAGCACCGGCGTGTCGCCGTGGGTGACGCTCAACTGCTCGATCTCCAATGCATGACCCACCGGCGTGGCAGCCTCGGAGTCACTGGGGAACTGAGCCGCCGGCGTATTGGCCTGCACGCTGTTGAGACGCGCGGCCGCCGACAGGCAGCGACCGAGCCCCTGCCAGGCCAGCGGCAGTGGCGCCAGTGCCTCGAAGGCGCCGAGCACGGCCAGCAGGAACAGTGCCAGCAGGCGACCATCGAGCAGCTCGCCAGAATGCGTCGTCATGTCGTTGTTCGCATATGGCGCCATCTGCATGACGCCGAGTAGCGCCACCCCGGCCAGTGTCAGCCCCAGCAGACTGTGGCTCAGCCAGCTGGCCAGTGCCTGACGGCGTGCCTGGGCGCGCTCGATGCTATCCCGCTCGGCCTGTTGCTCGGCCAGGCGCTCAAGTTCTTCATTCCAGCGACCATAGATCACCAGCTCGCCCAGCCCCTGAAGGCGTTCCAGCAGGCGCGCGCGCAGGCGGCTGGCCGAGGACTGATGCCGCATGGCGTCACGGCTGCCACGCCACCAGGCCAGCCACGGCACCAGTCCGCCGGTCAGCACTAGTCCGATCACCGCCACCAGCGCCAGTGTCGGCGCGAAGATGCCGATCAGCGTGCCGGCGGCGAGGATGGCGCAGACCGCCACCAGCGAGGGAATCAATACGCGCACGTAAAGGCTGTCGAGGGCGTCGACATCCGCGCCCAGGCGGGTCATCAACTCTCCCTGGCCGGCATGCTGCAGGGCGGCGGGGGAGAGCGGCTCGATGGCCTCGAACAGGCGGCGGCGCAGGCTCGCCAGCAGACGCAGCGTGCCTTCGTGGGTGGTGACGCGCTCGCCATAGCGTCCGGCGGTGCGCGCCAGCGCCAGACCGCGCACGCCTGCCGCCGGTGTGAAGAAGTTGAAGGCCTGGGTGGCGGCGACGCTCAAGCCGGCCACGGCGGTGGCGGAGAGAAACCAACCCGACAGCGCCAGCAGACCGGTGGCGGCCAGCAGGGTGATCAGCGCCAGCAGCGCGCCGATGCCTAGCCAGCCGCGATGCTCGCGCATCAAGGCCAGATAGGGTGTCAACTCGCGAAGATGTGGGCGCTGTTCGGCGTGCGGCTCGGCCAGTGCTGGCTCACTGGCTGTGACAGCCGCGGGCATGTCAGGCGCGGGCTTGCGGATGGCGCGGTTCATGCGTCACCTCGCGGTGTCGGGAGGGGGAGCGGGCGGTCCTGCACCAGCTGGCCATCGTCCAGATGAATCAGGCGCTGGCACAGCGTCAGCAGCTCTGGTCGGTGGGTCAGCAGCAGCAGGGTGCGACCCTCGCCGAGACGCTTGAGCGCGGCGATCACGCGCGCTTCGCTGTCGGCGTCCAGGCTGGCGGTGGGTTCATCCAGCAGCACCAGCGGCGCGTCATGCAAGAAGGCGCGGGCCAGAGACAGGCGGCGTGCCTGACCACCGGACAGCGCCTGACCGCCCTCGCCAAGGCGCGTCTCGAGCCCACGCGGCAGGTGCTGGTACCAGTCAAGCAGGTCGGCATTGTCCAGCGCCGCTTCGAGCTGTGCGTCGCTGGCGTGAGGCCTGGCCAGACGCAGGTTGTCGGCCAGCGTGCCGGACAGGACCACCGTCTCCTGACCGACCCAGGTCGCCATGCCCGGCGGCAGGCCGTGGCTCAGCGGATGGCCGTTGAGATACAGCAGGCCGTCGCTGGCCTCGACGAAGCCGAGCAGCAGATTGAGCAGCGTCGACTTGCCGGAACCGGAGGCGCCGGTCAGCGCGACGCGTTCGCCCTGGGTGATCCGCAGGGTCAGCGGGCCGAGCGCCGGCGGAGTCAGCGTGCTGGTCTGGCGGTTCCACTGATTGGGATAGCGCACACAGACCTCTTCCAGCATCAGCGAGTGCAGCTTGCGGGTCTGAGGGCGCGCCGCGGGCAGGTCGCTGATGGCATTGTGCGCCTGTGCGCCAGCCTCGGCCTCTTGCGTGAAGGGGGCACTGCCGACGATGGGGGCGAGGTCGCTGGCGGCGGCCTCGGCCTCGGCCTTGGCGTGATAGTGCACGCCCAGCTCGCGCAGCGGCTGATAGAACTCGGGCGCCAGTACCAGAATGAAGAGTGCGGTCTGCAGGGACAGCGGTGAGTCGCCCCAGGTGCCGAATTGCAGATGGCCGAGGAAGTGGAAACCAAGGTAGACCGCCAGCAGCGCGATGGACACCGCGGTGAAGAATTCCAGCACCGTGGAGGACAGGAAGGCCAGACGCAACACGCGCATGGTGCGCTTGCGAAAGGCATGGCTGACCGCCTCGACCTGGGGGCTGCGTCTGGCGCTGCCGAACAGCTTCAGGGTCTTGAGGCCGGTGAGCAGGTCCATGAAGTGGCGGCCCATGCGGTCCATCTCCCGGAACTGCTCCTGCGAGCGCTTGCGCGCCGCGATGCCGACCAGAATCATGAAGATCGGCACCAGCGGTGCGGTGGTGGCCAGAATCAGGCCGGCCGCCCAGTTGAGCGGAAACACCACGCACAGCAGCATCAGCGGAATCAGCCCCGCGAGGCGTGTCTGTGGGCGGAAGTCGGCGTAGTAGCCGTGCAGTGACTCGACCTGGTCCCAGACGCGGTTGGCGAGACTGGCGCGATGCTGGCGACGCACCCACAGCGGGCCGAGTTCGGCGAAGCGCTGCAGCAGGCGCTCGCGCAGGCGACGGCGGATCTGCTGACTGGCGCGGGTGCCGGCATAGCCACGCAGGCCAGTGAGCGCGCCGCGCAACGAGAGACTGGCGGCGAGCACCGCGATGGCCGGCCACAGTGTCGCCAGGCCTTCGCGGTCGATCGCCACGCCCTGGGCCAGACGGGCGATGGCCCAGGCCTGGGCGAGCAGCACCAGCGTCGAGAGCAGGGCGCACAGGATGGCGAGCTGGGGCCAGCGGCCACCGGCACGTGCCAGTGTCTCCAGCCAGCGGCGTGGCACGAATTCTGCCGATGCAGTGGCATCGGTGGGGGAGGGTGAAACATCGGGTGCAGCGGCAGTTCGGGGCATTCATGCTCCTGCCGGTGGTGGCAGAGATAGTTGCAGGGAGGCGCTGGCGTCACGTCTCAAGGCAGAGAATGACGCATCTGGCGCAAGCTTACCGCCGAGAGAGCGTTGGTACACGGCGACGCACTGTCGCACATCTTCACCTTGCGTATAATATGCCCCAGCACTCGCTGCTGAGACAGCAGCGTGATTTCACGGCCCGGCAGTCAGTCATTGCCGAGACGCTTGTTGCCCTCTCTTCTCGAACTACTGGACCCCACATGACCGTTCGTACGCGCATCGCACCGTCGCCGACTGGTGATCCCCACGTCGGCACCGCCTACATCGCCCTGTTCAACCAGTGCTTCGCTCGTCAGCACGGTGGCGAGTTCATTCTGCGTATCGAGGATACCGATCAGACGCGTTCCACCGGTGAATCCGAGCAGATGATCCTCGATTCGCTGCGCTGGCTGGGCATCGAATGGGCCGAAGGCCCGGATGTCGGCGGTCCGCACGGCCCGTACCGTCAGAGTGAGCGTGGCGACATCTACGCCAGGCACTGCCAGCAGCTGATCGATGCCGGCCATGCCTTCAAGTGCTATCGCACCAGTGAAGAGCTGGACGAGCTGCGCGAGTCGCGCAAGGCCGAAGGTCTGCACATGGCGCTCAAGCCGTCCGATCTCGCGCTGCCGGCAGAAGAAGTGGCACGTCGTGAAGCGGCGGGCGCGCCCTTCGTCATCCGCATGAACGTGCCGGAAAGCGGCACCTGTGTGGTCAAGGACATGCTGCGCGGCGAGATCGAGGTCGAGTGGGCCCAGGTCGATGCGCAGATCCTGCTCAAGTCCGATGGCATGCCGACCTACCACCTGGCCAACGTGGTGGATGATCACCTGATGGAGATCACCCACGTGCTGCGTGGCGAGGAGTGGATCAACTCGGCGCCCAAGCATCAGCTGCTGTATGAATACTTCGGCTGGCAGATGCCGGAACTGTGCCACATGCCGCTGCTGCGCAACCCGGACAAGACCAAGCTGTCCAAGCGCAAGAACCCGACATCGATCCTCTACTACCGTCGCATGGGTTACCTGCCGGCGGCGGTGATCAACTATCTCGGCCGTCTCGGCTGGTCCATGCCGGACGAGCGCGAGAAGTTCACCCTGAGCGAGATGCAGGAGCACTTCGATATCCAGCGTGTCTCACTGGGTGGCCCGGTATTCGATGTCGAGAAGCTCAGCTGGCTGAACGGTCTCTACATCCGCGATCTGTCCGAGGACGAGCTGCTGAGCGAGCTGCGCCAGTGGGCCTTCAACGAGTCCTACGTCAAGCAGATCCTGCCGGAAGTGAAGCCGCGCATCGAGACGCTGTCCGAGGCGATTCCGCTGGCCGGCCACTTCTTCTCCGGTCTGCCGGCCATCACGCCGGACGACTTCGCCAAGGCGAAGCTGGAAGGCGAAGACCTGGTGCGTCAGATGCAGTTCCTGACCTGGAAGCTTGAAGCCGTGAGCCGCTGGGACAAGGAGCATCTGCTGGCGGAAGTGAAGCTGCTCTCCGAGCACTTCGGGCTCAAGATGAAGGACTTCCTGGCACCGGTGTTCGTGGCGGTGACCGGCTCGGCGACCTCCACCTCGGTGATGGACGCGATGGTCATTCTGGGCTCCGACATGACGCGCGCGCGTCTGCGTCACGCCGTGGCCGTGCTGGGTGGCGTCTCCAAGAAGGCTGCCAAGCGCTTCGAGAAGGAATATCGCGACCTGTAAGAATATCGCGACCTGCATGAATATCGCGACCTGCAAGGGTGTCTGCGATGTGCAGATGATGGCCCCCGTGACGTATGTCGTCATGGGGGCCATGTCTTGCAGCAGGGCGCTGAACAGCGCTTTCAGTGCTGATCAGCATCACGATGAGAATTGTGTGAAAAAGAAGTTGACGACCCCGAGGGTTATCAGTAAGATACGCCTCGTTCTTGAGAGACGGGGCCTTAGCTCAGCTGGGAGAGCGCAACACTGGCAGTGTTGAGGTCAGCGGTTCGATCCCGCTAGGCTCCACCAAGTTTCTCAAGCGACTGCGTCCCATTCGTCTAGTGGTCCAGGACACCGCCCTTTCACGGCGGTAACAGGGGTTCGAACCCCCTATGGGACGCCACTCTTCAGACATCCCGAGTCACCTTTCAGGTCTCGTGAAGTCAACAAAAAAGCACACCTTGCGGGGTGTGTTTTTTTTGTCCCTGATTCTGGCTTATGCACAGGCTGTGTGTCGGCAGAAAAGCATGTTATCCCCAAGTCGCCCTTGACAGACCCCGTGTCTTGTCCACTGTTCGCGCGCTCTCACATCTCCCCCTGCATCTCTTCCCAAAGTGCGGCCCCTGCGGCTGGCGCTTACGTCGGGTTACGAAAAATTTCTTTTATATCAATGGTTTATGCGCTGGTTAAATTTTGTGCAATCTGTTGGTAAGCCCGCTGTCATGCTGGTTCGCCGCGCTTGTCTAGGGGTTATCAACGAGGTTATCCACAGATAGTGTGGAAAAACATCATGAGCGCCGCTGCTGTCTGGGATGTTGCGCTGCGGCATGAAAAAACGCCTCATTCCCGCGTCCATATGGCGTTCGAATGAGGCGTTTTCAGTGCGAGGCCGTGTGATGCGATTCAGCTCGCTCGTGTGTATTCAGACCCGCTTCATCTGGAGAGGCGCTTGAGCAGCGAGGAGGTGTCCCAGCGATTGCCGCCCATGGCCTGCACGTCGGCATAGAACTGATCGACCAGCGCGGTCACCGGCAGGCTGGCATCGATGCGGCGTGCTTCCGCCAGACAGATGTCGAGGTCCTTGCGCATCCAGTCGACGGCAAAGCCGTGATCGTACTCGTCCTTGATCATGGTGGCGTGACGATTTTCCATCTGCCAGGAGCCGGCGGCGCCCTTGGAGATCACCTCGATCACCGCCTCGCGATCCAGTCCCGCCTGCTCGGCGAAGTGCAGGCCCTCGGAAAGTGCCTGCACCAGCCCGGCAATGCAGATCTGGTTGACCATCTTGGTGGTCTGGCCGGCACCGGTCTCGCCGATGCGCTTCACCATGCGACCGTAGTGCGTCAGCACCGGCTCGGCGCGTGCGTAATCCGCCTCGCTGCCGCCACACATGATGGTCAGCACTCCATTTACGGCGCCTTGCTGGCCGCCGGAGACCGGTGCGTCGACGAAGCCGATGCCGGCCTCGCCCGCGGCGGCGGCCAGCTCGCGTGCCAGGTCGGCGCTGGCGGTGGTGTGGTCCACCAGCAGGCTGCCGCTCGTCATGCCGGCCAGCACGCCGTCGTCGCCGTAGGTGACGCTGCGCACGTCATCATCATTGCCCACGCACATCAGCACGATATCGGCGCCCTCGGCGGCTTCTCGCGGGGTGGCGTGATGGCTGCCGCCGTACTCCTCGCTCCACTGCTCGGCGCGTGCACGTGTGCGGTTGTAGACCCGCACCTCAAGGCCTGCGCGTTTCAGATGGCCGGCCATGGGGTGACCCATGACACCGAGTCCGATGAAGGCGGCGGTACGTGGCGTTGTGTATGTGTCTGACATGCTGGGGGCTCCTTGCCATCAATCAGGAATGAGGTTGCGCCGCTCGCGGTGGGGCGCATGGCGTGCCGGCGCGCACAGGACGTGAAGAGGCCGGTACATCAGCACGCTAGCACGTCCGGGGCGGGGGTGGGGCGGCTTTATGGCTTGCTGTCAGGCAGGGGCTGCGCGCATGAGAGGCAACAGGCCAAAAAGAACCGCCTCCGAAGAGGCGGTCTGTCCTGCAGGCGCATGACCCGATGTTGCCGGGTGCTTGGTTGCCTGGTGCTTGGTTGCCTGGTGCTTGGTTACTTGGCCGGATAGTCGCGCTGCGGGTGGCCGGTGTAGAGCTGACGCGGACGGCCGATGCGGTGGCCGCCGGCGATCATCTCGTTCCAGTGGGAGATCCAGCCGATGGTGCGCGACATGGCGAAGATGACCGTGAACATGTTGGTCGGGATGCCGATCGCCTTGAGGATGATGCCGGAATAGAAGTCGACATTCGGGTACAGCTTGCGCTCGATGAAGTACTCGTCTTCCAGCGCGATCTGTTCCAGACGCTTGGCGATCTTGAGCTGCGGGTCGTCCGCCATGCCCAGCTGCTCCAGCACTTCGTCGCAGGTCTCTTTCATGACCTTGGCGCGCGGATCGAAGTTGCGATAGACGCGGTGACCGAAGCCCATCAGCTTGAACGGGTCTTCCTTGTCCTTGGCCTTGTCGATGAAGCGCTGGATGTTCTCCTCGGACTCTTCACCGATCTCGTCGAGCATGGCCAGCACGGCTTCGTTGGCGCCGCCGTGTGCCGGGCCCCACAGTGCCGCGATACCGGCGCTGATGCAGGCGAACGGGTTGGCACCGGTGGAGCCGGCCAGACGCACGGTAGAGGTCGAGGCGTTCTGCTCGTGGTCGGCGTGCAGCATGAAGATGGTGTCCATCGCCTTGGCGAACACCGGGTTGATCTTGTACTCCTCGCACGGGTTGCCGAACATCATGTACAGGAAGTTCTCGCCGTAGGAGAGGTCATTGCGCGGGTACATGAACGGCTGACCGATGTTGTACTTGTGGCACATGGCCGCCAGGGTCGGCATCTTGGCGATCAGGCGCACGGCGCTGACGTAGCGTTCCTTCTCGTTGGTGATGTTCAGGTTGTCGTGATAGAAGGCGGCCAGGCCACCGACCACGCCGCACAGGATCGCCATCGGGTGGGCGTCGCGACGGAAGCCCTTGAAGAAGTTGACGATCTGCTCATGCACCATGGTGTGGTTGCTGATCAGCTGGGCGAACTTGTCGTATTCCTCGTCGCTCGGCAGCTCCCCGAACAGCAGCAGGTAGCACAGCTCGATGTAGTTGGAGCTCTTGGCCAGCTGGTCGATGGGGTAGCCGCGATGCAGCAGCACGCCTTTCTGGCCATCGATGAAGGTGATGGATGATTCGCAGGCGGCAGTGGAGACAAAGCCCGGGTCGTAGGTGAACATGCCTTCGGCGGTCAGGCCGCGAACGTCGATGACGTCCTGGCCGAGCGTGCCGGAATAGACCGGGAACTCGATGCTCTTGTCGATACCGTCTACTGTCAATGTCGCTTTCTTGTCAGTCATGCCGACCTCCTCATTATTCGCGTAACTCTTTGACTTGCTTGCCATGCCGGGCTTGCATCAATCCCGCCCACTATAGAAGCCCGCGAAAGATTGTCAATTCGCCACACGGCGTAGAGACGCGCGCCATGCTGCTGTGCGTCAGTTCCCCGACGTTTACGTATCCCGTGCCGTCAGGTCGCGTCCTGTTCACTGCATTTTGTGCAATCCGTGGTTGCGGCCCTGCGACGTCATGCCATTTGTCATGCCAATGGCCAACCCCTATAATCCACCGTCGCGCGACTGGCGGGAAATTCGGCTCGGTACCGTGGATGGCCTGCGCCCGAGACCCTTCCTCAAACCACCGCCCCTGCGGGCTTGCGTCCGTGTTGGGCCAAGAGAGTGTGTAAGAGCCGTGAATAGCAAACGACCCGTAAATCTCGATCTGACGACGATAAAGTTCCCTCTCCCTGCGCTGACTTCAATCACCCACCGTATTACCGGCGTGATTCTGTTCGTGGGCCTGGTATTTGCGCTGTGGGCACTCGATGCCTCGCTGTCCTCCCCGGAAGGGTTCGAGGCAGTGCGCGACACCCTGGCGACCAACTTCCTGGCCAAGATCGTGGCCTGGGGCCTGCTGTCTGCCCTCGGTTTCCACTTCGTGGCTGGCATCAAGCACCTGCTGATGGACATGGATATTGGTGTCGAACTGGAAAGTGCTAATCGCAAGGCGCAGGTCACTGTCGTGATCAGTGCTGTTCTCGTGGTCCTGGCGGGAGTCTGGGTATGGTAAACAACATCACCAATTTCAGCCGCAGCGGTCTGTCCGACTGGGTGCTGCAGCGTGTTTCTGCCGTGATTCTGGCAGTCTATTCCGTGTTCATGGTCGGCTACCTGCTGCTCCATCCGAACCTCGACTACACCACCTGGAGTGGTCTGTTCGAGAACACGGCGATGCGCATCTTCTCTCTGATGGCATTCATCTCGATTGCCGCACACGCCTGGATCGGTCTGTGGACCGTGGCGACCGATTACATGAAGCCGACCGCACTGCGTTTCGGTTTCCAGGTCTTCGTCATCCTTGCGTTGTTCATCTTCTTGGTCTGGGGCGTTCAAGTCCTGTGGGGAGCCTGATACATGTCCACCATGCGTAGCCTGACATTCGACGCGATCATCATCGGCGGCGGCGGCGCTGGCCTGCGTGCCGGTCTCGAACTGTCCCAGTCCGGCAAGAAGACCGCCGTGCTGTCCAAGGTCTTCCCGACCCGCTCGCATACTGTCTCTGCCCAGGGCGGTATCACCTGTGCCATCGCTTCTGCTGATCCGAATGATGATTGGCGCTGGCACATGTATGACACCGTCAAGGGTGGCGATTACATCGCTGATCAGGACGCTGCGGAATATATGTGTACCGAAGGCCCGAAAGCGGTCTTCGAGCTTGAGCACATGGGTCTGCCGTTCTCCCGTTTCGACAACGGCCGCATCTACCAGCGTCCGTTCGGTGGCCAGTCCAAGGACTTCGGCAAGGGCGGTCAGGCGGCTCGTACCTGCGCCGCGGCTGACCGTACCGGTCACGCCCTGCTGCACACTCTGTATCAGGCCAACCTGAAGAACGGCACCGTCTTCCTCGACGAGTGGTACGCCATCGACCTGGTCAAGAATGCCAACGGCGATATCGTCGGCGTGATTGCCCTGTGCATCGAGACCGGCGAGACCGTGGTCGTGAAGTCCAAGGCCACCGTTCTGGCCACTGGCGGTGCGGGCCGTATCTACGCCTCCACCACCAATGCCCTGATCAACACCGGCGACGGTATCGGCATGGCACTGCGTGCCGGCCTGCCGGTCCAGGATATGGAAATGTGGCAGTTCCACCCGACCGGGATTCACGGTGCGGGCGTGCTGGTCACCGAAGGTTGCCGCGGTGAAGGTGGCTACCTGGTCAACAAGGACGGCGAGCGCTTCATGGAGCGTTATGCGCCGAACGCCAAGGACCTCGCGGGCCGTGACGTCGTCGCGCGCTCCATGGTGCTGGAAATCCTCGAAGGCCGTGGCTGTGGCGAGAATGGCGACCACGTCTTCCTGAAGCTGGATCACCTGGGTGAGGAAGTGCTGAACAAGCGCCTGCCGGGTATCTCCGAGCTGTCCAAGACCTTCGCGCACGTTGATCCGACCAACGCGCCGATCCCGGTCGTGCCGACCTGCCACTACATGATGGGCGGCATCGCCACCAACGTGCACGGTCAGGCCATCGCACAGAACGAAGACGGCAGCGACCGCATCGTCAACGGCCTCTATGCCGTGGGTGAAGTGGCCTGTGTGTCCGTTCACGGCGCCAACCGTCTGGGCGGCAACTCGCTGCTGGATCTGGTCGTCTTCGGCCGCGCCGCGGGCAAGTACATCGAAAGCGCGCTCAACGAAGGTGTCGAGTACCTCGAGCCGACGCAGAGCGACATCGATGCAGCCCTGGTGCGCCTGAACCGCTGGAACGAGTCCGAAAGCGGCGAGTCCGTGCCGGAACTCAAGCGCGAACTGCAGCAGATCATGCAGAACTCCTTCGGTGTCTTCCGTCAGGAAGACAAGATGGAAGAGGGCGTCAAGCAGCTGTCCGATCTGCGTGAGCGTATCGCCAAGGCGGGTCTGTCCGACAAGTCTCAGGTCTTCAATACCGCGCGTATCGAAGCTCTCGAGCTGGACAACCTGATGGAAGTGGCGGAAGCCACTGCCATTGCGGCCCTGACCCGCAAGGAAAGCCGTGGTGCTCACTCCCGTTACGACTTCCCGGACCGTGATGACGAGAACTGGCTCAAGCATTCTCTGTTCTTCCCGAACGAGAAGCGTGTCGGCAAGCGTGATGTGAACTTCGCGCCGAAGACCGTCGAGCGTTTCGAGCCGAAGATTCGTACCTACTGAGTCTGAACCCAAGGCGCGCGTCGCGACCCGCTCGGGACGCCGCGCCTTCTTTCAGACCAAGTTCGCACTCGCTCGAGTTCACTCTCGCTTGAGTTCGCCGTGATCGAGGTGCGTGCAGGTCACCGCACGCACCTGACCCGTTTGCCCGGAGGGGAAACCATGCTTCAGGTATCCATATACCGCTACAACCCTGAAACCGATACTGCGCCGTACATGCAGGAGTTTCAGGTCGACACCCAGGGTCGTGACCTGATGGTGTTGAACGTGATGGAAATGCTCAAGGAACAGGACAGCTCGCTGGCCTATCGTCGCAGCTGCCGTGAAGGCGTCTGTGGTTCGGACGGCATGAACATGAACGGCAAGAACGGCCTGACCTGTGTCACAGCGCTGTCCGAAGTCGTCAAGGACAACAAGCTGGTGCTGCGCCCGCTGCCGGGCCTGCCGGTCGTGCGTGACCTGGTCGTCGACATGAGCATCTTCTACAAGCAGTACGAGCGCATCCAGCCGTACCTGCTCAACGACACTCCGGCGCCGGCCATCGAGCGTCTGCAGTCGCCGGAAGACCGTGACAAGCTCGACGGTCTCTACGAGTGCATCCTGTGTGCCTGCTGCTCGACTGCCTGCCCGTCCTTCTGGTGGAACCCGGACAAGTTCGTCGGTCCGAGCGGTCTGCTGCAGGCCTATCGCTTCCTGGCGGACTCGCGTGACACCGCCACCAAGGAGCGTTTGAGCGAGCTGGACGACCCGTTTGCCGTATTCCGTTGTCGCGGAATCATGAATTGTGTCGCGGTTTGCCCCAAGGGTCTGAACCCGACACGTGCCATCGGCAAGATTCGTGAGCTTTTGCTGGCAAACGCCACTTAAAAGCCGCGCCTTAGCTTGCTATGATGCACGTCAGCTGCGGCAGGGTGTCACACCTTGTCGCAGCGCACAGCTTGCTGAAGCCGGTGCCTTGTGCACCGGCTTTTGACGATAAAAGAAGACTCAGATGGTGAAGGCCTCCATGGTTTCGCCATACAGGGCATAATCGAGTGACGCCGACAGCGCTTGTCAGGCGCCTACCCCACCCCATCAGTCAGGGTGACCGAGAGATGCAAGAAGGCACAATGGAGTTGATGTGGCGCACTTCCCATATGAGCGGGGGGAATGTCCACTACGTAGAAGATCTCTACGAGCGTTATCTTGTCGACCCGAATGAGGTTCCCGACGAGTGGCGCAACTACTTTGATACTCTGCCGCGTCATGACGGCAGCCCCTCCCAGGATGTTCCGCTAGCGCCGATCCGTGATCAGTTCTACGAGATGGGTCGCAACAGTCGCCGCCCGGTGGCTGTCTCTGCGGGCGAAAGCAGCGAGAACAAGAAGCAGGTTCGTGTTCTCCAGCTGATCAACGCCTACCGCTTCCGTGGCCACCAGAAGGCGGATATCGATCCCCTCGGTCTGCGCAAGCCGGCACCGGTACCGGACCTCGAACTGTCCTTCCATCAGCTGTCCGTCGCTGACATGGACGTCGAGTTCCAGACCGGCTCGCTGTTCCTCGGCAAGGATGTTGCACCGCTCAAGGAAATCCACGCCGCGCTGGAGCAGACCTACTGCCGCAGCATCGGCGCCGAGTTCATGCACATCGTCAATACGGAAGAGAAGCGCTGGCTGCAGCAGCGTTTCGAGTCCGTACGTTCCAAGCCGAACTTCTCACGCGATGTCCGTCATCACGTGCTGGAACGTCTGACCGCCGCCGAAGGCCTCGAGAGCTATCTCGCCAGCAAGTACCCGGGCACCAAGCGCTTTGGTCTGGAAGGCGGCGAATCCTTCATTCCGATGATGGATGAGCTGATCCAGCGCAGCGGCAAGTACGGTACCAAGGAAGTCGTGATCGGCATGGCCCACCGTGGCCGCCTCAACCTGCTGGTCAACCTGCTGGGCAAGAGCCCGTCAGAGCTGATCGAGGAATTCGATGGCAAGAAGCAGATTGCCAAGGGTTCCGGCGACGTGAAGTACCACCAGGGCTTCAGCTCGAATGTCATGACCCCGGGCGGCGAAGTCCACCTGGCGCTGGCGTTCAACCCGTCGCACCTGGAAATCGTCTCTCCGGTGGTGGAAGGCTCCGTGCGTGCCCGTCAGGACCGTCGCGAAGACAGCGAAGGCGACAGCGTACTGCCGATCTCCATCCACGGTGACGCGGCATTCGCCGGTCAGGGCGTGGTCATGGAAACCTTCCAGATGTCGCAGACCCGTGCCTACAAGACGGGCGGTACCGTGCATGTCGTCATCAACAACCAGGTGGGCTTCACCACCTCGCGTGCCGATGATGCTCGCTCGACCGAATACTGCACCGACATCGCCAAGATGGTTCAGGCGCCGATCATCCACGTCAATGGAGATGATCCGGACGCCGTGCTGCACGCCGCTCAGGTCGCCATCGACTACCGTCAGCAGTTCAAGCGTGACGTCGTGCTCGACCTCGTGTGTTACCGCAAGCGCGGTCACAACGAAGCCGACGAGCCGTCCGGTACCCAGCCGCTGATGTACGCCAAGATCAAGTCCCAGAAGACTGCCCGCGAGAAGTATGCGGACCGTCTGGTCGAGGAAGGCGTGCTCAGCGCGGAAGAGACCAAGCACCTGGTCGACCAGTACCGTGCCGACCTGGATGCCGGCAACCACGTTGCCAATGCGCTGGTGAAGCAGCCCAACACCGGTCTGTTCGTCGATTGGACGCCGTACCTGGGCCACGAGTGGACCGGCGTTGCCGATACCTCGATGGACATGAAGCAGCTGCAGGCCCTCGCCAACAAGATGTGCGAAGTGCCGGACGGCATCTCGGTCCAGCGTCAGGTCAACAAGATCTACGAAGACCGTCGCAAGATGGCCGCTGGTGGCATGCCGCTGAACTGGGGCTTCGCCGAGACACTGGCCTACGCCACCCTGGTCGATGCCGACCATCCGGTGCGTATCACCGGTCAGGACGTGGGTCGCGGTACCTTCTCCCACCGTCACGCGGTGGTGCACAACCAGAAGGATGGCGACACCTACGTGCCGCTGCAGCACATCAAGGATGGTCAGGCGACCTTCACCATCCATGACTCCTACCTCTCCGAGGAAGCGGTGCTGGCCTTTGAATATGGCTATGCCACCACCATGCCCAAGGCATTGGTCGTGTGGGAAGCCCAGTTCGGTGACTTCGCCAACGGCGCCCAGGTGGTGATGGACCAGTTCATCTCCTCCGGCGAGAGCAAGTGGGGCCGCCTGTGTGGTCTGACCATGCTGCTGCCGCACGGCTACGAGGGTCAGGGCCCGGAGCACAGCTCCGCACGCCTCGAGCGTTACCTCCAGCTGTGTGCCGAGCACAACATGCAGGTATGCATGCCGACCACGCCGGCGCAGATCTACCATCTGCTGCGTCGTCAGGTCATCCGCTCGCTGCGCAAGCCGCTGGTCGTGCTGTCACCCAAGTCTCTGCTGCGTCACAAGGAAGCGACTTCCACCCTCGACGAGCTGGCCGATGGCCGCTTCGAGATGGTGCTGTCCGACAAGGGCAACCTGGAAGCTTCCAAGGTCAAGCGCGTCGTGCTGTGTGCGGGCAAGGTCTACTATGACCTGGCCGCCTATCGCGCCGAGCAGGGCCGTGAAGATGTTGCCATCATCCGTGTCGAGCAGCTCTATCCCTTCCCGAAGGAAGAGCTCCAGGCCGCCATCGCCGACTACGAGAATCTCGAGCAGGTGATGTGGTGCCAGGAAGAGCCGCTCAACCAGGGTGCCTGGTATCAGAGTCAGCACCATATGCGTCAGGTCGCTGAGCAGCACCGTCAGGGGCTTGGCATGAGCCTGGACTTCGCCGGACGCCCGGCCTCTGCGGCACCTGCCGCGGGCTACATGTCCGTTCATAACGAGCAGCAGCGCCAGCTGGTCGACGACGCCTTCAACAAGTAAAGGCTCGCGACCCGCAAGGGCACCGAGAGAGAATTGAGTTAAGGAACTCCAATGGCTATCGATATCAAAGCGCCGTCTTTTCCGGAATCCGTCGCCGAAGGCACTGTGGCGACCTGGCACAAGCAGCCCGGCGACAGCGTCGAGCGTGACGAGCTGATCGTCGAGATCGAGACCGACAAGGTCGTGCTGGAAGTCGTCGCACCGCAGGACGGCACCCTGGGCGAGATCAAGGTTCAGGAAGGCGATACCTGCGAGTCCGAGCAAGTACTGGGCTCCATCGGTGATGCAGACGCCGCTGCATCTTCAGACGCCAAGGACGACTCCGCCGCTGAAGAGAGCAAGGACGACGCCAAGGCCGACAGCAAGCCGGCCGCCGGTGGCGAAGGCAAGACGCTGGAAGTCAAGGCGCCGAGCTTCCCGGAATCCGTTGCCGAAGGCACCGTCGCCACCTGGCACAAGAAGGTCGGTGAAGCCTGCGAGCGCGACGAGCTGATCGTCGAGATCGAGACCGACAAGGTCGTGCTGGAAGTCGTGGCTCCGGCCGACGGCGCCCTGAGCGAGATCAAGGTCGAGGAAGGCGATACGTGCGAGACCGAAGCCGTGCTGGCACTGTTCAGCGCTGGTGCTTCCGGTGGCGCTGCGCCGGCCGCTGAGGCAAGCGACGACAAGTCCGACTCTGACGAAGGTCAGGACGAGAAGGTCGGCGACAAGATCCTCGCCCCGGCAGCGCGCAAGATGGTGGCCGAGCACGATCTGGACGTCAGCAAGCTGGTCGGTACCGGCAAGGGCGGTCGCGTGCTGAAGGAAGACGTGGCCAAGGCCGTCAAGGAAGGCACTGCGGCCAAGTCCGCTGCCAAGCCGGCTGCCAAGTCCGGCGCTTCCAAGTCTGATGCCAAGGCCGCGCCGAAATCTGCACCGACCTTCGAGGGCGAACGTCCCGAGAAGCGCGTGCCGATGAGCCGCATGCGCCAGACCATCGCCAAGCGTCTGGTCAATGCCCAGCAGACCGCCGCCATGCTCACCACTTACAACGAAGTGGACATGAGCGCGGTGATGGAACTGCGCAAGCAGTACAAGGACACCTTCCAGAAGGTGCACGACACCAAGCTCGGCTTCATGGGCTTCTTCGTCAAGGCGGCCACCGAAGCGCTCAAGCGCTTCCCGGACGTCAATGCCTCCATCGACGGCACCGACATCGTCTACCACGGTTACCAGGACATCGGTGTGGCCGTGTCTTCCGACCGCGGTCTGGTCGTGCCGGTGCTGCGTGATACCGACAGCATGAAGCTCGCCGATGTCGAAAAGACCATCGTCGACTTCGGTCAGCGTGCCCGCGCCGGCAAGCTGGGCATCGATGAGATGCAAGGCGGTACCTTCACGATCACCAACGGCGGCATCTTCGGTTCCCTGATGTCCACCCCGATCCTGAATCCGCCGCAGACCGCCATCCTGGGCATGCACAAGATCCAGGAGCGTCCGATGGCCGTGAACGGTCAGGTCGTCATCCGTCCGATGATGTATCTGGCACTGTCCTACGATCACCGCATGATCGATGGCAAGGATGCAGTCCAGTTCCTCGTCGCCATCAAGGACCTGCTGGAAGATCCGGCTCGTTTCCTGCTCGACGTCTGAGACCGCAATGTCTCACGCCCTTGAGGATCTCGAGGGCGTGAGCGGCCCCGGCGGGTGGCACTGCCACGCGCCGGGTTGCCAACCCGAATCGAACTGCACCAACAGGAAGAGACATGGCCGATAAATTTGATGTGATCGTCATTGGCGCTGGCCCTGGTGGCTATGTTGCCGCTATCCGCGCTGCTCAGCTGGGTCTGAAGACCGCCTGCGTCGAGAAGTGGGTCAACAAGGAAGGCAAGGTCGTTCACGGCGGTACCTGCCTGAACGTCGGCTGCATTCCGTCCAAGGCATTGCTGGAAACCTCGCACAAGTACGTCGAAGCGCGTGATGAATTCGCCGAACTGGGCATCAAGGCCGACGGCGTCGAGATCGACGTGGCCAAGATGATCGAGCGCAAGGCGCAGATCGTGAAGAACCTGACCGGCGGTATCTCCGGTCTGTTCAAGGCCAACGGTGTCACCGCGCTGGAAGGTACCGGCAAGGTGCTGCCGAACAAGCAGGTCGAAGTGACCGATCACGACGGTGGCAAGGCGACCTACGAAGCCGAGAACATCGTCATCGCGTCCGGTTCCGTGCCGGTCGAGATTCCGCCGACGCCGCTGACCGAAGGTCTGATCGTCGATTCCACCGGCGCGCTCGAGTTCGACGAAGCGCCGAAGCGTCTGGGTGTCATCGGTGCCGGTGTCATCGGTCTCGAGCTCGGTAGCGTGTGGAGCCGTTGCGGTTCTGAAGTCACCGTGCTGGAAGCGGTCGACAGCTTCCTGCCGATGGTCGATGCGGCCGTCGCCAAGGAAGCCCAGAAGCTGCTCAAGAAGCAGGGTCTGAACATCAAGCTCGGCGCCCGTGTGACCGGTTCCGACATCAAGGACAGCGAAGTCGTCGTCAAGTACACCGACGCCAACGGCGAACAGGAACAGACCTTCGACAAGATCATCGTCGCGGTCGGCCGTCGTCCGTACACCCAGAGCCTGCTCGACAGCGATGTGGGCATCAATCTGGACGAGCGTGGCTTCATCCACGTCGACGACCAGTGCGCGACCAGCGTGCCGGGCGTCTACGCCATCGGCGACGTGGTGCGTGGCCCGATGCTGGCGCACAAGGCCTCTGAAGAGGGCGTGATGGTTGCCGACATCATCGCCGGCCACAAGGCCGAGATGAACTACGACGCCATCCCGAGCATCATCTACACCTTCCCGGAAGTGGCGTGGGTCGGCAAGACCGAACAGCAAGCCAAGTCCGAAGGCATCGAAGTCAAGACCGGCAGCTTCCCGTTCGCGGCAAGCGGTCGTGCCATGGCCAACAATGCCACTGAAGGTCTGGCCAAGATCATTGCCGACGCTGAGACTGATCGCGTCCTGGGCGTTCACATCATCGGCCAGCATGCCGGTGAGCTGATCGCACAGGGTGTGACTGCCCTCGAGTTCGGCGCAAGCGCCGAAGACCTCGCACTGATCTGCACGGCTCACCCGACCCTGTCGGAAGCCGTGCACGAAGCCGCGCTGGCCGTTGACGGGCATGCGATTCACATCGCAAACCGCAAGAAGCGCAAGTAAGCGTCCTTCCGAACAAGAGACGCGTCGCCCCGGCCAGGCCGGGGCGAACGGTGGCAGTGGCATCTTGCGACTGCCGTTCGAGTCTAATGCAACCAATGGCATGACACGATGAACCTTCACGAATATCAGGCAAAACAACTTTTTGCCGACTATGGCCTGCCGGTGTCCAAGGGCTTTGCCGTTGACACCCCGGAAGACGCTGCTGAAGCGTGCAAGAAGATTGGCGGCGACAAGTGGGTCGTCAAGGCACAGGTCCACGCAGGTGGCCGCGGCAAGGCTGGCGGCGTCAAGCTGGTCGACAGCGCACAAGCCGCTTCCGACTTCGCGACCCAGTGGCTGGGCAAGAACCTGGTGACCTACCAGACTGACGAAAACGGTCAGCCGGTCACCAAGATTCTCGTCGAGAACTGCACCGACATCGCCGAAGAGCTGTACCTGGGCGCCGTCGTTGACCGCACCACTCGTCGCATCGTCTTCATGGCTTCCACCGAAGGCGGCGTGGAAATCGAGAAGGTTGCTGAAGAGACGCCGGAAAAGATCCTGAAAGCCGAGATCGATCCGCTGGTCGGCGCTCAGCCGTACCAGGCGCGTGAACTGGCCTTCAAGCTGGGTCTGAACCCGACCCAGATCAAGCAGTTCACCAAGATCTTCCTGGGTCTGGCGAAGATGTTCGCCGACAAGGATTTCGCGCTGCTGGAAATCAACCCGCTGGTCATCACCGACGAAGGCAACCTCCACTGCCTCGACGGCAAGATCAACATCGACGCCAACGCCGTCTACCGTCACCCGGACCTGCAGGCGATGCACGATCCGTCTCAGGAAGACGAGCGTGAAGCGCATGCTGCCAAGTTCGAACTGAACTACGTTGCCCTCGACGGCAACATCGGCTGCATGGTCAACGGCGCAGGCCTGGCGATGGGCACCATGGACATCGTCAACCTGTCTGGCGGCAAGCCGGCCAACTTCCTCGACGTGGGTGGCGGTGCTACCAAGGAACGCGTTGCAGAAGCATTCAAGATCATCCTGTCCGACGACAACGTCAAAGCTGTTCTGGTGAACATCTTCGGCGGCATCGTGCGTTGTGACATGATCGCCGAAGGCATCATCGGTGCCGTCGAGCAGGTCGGTGTCAACGTGCCGGTCGTGGTGCGTCTGGAAGGTAACAACGCTGAACTCGGCGCCAAGAAGCTGGCCGAAAGCGGTCTGAACATCATCGCTGCTACCAGCCTGACTGACGCGGCGCAGCAGGTTGTCAAAGCTGCGGAGGGCAAGTAATGAGCATTTTGATCGACAAGAACACCAAGGTGATCTGCCAGGGCTTCACTGGCGGCCAGGGTACCTTCCACTCTGAACAAGCCATCGCCTACGGCACCAAGATGGTCGGTGGCGTGACGCCGGGCAAGGGTGGTCAGACTCACCTGGGCCTGCCGGTGTTCAACACCGTCGCCGAAGCCGTTGCCGAGACTGGCGCTGAAGCGTCCGTCATCTACGTGCCGGCACCGTTCTGCAAGGATTCCATCCTTGAAGCGGCCAATGCAGGCATCAAGCTGATCGTCTGCATCACCGAAGGCGTGCCGACTCTCGACATGCTGGAAGTCAAGGTCAAGTGCGACGAGCTGGGCGCGCGCGTCATCGGTCCGAACTGCCCGGGTGTCATCACTCCGGGTGAGTGCAAGATCGGTATCATGCCGGGTCACATCCACCAGCCGGGCAAGGTCGGTATCGTGTCTCGTTCCGGCACCCTGACCTACGAAGCCGTCAAGCAGACCACTGACCACGGTTTCGGTCAGTCCAGCTGTGTCGGTATCGGCGGCGACCCGATCCCGGGTTCCAACTTCATCGACATCCTCGAGATGTTCGAGAAGGACCCGAAGACCGAAGCCATCGTCATGATCGGCGAGATCGGCGGTTCTGCTGAAGAAGAAGCCGCTGCCTACATCAAGGCGAACGTCACCAAGCCGGTCGTCTCCTACATCGCTGGTGTGACTGCGCCTCCGGGCAAGCGCATGGGCCATGCAGGCGCCATCATCTCCGGCGGCAAGGGTACTGCCGACGAGAAGTTCGCGGCTCTGGAAGCAGCTGGCGTCAAGACTGTGCGTTCACTCGCGCAGATCGGCGATGCCATCAAGGAAGTCACTGGCTGGTAAGCCGTTGATCTCCTGACAGCGATCGGCGCCAAGCGGATCGCATGTCACCGAAAGGGCAGGCCCACAGGGCCTGCCCTTTTTTCGTTTCTGGCCCTCACCAGTCTCTCTCTAGTGCATGTCGGCGGGGCTACCTGCGGCCGGTGGCGTAGGCGAGGGGCGAGGTGTTTCGGCTGATGCAGGCGGGGCAGGTGCGTTCATATCAAGCAGTTGCTAATCTGATGACTGTTCATTGGCACCTGACCAAGCGACACGTGCAGATGCCCCACGGCGCAACACGACTCACTGATAAGGATGTTCCATGCTCAAGTCATTCCCCGCCCTTACGCGCTCCGCGCGCCTGCTGGCGCTGCTGTCCCTGCCGTTGGCTGCTGGCATGCCGCTGTCTGCCAGTGCAGATTCCGGCGCGGCGGCAGCCTCCGCCCCTGAAGCTTCAGCGAGCATGCAGGTGCCTGCCAAGGGCATCGAGTCGGTGACCAGTCGTGATGATGTCGCCAGCGTCCAGGCGCGTCTCGAGACGGCGCTCAAGGCCAAGGGGCTGACGCTGTTCAGCGTCATTGATCATGAGGCGGGTGCCGAGAAGGTGGGCATGGAGCTGCCCGCGACGCATACCGTCATCTTCGGCAATCCCAAGGTGGGCACCCTGTTGATGCAGTGCAACGGGGCGGCCGCCCTGGACCTGCCGCAGAAGATGCTGATTCGCGCCGTGGAGGGCGGCAGCGTGATCGAGTGGAATGACCCGCAGTACATGGCCAACCGTCATGATCTGGGCGACTGCAAGCTGCCGCTGGACAAGATCGCCGGGCTGCTCAAGGGGCTGGCCGCCGAAGCAGCGGGTCAATGAAGGCAGCGCTCATCACGTGTCGATGCTGATATCGTGAACTGACAGCGAGCGCTGACGATCAGGCAGGACGAGAAACAGGCAGGACGAGAAAGCCGGACTCCTCACGGAGTCCGGCTTTTTGATGTTCCCCTGCCAAGGGCTGCCTGTCTTGAAGGGCTGCTTACAGAGCATCACCGTGCTGCTTCAGCCACTGCACGGCGCGGTCCGGGTAGTCAGTGAAGACACCATCGACCCCGGCGTCGACGAAGAAGGCGCGCAGCATGTCGTCGTAATCGCTGGCCCAGTCGGGGATGCGCCCTTCATCGAGGCGGAAGGTGTAGGGCATCACGATTAGGCCCTGCGCATGGGCTTCCTCGACCATTGGTGTGACCTTGATGTCGTCCCGGGTCGAGCTGTCCTCGATCACCATCGGCTTCCACGGCCCGATGCCATCGGCGTAGGTGGCGATGCGCTGCATGCCGCCTTCCTGATACATCCAGTCATAGTCGTAGGGCTCAAGCTTGCCCTCCGCATCCGGCTGGAAGGTCATGTCCCAGCTGGTCTCGCCCATCAGCTGCACCAGACGCAGGTCCATCTCCAGTTCGGGCTGCAGCTTGTCGTGAATGCGCTTGAGGCCATTGGGATCGAAGACCTGCACGACGGCATTGTCATCCTGCGCGACGTAGCCGTACTGCTTGAGGGTCTCGAGCACGGCTCGCGAGACCTGATTGCCTTCCGACTGGTGGAACCAGGGCGCCTTGATCTCCACATACAGGCCGACATCGCGTCCGGTGGAGTGATTCAGGCCCTGAATCATCTCGATCTCTTCACTCAGGGTGTGCAGGCCGAAGTGCGACTTGCCCAGCGGGAAGCGCTCAGGGTAGTCGGCGACCTGCTCGCCATCCTTGACGGTGAAGCCCTCGCTGAACGACAGCAGGCGCAGCTCGTCCAGCGTGAAGTCGATGGCATAGTAGCGGCCATCATCACGCGCACGCTCGGGGAAGACCTCGGCGACATTGGTCACGCGGTCCAGGAAGCGGTCGTGCAGTACCACCAGCTGGTCATCCTTGCTCATCACCACATCCTGCTCGAGGAAGTCGGCGCCCTGGGCGTAGGCCATCGCCTTGGCCGCGAGGGTGTGCTCCGGCAGGTAGCCCGAGGCACCCCGGTGGGCGACCACGACCTTGTCGGTGCCATGGCCGGGGTCGATGCTGCGCAGGGGCCTGTCATCAGCGAGTGCCGCTGAGGTCGAGGTGGCCAGCAGCGAGCCGACCACGCCCATCATGGCCAGCGGGCGGCGAATGCGGGCGGAAGTCGGGTGACGCTGGGAAGGATGCGGCATGTGAGATCACCTTGAGCTGTGGTTATTGTATGGCCGTTCAATAAAGCCGCCTGCCAGCATAACAAAATCTTATTCATATGGCGATGATCAAGTATTTTTCATGATGAAGCCTGCAGCGCTGCTCGGTCGCCCCGTCATGTGGCTGCCGAGCGACGCTTGAGCAAGCTTCCCAGCATGCTGCGTCCCGCCATCACGAAGAACACCGGGGCGCCGGCGATCAGGTAGAAATAGAAGGTCACTGCTCGCCAGATCACTACTGCCGCCGCGGCACTGGCGGCGCCGATCATCGGGCTGAGCAGGGCAGTGGAGGACAGTTCCGCGCCTCCGGCACCGCCGGGCAGCAGCGTCAGCTGGCCCGCTGCCAGCGAGAGCATCTGCACGATGAAGGTCCAGCTCCAGTCGATGTCCTGCCCCAGGCCGGACACGGCCAGATAGAGGATCGAGTAGCGCAGCAGCCAATGGGCACAGCAGAGCAGGAAGATCAGGCTCAGCGTCAGGCGCGGCAGGGCGAGTGTCTCGACCAGCGCATGGCGGAAGTGGATCAGGCCCCGCGCCAGCTTGACGCGTGAGCGATGGCGTACCTTGAGCCAGCGCAGCAGGCGTCCGCTGGTCTTGAGCAGGCGCCGATGATGCTTGCCCAGCGCGGCCAGCAGGCCAAAGCCGATGATCAGCAACAGCGCCGGCACGGCCAGCATCCACCCCAGGCGCAGGTCGATGGTATGCGAGAGGGCGTAGAGCCCGATGCTGGCCAGCGCCGAGAGGAAGAACAGCATGTCGGTGATCTGATCGACCGCGAATACCGCCGTGGCCTGCGCCGGGCGCACCCCCTGACGTGACAGCAGCCCCATCAGGGTAAGCGGGCCGCCACTGCCGCCGGGGGTGGCGCTGATGGCGAATTCGGTCGCCATCACCATGCCGACGGCGCGCCGTTGCCCCAGGTGACCGCCACGCCCGGCCAGCAGCAGACGCAACCGGCCGGCGTTCAGGTTCCAGCACATCACGATCATGCCCAGCATCAACAGGAAGGTGTCGAGGGGGAACTGGCGCAACTGGCCGCCCAGTCCGCTGCCACCCAGTACCAGCGGTATCGCGATGACCATCACAAGGCCAGCACCCAGTAACCAGAGGGCACGATTCATGGCAGATTCCCGCAGCGGGTTGTCACAAGGCCCATACGACGGGACTCATCAGGTGGGTGGGTCTCAGGCAGCACTGTGGGCCGCCTGGTGCGAGTTCAGTTGCGTCGTGTCAGACGTGGCGGGGGTGAGCAGTCCCTGCTGGGTCAGCCAGCCGATCTTGGTCATCGGCTGGCGCCCTTCATCGAGCAGGCGCTCGACCAGCGTCAGCCAATACTGGCGCGAGCGCGCATGACGCATGTCGACCGGATGCAGGCCCAGACGCAATACCGGCGCCTGTTGCTCGCGGCTCAGCTTGCGCTGCGTCACCCACTGCGACATCAGGCGGCGTGGCGCCGAGCGTGCGCTCCACACGAGTCCGGGCGCATCGATGACCGTGAAGTCAGGCAGTCGATAGAGATGCTGGGGATCGCTGGTGTAGCGGAAGTCGAGGGACTTCAGCGCCTCGCGAGTGCCGTCACTCATCAGCCAGGCAGGGGCCACGAAGCCGTCCAATGGCCAGCCGAGGCGCTTGAAGAGTGCGGCGCCTTCCCGCAGGCGTCGTCTGGCTTCGGCCTCATCGAGGGGGTAGAACTCGCCTTCCCAGGTCAGCACGCGGCGCATCAGGTAATCGCGCGGGGTGCGGGGGGCTGGCGCGTCATCGCAGTGATGGAAGCCATGCAGGGCAAGCTCGTCCCCCTGTTGGCGGCGAGAGTCCAGCAGGGCGATGAATTCCGGAGCGTCTTCCAGGGCGCTGCGATGATGGAAGTCAGGCACCACCAGCCAGGTGATTGGGCAGGGGTGGTTCAGGCGTGCCTGGCAGAGAGCATCCACCTCGGCGACGAAGTCCCGGTAGTCGGACCATGTCTCGGGCGCGACATCATGCAGGACCAGCAGAAAGTGCTGCTTGGCAGCCGGCGATTCAGCCATGGGTCACCTCCTCGAGTACCGGTTGCATGCGAGTCCCGGTGACCGCGTGATAATGCCCGAGCAAGCCATCCACGACACGGTCCCAGGCGTGGTGCTTCTCGACATGCCGCCGCGCCTGACGACCCAGTGCGGCGGGGTCGTTGGCGAAGACTTCCTGCACGGCACGCGCCATGGCATGCGGCGAGTGTGGGTTGCACAGCTGACCGCAGCCCAGTGGCACATTCTCCGCCAGCGCGCCGGCGCGTACCGCCACCACCGGCGTGCCGCAGGCCATGGCTTCCAGTACCACCAGACCGAAGGTTTCCTGGGTGCCGGCATGCAGCAGCACATCCACCGAGGCCACCAGGCGCGCCACTTCGGTGCTGCTGCAGAAATGCCCGGTCACGCTGACATTGTCGGGCAGATGCCGCGGCATGCCCGAGCCGATCAACAGCAGATGGTAGTCGGGGCCGAGCAGGCGAGCGGCCTCCAGCAGCTCATCCAGATTCTTCTCGCGTGAGCCGCGGCCGGCGAAGGCCAGCAGGCGCACGTGGTCTTCCAGGCCAAGCTCGCGGCGCAGGCTCTCATCGCGGCAGTCAGGGTGGAAGGTGGAAAGATCGACACCGAGTGGCTGGATATGGACATTGTCGACGCCAAGTCGGTCGAGTCGGTCGGCCATCACCTGGCTGGGGGCCAGCACGCGGTCAAAGTGGCGATAGAGGCGTTTGACGTAGCGATCGACGTTGGCCCCTGACCACTCGCCCAGGCGATTGGTGATCAGGCGCGGCAGGTCCGAGTGATAGAAGCCCAGCACCGGGACATCGAGCTTGCGACCGGCATCGAGTGCCGCCCACGCCGTGACGTAGGGGTCGCCGGCCTCGATGACATCCGGCTGCAGTGCCAGCAGCGTGCTGACCCAGCCGCCTCGGCGCAGGGGGAAGCGATAGCCGTTGCCGAAGGGAATGGGCGGTGCCGGCACGCTGTAGAGGTCATCACTGACACTGGTGGTCTCGCCGGGGACCAGCAGGCTGTGACGAACATCGGGCCGCGTCCGCAGACGTCGTCGCTTGGCTTCCAGGTAGGTTCTGACCCCGCCACTGGAGGGGGCATGGAACATGGTCATGTCAGCGATATGCACACGGACTCCTCAAGACCGCTTTACCGGTCGTGCGCGATGAAGATGAATCCCGACGTCACTGCCCGCCATGGCTGCCTTGTCGTGCTTCAGGGTGCTCCCGGGTGCTTGAGAAAGACGCAATCGAGCACGCAGATTCCAGCAAGCCAGTGGCATTGACGAACGAGCCTCTGGTCAAGTCATGGGGGGAACCCGACGTGAAACCAAGGGCACGAGGCATGATATGCGGTGTCGCGCGTGACGAGACGCCTCGCCACGCGATGTTCCACACTGCGGCTGGCAATGACGTTACATCAGGAGATGACTGGTCTGTGTGACAACAGGGAACAATGTTGGTGCGATGCGCTCCCGCTCTCGGACATTTGTCATCAAGCTCTTGGCATCAGGCTCCTGGCATCAGGTTCACTGCGAGGGGAGGGAAGAAAGACGTTTCGCCATGCTGGCGTGCTCCAGCAGGGAGCGCGTCAGCTGGCCTCTGCCTAGCGCTGCGCAAGAGAAGCCCTACGACAGGCAAAAAAAGACCCTGTCCGGAGCCACCGGACAGGGCAAGTGCGTGCACTACAGGAATACAGGGGGCGACAGGGGGAGGGTCGCCGGAGCGGGCATTGCAGGGTCTAGCAGAGGATCGACTCAGTCATGTCTGGCATCCGTGCCTGGTGTTGCATGGGGTCCTGGCATCGTTATCTGTCCTGATGGATGGAGATCGGGCGTCTTCACGCCAGTCCATGCTGGGACAGGTGCAGGGCGCTGGGCATGGCCTGGCCAAGCTCCTGCGAGAAGGCGGCTTCCGGCTCGGCTGGGCGCTGGCTGGCGAGCAGCACAAGGCTCAGCAGCAGGCCGGCGGCCAGCAGCAGGCGGTTGCGGGTACGGCGGCGATCACGTTCCAGCAGCATCGCGACATGTTCCATCGCTTCACGTTGAATCTCACGCTGGCGCTCCGGAGAGGTGGAGCTGCCATCCGAGCTTCTGCCTGAGCTGCTGTCTGCTGCGGAGTCGACACGGGCGTAGCTCATGGCCGGGTGACGAACGATGGCGGCATGCTCGGCCAGGTGACGCAGTGAAGTCGCTGCAGTGGAGCGATGAGTTTTCATTTCCGGGTCCTCGCATGGACGAACTTCATCAGGGACAGGCTTCAGTCATTCGCGCTTGGGTCAATCCAGTAACGCTGCAGCAGTGAAAGCAGATGTCGTGTGTCGATGTGAGGAGTATAGCGTGAGCTTATGTTTCACAAAATTACAATTTCTCACGCTTGGCACACGATACGTATACGTAATGCACAAGAACGAAAAACGCCCCGGGCGCAGAGCGCTCCGGGGCGTAGATGGCCGTGGCAATTGCCCGTGATGACAAGGCAGTTACATACGGCAGTGGTGGGTCGCGGCTTATTCGGCCGGACGACCTACCAGTGAACGACGCTCTTCACGGGCTTCGGTCAAGGAGACCTTGATGATGTCGCCCAGTGAGTAACGCAGCTCGTCTTCGATGCGCACGCGGCCTTCCTTGTCATCGATCGCGACCTTCTTGCGATCGCTGTGGATCAGCGGTGCCGGAATGAAGACGCTGGCGCCATTCTCTTCCAGACGCACGCGCATGCCGCCACGACGGATGTCGATGATCTCGCCAGTGAAGACCTGCTGTTCTTCGGCGGCCTTGGTCAGGTAGCGCACGTAGAGCCAGTCCTTCACATCGCGCTCGGCCATGCGGTTGAGACGACGACGTTCGCTGAGGTGCTCGGTCAGCTGCTCGGTGGCTTCCGCCGGCACGTCCTGGCCGAGAATCACGCGCTTGATCAAGCGGTGGTTGACCATGTCGCCGTACTTGCGGATCGGCGAGGTCCAGGTCGCGTAGGCTTCCAGACCCAGACCGAAGTGCGGTCCCGGCTGAGCGGACATCACGGTGTAACCCTGGAAGCGACGCATGCGCACGTCCAGCCAGGTGTCTTCGCGGCTGTCCAGCTCCTGACGGATCAGGCGGTAGCCTTCCAGGCTGCCCAGCTGTTCCGGCGTGGCGGTGATGTTCTGGCCAGCCAGGAACTCGATGGTGTCGTCGTACTTCTCCGGTGCGAAGCCCTGGTGCACGTTGAAGATACCGTGACCGATGTGCTTGGAGAGCAGACGTGCGCAGCTCAGGTTCGCGGTGATCATGGATTCTTCGATCATGCGATTGCTGATGCGGCGGTGGTCGGCACGTACGTTGAGCACGTTGCCTTCCTCATCCAGCTCGAACTCGAAGTCCGGACGCTCGCGGAAGACCTGGGAGTTGCGTGCACGCCAGGCGATACGCGCCTGAGTGAAGGCTTCCAGCTGACGCAGACCTTCGGCCAGCTCTTCGGTTTCCGGCTTCCAGCTGCCTTCCTGGCCTTCGATCCAGTCGGAGACGTTGTCGTAGGTCAGGCGGTGGTGGGAGCGCATGGTGGCCGCGAAGAACTTCGGCTCGCCGATCACGCCATCGGTATCGATGTCGACGATGCACATCAGCGTCGGACGGTCTTCACCTTCCTTCAGCGAGCACAGGTCGTCGGCCAGGATTTCCGGCAGCATGGTGACGTTCTGGCTCGGCAGGTAGACGGTGAAGGAGCGCGTGCGCGCCTCTTCGTCGACACGGCTGCCTTCCGGCACGTAGGCGGTCGGGTCCGCGATGGCGATGCTCAGGGTCCAGCCGCCTTCCGGGCGCTCGACGATGTGCAGGGCGTCATCCATGTCACGCGTCTTCTCACCATCGATGGTGAAGAAGGGCACGTGGGTCATGTCTTCGCGAGTCAGGCCTTCCTCGAGCAGCGGCCAGTCAGTGCCGCCCTCCGGAGAGGCCTGTTCCAGCGCGTGACGTGCCAGGGTGACGCGCCACGGCACACGCGGGTTGTCCACGGTGGCGATGACTTCCTCGATCTGGGCGAAGAAGCTGCGGTCGTCCTTGCGCATCGGGTGACGCAGCAGACGTGCCACGACCCAGTCGCCATCATTGAGGGCTTCCTCATTGATGCCACGCTTCACGCGCGCTTTCATGCGCGTGTTGATGGAGGGATGATCCGGCATCACGTTCAGGCGGCCATCACGCTTGCCGACACGAGCGACGAAGCGATCGACACCCGTCTCAATCAGCACTTCCGGCTGTACGGACTTCTTCTCACCTTCCACCTTGACGGTCGCTTCGACGGTATCGCCGTGCAGTACCTGCTTCATGGCGGGTGGCGGCACGAAGTAAGACTCGCCGTCCTCGCATTCGAGGAAGCCGAAGCCCTTGTCGGTGCCTTTGATCACCCCCGTGACACGGGGAATTTCCTGGCGGATTTGATCTTTCAGCTGCGCCAGCAGCGAATTGTTCTGCAGCATTTCGGAAGTTCTGTTGGCGGGGTCAGTGGCTCACTATACGGACATGGAGCATGGGGGGAAAGCTACCAGATGGCCCAACGCCCGCGCGGGCTGCGCGCAGGCGTGGATGAGCGCTAGGTCAACCGCGGGCAAGCCTGGCGAAAGCGGCCTGCCGGTGCACTTTGCCACAGGCTCGGACGTGCACTCAGTCGGCGGTCGTCGTGGCGTTCAGCAGACCCGAAACCGGCGTATCACCGTCGAACAGGGTGAAGATGGGCGCCTTGCGATAACGGCCGCCGATCTCGCGGGCCTTGATCAGTCCGAGCAGGAACTCGGCGACATTGGCCCGCGAGACCTGCATCTCGTCGGAGTCATCGGCGTTCTGGGTCAGCTTGCCGCTGCCGCTCTCGTTGGTGAGACGGCCGGGCTTGACGATGACGTGACGCAGGCCACTCTCGGCGAGGCACAGGTCAGCGGCCTTCTTGGCCGCGAAGTAGGGGCGCATCGCCGCCGGACCGGCCAGCGGTGTCTCGGAGCGGATCGAGCTGACCTGGATCACGCGCGACAGCCCGAATTCGGCAGCCAGCTCCGCGGTGCGCATCGCACCATGCAGGTCGATGGTCAGTGTCTTGTCCGGGCCGGTATTCGGGCCGGAGCCCGCGACGAACACCGCCTGATCGCAGCCATAGAAGGCCTGGCGCATCTCGCCTTCCAGGTCGCCCAGAACCGTCGGGATGCTGCGTTCATGGAACCAGCTCTGCTGATCGGTCGAGCGGATCATCGCCACGACGGGTTCGCCGGCGGCCTGAGCCTTCTCGCAGAGTTGACGACCGATCTTGCCGTTGGCACCTATGATGAGCGTCTTGCGCATGCTGTCTGCTCCTTCGCGAATCAAATGGCGAGGCGGCTGGCGAGTGACCTTCCCACTCACAGCCACGCCCCTCCTGGTACAGCAAGGTCTGCGGGCTGAGCCACGTGACTTCAAGGGGACTGCTGTTCGATGGCGGGCATTACGCGGCGACTCGCTCGCGGGATGAAGTCTGCGATGGACAAGCATTAAAGGCGGCTGTCATCTCTGTCTGTGGCACGGGAGCCTTGCTAGGATGGCGCTGCCAGACACGACTCCCTCAAGATTGCGTCAACGACAAGGATGCCCGATGAGCCGCATAGCCCACCCCGCCACTGATGATCATAGCGACACCGCCGCATGGCACGGCGCCGCCTTCCCCTCCGAGAGCGCGATCCGGGTCGGGCTGATCGGTTATGGCATGGCGGTGCGCACCTTCCACGCACCCTTGATCGAGGCCACGGACGGGCTGGCGCTGGTGGCGCTGTCCACCTCGCGGCCCGAGGTCGTCAGGGCCGAGCGCCCACAACTGGAGGTGGAGGCCACCCCGGAGGCCTTGCTTGCGCGCGATGATATCGATTTGATCATCATCGCGACGCCCAACGAGACCCATGCCCCGCTGGCCTCTGCGGCGCTGGCGGCAGGCAAGCATGTGGTCGTCGACAAGCCCTTCACGGTGACGCTTGAAGAAGGCGAGGCCCTGACCCGGCAGGCCGAGCAGGCCGGACGGGTGCTGGCGGTATTTCACAATCGGCGCTTCGATGCCGACTTCCTGACGCTGGCGGAATTGATCAACGACGGCACGCTGGGGCGCATCGCGCATCTGGAATCCCACTTCGACCGCTTCCGCCCGACGGTGCCGAACCGCTGGCGTGAGCAGGCACTGCCCGGCAGCGGCCTGTGGTATGACCTCGGCCCGCACCTGCTGGATCAGGCGCTGTGCCTGTTCGGCGAACCAGCCGCCATCCAGCTCACGCGTCGCGCCCAGCGCGAAGGCGCGGTGACCGATGATTTCTTCCACGCCGTGCTCGATTACGCCCACCATCCAAGGCACCCCGGTCTGGTGGTGGAGCTGCACGCCAGTGCACTGACGGCGGCGCCGACGGCACGCTTCGCCGCGCACGGCACCCGTGGCAGCTATGTGGTGTTCGGGCTCGACCCTCAGGAAGATTGTCTCAAGGCCGGTGACTGGCCCTCGCGTGACCCGCAGGAGCGCCAGGCGCGCCAGTGGGGGCGGGATGCGCGTCCCGGAATGCTGACCGTGCTGGAGGCCGACCCGGACGGCGCCGAAGGCGAGCAGGTGCTGGTGGGCGGCACCCATCAGGGCCGCGATGGCGACTATCCGGCCTGGTATGCGGGGCTGCGCGACTGCATTCGCGGCCAGGGTGGCAATCCGACCTCGCCCCATGAGGCACTGTGCGTGATGAAGTGGCTGGAGGCCGGCATCGCCAGCGAAGGCTGAAACCATCGAAGGTGAGATGACTCACGAAAGACGCGCGCCCTGAAGGCCCGAATGGCCAGCTATCAGAGGCGCGCGTCTTGTTTTCGAGGTAGTGGCAGGGGAGGTCGCGGCCTGCTCAGGCTGCGTCGTCCTCGCCCTTGTCGGCCTTGCGCATGCGCGAGAACAGCTCCGCGCGCAGCTCACCGATGCGCGGCACCTCCTCGGCATGGAAGGGGATGGGGCGCAGCAGGCGCATGGCTCGCAGGCCGAGACGTGCGTTCATCAGGCCACTGCCCAGCCCCTGACCGGCCTTGGTGGAGAGCCGGCCGGCCAGATTCATCGACAGCAGGTCCATGCTGGCCTCGGCGGCCAGTTCGCTGGCACCGGCGAAGGCCATCGAGGCCAGTACCTCCTTGAACAGCCGCAGGCGGCTGGCATAGCCCAGCTCCAGCCCGTAGAGGCGCGACAGGCGCTCCATCATGCGCAGCCCGCGCCAGGCCACCAGACTCATGTCGACCCAGGTCAGCGGCGAGACCGCCACCATCACCGCCGTCTCGCCACTCATGCGCGAGATCAGACGCCGCGCCTCACGGTCCCGCGGCCCCAGTACGTGGAAGGCGAACAGCTCGCGGCGCTCCGACGGGGAGTGATGCGCTTCACAGGCGGCGCGCCAGGCGCGCACGCCGGCATCATCATCGCCGAGCTTCATCTGGCGACGCAGCTGTTCGAGCAGGTCTTCCTGCTGGCTGCCGGCTTTGCCGCCTGCCTTGCCCGCGTCCTCGTCAGGCGTGGACAGCGCATCACCGCGTTGGCCAAAGCTTTTCTGACCAAAACCCCTTTGACCAAAGCTCTCCTGGCCAAAGTCATCCTGCTGATGTTCTTCCAGCTCGGCGCGCAGCGCGACGTGCTTGCGCAGGTGACGCAGCCTGAAGAGCTCCTTGCCCAGCGCGCGGGCGCCGAGTCCGATGGCGCCAAGGCCCAGCAGGCCCCAGGCACCGGCGATCAGGTCGCCGCCCATGGCCGCCTGATAGAGCGCATGACCGGCTTCGACACCCCCGAGGGTCAGGGTGCCGAGCAGCAGCCATTTGAGGCCACGGTGACGTGGCCGGGCGCTCAGCGTCGCATCCAGTCCCGGCGTGGCGGGTTCCGGCTCGGCCGCCGCCAGGGGCTGGCTTTCCATCTCCGGCGAGAAGTGACGCGCACCGCGCAGGGCCTCTGCCGCGCTCTCTGATGCGCTCTCGGTGGGGCGCTCGGCATAGGCGGTCGAGGCGGCATCGGCCTGCGCCGAATTGGGGCTCGTGAAGCGTTTGCCCGGGCGCGGATGGCGGGATTCGGTGGTCATTTCAGGTGGTCTCCCAGCAGCCAGTCGAGCACGGCGTCCATGCGAATGTGAGGTGGCGCATTGCCATCGATCTTCGGCGGCGCGAAGTGGGGGAAGTCGAAGCGGCTTTCGGCCCAGAAATTCGGGTCGGGCAGCCGTGACGGCACCTCGCCCGGGAACAGCAGCACGGACTCGCGGCCGGCGCCTTGCGTGTCCAAGTCGCTCGCCCCCTCGTGCTCGCCGAGCAGTTGTCCCGCCAGCGCCGGATGACGCTGACCATTCTCGACCACCTCACGCGCCTCGCTGGCACGGATGGCGGCGATGGTGAAGGCCTTGAGCGGCACGTCGCGATAGCGCAGGCGCTTGAGCGGGTCCGCCAGCAGCTGCTCGAGCAGGTCGCGCATCGCGCCATGCTGCTCTGGCGTGACGTGGTCGGCCTTGGTGGCGGCGATGGCCAGGCGGTCGATGCGGCGGTCCATCAGGCGCGCCAGCAGGTGACGGCGGCCGTAGGCGAAGCTGTCGAACAGCTTGTCAAGCGCACGGCTCAGGTCGCGGAAAGGCGCCGGGCCGGCATTCAGCGCGCCCAGCACGTCGATCAGCACGATCTGGCGGTCAAAGCGCCGGAAGTGGTCGTGATAGAAGGGGCGCACCACGCGGCGGCGATAGTGATCGAAGCGGCGTGCGAGGGTGCGATACAGGCTGGCTTCCGGCAGCGCGGCCAGCGCGTCGGGTGCCCAGTCACCGAGCCCCGGCAGCGGGAAGAACTGCAGCACCGGCGCTTCGTCCAGCTCGCCGGGCAGCAGGAAACGGCCCGGTGTCAGGTCGACGAAGCCACCCTTGCGGCGCGCGGCGTGCAGATAGTCGGTATAGAGGCTCGCGATCTCGGCGAGGCGGTCTTCATCCACCTCGCTGTCCGGTGTCAGGCCCTCGATGGCCGCCATCCAGTCGTGTGCCCAGTCGCCACGCCCGTCGGCCAGCTGGGTCTCGCACTCGCTGCTCCAGCCGCTGAAGTCCTGCTCCAGCATCGGCAGGTCCAGCAGCCATTCGCCGGGGTAGTCGATCAGGTCCAGCGTCAGGGTGGCGCGCTGGCTGTCGAGCATGCGCGCGGCGCGCGAGGTGGGGCGAAAGCCGATCTTGAGACGCAGCTCGCTGATGCTGCGGGTCGGCGTCGGCCATTCGGGGCCATGCGGCGAATGCTGGCCGGACAGCGAGCGCAAGCCGGCTTCCAGCGGGAAGCGCGGGATGGAAAGGTCCGGCTGACTGACGCGTTCCGCGCCGAGCAGGCGGCCATCGCGTGCAGCAGGCAGCAGTTCCAGGCGCGCACCGAGTCCGGCATGGCGCAACTGCTCGATCAGCGAGACGAGAAAGGCGGTCTTGCCGGCACCGGACAGGCCGGTGACGGCGAGCCGCAGCTGGCGGTCGAGACCGCGCTCCAGCAGGTCATGTGCTTCGCGGCCCACATCGCGGGCAAGCTGGCGGGCGTTGCGGGTCATGGTGTTGAACATCAGGCATTCCCTGTCAGTGGGGGCGAGGCGGCGCGACGTGATGGCGTCCTGGCAGCTGATGATGAGCTGGGTGATGGCCGGGACTTGTCAGCGTGCGCCGCACGGCTCGCCATCATCCCTCTATCTGCGGGCGATCGGCGCGCAAGGCAAGCTGACGCCACGCCAGCAGTGCGATGGGCAGCAGGCAGGCGGGGATCAGCAGCAGGTTGAGCAGCGCCCAGCCCAGCGTACTGACCAGAGGGCCGGCCAGCAGCGCCGTCACCGCCCCGGTGGTGAAGACGAGGAACTCGTTGGCGGCCTGGGTGCGGGCCTTCTCGTTGGGGCGATGGCAGCGGGTCAGCAGCGTGGTGGCGGGCAGGAAGGTGAAGTTCCAGCCGATGCCGAGCAGGATGAGACCGAGGAAGAACCCCTGGGTTCCCGTCAGGTAGTCGGCGGCCAGCAGCTGCGCGGTGGCAAGGCTTGCCAGCAGAAAGCCGCAGCCGGTCACGATCATGGTGCCCGCCCCGAAGCGGGCGACCAGCCGCCCGGTGAAGAAGGACGGCAGGAACATGGCGACCACATGCCATTGAATGGTGGTAGCGACATGATCGAAGCCGTGCCCGGCATGGGCCATGGCCAGCGGTGTGGCCGTCATCGCCAGATTCATCACCCCATAGCCGACCATCGCGCTGAGCACGGCCAGCAGGAAGGTCGGTTGACGCAGGATCACGCCCAATGGGCGTGCCGGCGCCACTGCATCATCGTCGGCTGACAGGGCGTTGCCTTCACGGGGCAGGCGGATGAAGGCCAGCAGCAACAGCGCCAGCAGATAGAGCGCTCCCAGCCCGATGAAGCTGCCCAGGAAGGGTGTGTCGGCCAATGCATGACTGGTGCGTGCAAGCCAGGGCCCGAAGAAGGCCGCCAGCACGCCACCGCCCATCACCAGCCCGATGGCGCGCTCACGTTGCTCCTCCGGGGCAGCCTCCATCGCGGCGAAGCGATACAGCTGTCCGAAGCCGATACCGATGCCCACCAGCCAGGTGGCAAGCAGGAACAATCCGAAATGCTGCAGATGCAGCGCCAGCACGGCCAGCCCCGCGCCAGCCAACCCGCACAGATTGCCGAGCACGAAGCCGCGCCGCCGCCCGAGACGGGCAGTGATCAGCGAGGCGGGAATGGTGGCACACATCAGGCCCAGCCACTGGGTGGCGACCGGCGCGGTCGACCAGCTGCTCGAGGCCAGCTGGGCACCGATCAGCGGTGAGACTGCGATCAGCAGGATGTTGCCGCTGACCAGCAAGGCCTGACACAGCGACAGCAGCGTGACGGCCAGCGGCAGGCGTGCCCGGTCGGCAGCGGGAGAAGATAGTGGCATGAAGGCGCAGCTCCGTCGGATGTCGGCGCCCGGCGCGCCTGACCTGATTATGCCTGTGCTCCGCTCAGGGGTTCCAACTCCATGCCCAGGATTGTGTTCACGGCGAGCCTAGTCTCCCGCCCATTCCCGCAGACTGCCCTGGCGCACGCGGCGGATGGCGTGTGACAGCTCGCCCTGTTCGGCAAGGCGCTGGATGACCGCAGGCAGCGCAGCGCGGACTTGTGCGGCTGACATGCCGGGGGAAAGTTCCGGGGCATACAGCATCTTGAGCAGCACATAATCCAGCGGGCTCAGCCAGGTATCCACCGTGACGTCACTGAAGATTGAGGGGAAAACTTTATCCGAATCATTGGGCAGCCCCATCAGCTGGGCGCTCTCCTCGACGACGCAGTCCACCAGACGCGCCTTCTGGCGGGCATAGTCCGCGGGAATCAGGATCAGGCCGCTGGCGATGGCGTGATCCGGCCCGGTCTTGAACAGCGTCAGGCACACGCCTTCACGCAGTGCCTTGCGCATGCCCGGGGTGGCGGCCTGCTGCTTGCCGACGTAGGCGGTGGCCTCGCGCGTCATGTGGTCCCGGGCGATGAAGGCGATGCGCAGGTTGGCCTTTCCGGCGGAGGACACGAAACTCAGCGGCTGCCCGGTGATGGCGGACAGATGACGAAACTGGACCTCGCTCATCTGGCGCTGCATGCGCGAGTTGCCCAGCTGCGAATCGACCCGCACCTTGATGGGTGCCTGCCAGCGCACCAGCGAGGCGCTGCTGCCGGGTTGGTATTCACGCTTGAGCGCCACTTCCATGAAGCTGTCCGTCAGTACATCGGCCCGCTGCCAGCGCTCGGCGGCCTGGCTCGGGCTGGCGGTGGCCAGACTGGAAAGCAGCAGGGCGATGCCCATCACCTTGAGCGCCACAGGAGCCTTCAGTGGGGGAGAGAACAGCCCCTTGAGCTGGCGATGGGGTAAGCAGGGCATGGGCGACCTCTTCAGGGAACATGCAGTCCAGCATGCCTGAAATGCACACGCCCCGCGTGTCCGAGAGGGCAACGCGGGGCGTGATGCTCATTTGATGACGATTCGTCGTTTTGAAGCGGCGACTTTCAGGCGTCAGATGAAGGCCAGATAGATGGCGATCACCAGCACGACCAGCAGCAGCGCGCAGACCTTGGCGCCTTTCCAGGGCGTCATGTCGATGGCGCCGACATCCTGCTGGATCCACGGCTCGTCACGCGGTGCCAGCTTGCCGATGATCAGCATCATCGCGATCAGCAGCACGAAAACCAGGCCGACGAAGTGGAACTCGTGGATCACGTCGAGCACACCGGAGAAGGCTGGCACGAAGTAGACCACCCCGATCACGCTGCAACCGATCAGCAGTGCCAGGTTGGCGGCGATGGTCGGCACGCGACGCGTCAGCAGGCCCATCAGCACCACGGCGAAGATCGGGATGAAGTAGATGGCATTCATCTTCTGCAGGTAACCGAACAGGCTCTCCTGACCGGCCAGCAGCGGCGCGAGGGTCATGGAGGCGATCGCCAGCACCCAGCCGAAGCCCTTGGAGACCTTGACCACTTCCTCGTCGCTGGCATCACGACGCAGATGCGCCTTGTAGATGCCGGTGGAGAACAGCGTGGTGGTGGCGTTCAGCGCCGAATTGAAGGACGACAGGATCGCACCGACCATCGCCGCGGCGAAGAAACCGGTCAGCGGCGCGGGCAGCACATCGAAGACCAGCTGGCCGTAGGCGCTGTCGGCCTTGACGCCGGAAGAGGCATAAAGGTGATAGGCGATGATGCCGGGAATCACCAGATACAGCGGGCCCAGCAGCTTGAGGGCACCGGTCAGCAGCACGCCTTTCTGGCCCTCGGCGAGGGTCTTGGCGGCGAAGGTGCGCTGGATGATCTGCTGGTTGGTACACCAGTAGAAGAAGTTGATGATCATCACGCCGGTGAACAGGGTCGAGAAGGGCACCGACTGGTCTTCACCGCCCATGGAGTTGAATTTCTCCGGATTGGCGGCGGTCAGCGTATCCCAGCCGGCCATCACGCCCTGGCCATCACTGACGGCATCGAGGCCGAAATAGACGATCAGCATGCCGCCGATCAACAGGCCCACGCCGTTCAAGGTGTCGGAAATGGCGATGGAGCGCATGCCGCCGAACAGGGCATAGATGGCACCGATGATGCCGACCACCCAGATGGTCATCCACAGCAGCGCATTGGGCGAACTGATGCCGGTCAGCGAGGGCAGATCCAGCATGCCCTGCAGGCCGATGGCACCGGAGTAGAGGATGATCGGCAGCAGGATCACCGCGTAGGCGAACAGGAAGATCAGGTTGGTGATCAGCTCGGTGCTGCGGCCATAGCGCAGGGCCAGCAGCTCGGGCAGGGTGGTGATGCCACTCTTGAGGAAGCGTGGCAGGAAGAACATCGCCATCACCACCATGGCCAGTACCGCCATGACCTCCCAGGCCATCACCGACAGGCCATCGGTGAAGGCGGCGCCATTCAGGCCGACCATCTGTTCGGTGGACAGGTTGGTCATCAACAGGGACCCCGCGATCAGCGGGAAGGTCAGGCTGCGTCCGGCGAGGAAATAACCGGTGGAATGCGAAGTGTCATCGCGGTGTGTCCACCACCAGGTCAAGGCAGCGACCAGGCTGGTAAAGAACACGAAAGAAACAAGTGTCAGGGCATGCATGGGGGAGGATTCCTTTAGGCGTGCGGCGGCGAATCATGAGGCAGTGGGCAGGTGACCCGGGTGGCGATTCGACGCCGATCCAGCCGTGGCGATGCAATGCACACAGCAAGCTGTGTCATCGTCCATGAAGAGACTCACCGGTAACATACACGGCAAGACTGGCGATAGTGTAGGTATCTCCCGATTTCTCGCTATCCGCCATTTGTAGAACATACGTTGGTTTTGAGGTGCAGCTGGCGTCGATTGAGCGTTGAGAATGAACAGGCGGTCATTGCTTCTCAGTCTCTGGTATCAGGCCTTGATCGCAGTGTCGTAAAAAGACGCTTGTCGCGGCTTTCGCCGCGCATTGCGGGTCATCCTTCATGCCCAATCAGAGACGCCAGCGCCCCGCCATCGGTGAAGATGACGGGGCGCTGGCGTGCTCATGTCTTGCACTCATGTCATACGCTCATGTCGTGAGGTCATGGCGATGACAATGACAAGTGGCGTGCAGTCGCGCTGGGCGAGTGGGGCGATCAGCCGGCGAAGGCCAGATAGATCGCCATCACCAGCACCAGCAGAATGATGCTGGCGATACGCGTGCCGGCCCAGGGCGTCATGTCGATGGCACCGACGTCCTGCTGGATCCAGGGTTCGGCGCGCGGTGACAGCTTGCCGATCACCAGCATCATGGCGATCAACAGCACCAGCACGATGGCGATGAAGTGGAAGTTGTGCACCCGATCGACCAGCTCGGAAAGCGTCGGCACGAAGTAGAACAGGCCGATGACCGCGCAGCCGAGCACCAGCGCCAGGTTGGCGGCGATGGCCGGCACGCGCTTGGACATCAGTCCCACCACGATCACCGCCAGCAGCGGGATGTAGTAGATGGAGTTCACCTTCTGCACGTAGACGAACAGGCTTTCCTGGGTCGCCAGCAGCGGCGCGATGGCCATCGCGGCGGCGGCCATGATCCAGCCGGCCCACTTGGAGGCCTTGACCACTTCTTCATCGCTGGCCTGTGGCTTGAGGCGCGCCTTGTAGACATCGAGGCTGAACAGGGTGGCGGTGGAGTTGAGCGCCGAGTTGAAGGACGACAGGATCGCGCCGACCATCGCCGCGGCGAAGAAGCCGGTCAGCGGCGCAGGCAGCACATCGAAGACCAGCCGGCCATAGGCGGCGTCGGCCTTGATGCCGTCACCGGCGTAGAGCTGGAAGGCGATGATGCCCGGCAGCACCAGATACAGCGGGCCCAGCAGCTTGAGGGCACCGGTCAGCAGCACGCCCTTCTGGCCCTCGGCGAGGGTCTTGGCGGCGAAGGTGCGCTGGATGATCTGCTGGTTGGTACACCAGTAGAACATGTTGAGCAGCAGCACCCCGGTGAACAGGGTCGAGACCGGCACTGACTGGCCATCACCGCCCAGCGAATTGAGCTTCTCCGGGTGGGTCTCCTTGAGCGTCTCCCAGCCGGCGAGAATGCCATTGCCGTCGCCGACACGGTCCAGCCCGAAGTAGACGATGATCATGCCGCCGATCAGCAGGCCGATGCCGTTCAGGGTGTCGGAGATGGCGATGGAGCGCAGGCCACCGAAGAGGGCATAGATGGCACCGGCGATGCCGACGGCGATCACGGTGCCGGTCAGCAGCACCATCTGCGAGTCGATGCCGGTCAGGGCGCGCAGGTCGAGCACGCCCATCAGGCCGAGTGCGCCGGAGTAGAGAATGCTGGGCAGCAGAATGATGGCGTAGGCCAGCATGAAGATCAGGTTGGCCAGCAGCTGGGTGGTGCGATCGAAACGCAGTGCCAGCAGTTCCGGCAGGGTGGTGATGCCGCTCTTGAGGAAGCGTGGCAGGAAGAACATGGCCATCGCGACCAGCGAGACCACGGCCACCACTTCCCAGGCCATCACGGAGAGGCCATCGGTGAAGGCGGCGCCGTTGAGGCCCACCATCTGCTCGGTGGACAGATTGGTCATCAGCAGAGAGCCTGCGATGATCGGGAAGGTCAGACTGCGCCCGGCGAGGAAATAGCCGGTGGAATGTTGATGGTCGTCACGACGGGTCAGCCACCAGGTGATCACGGCGACCAGCCCCGTGAAGAACACGAAGGAGCTCAGGGTGAGGGCGTTCATGGCATTATCCTTGTTGAACAACAGGGCTCGGAGGCCTGCTTGCTCAGCTGCCCATCGTCTGCAGACCATGCCTCACCGTTGGCGCGCGGTACCACGAGACACGCTGTCAGCGACCGACATCTAGCGTGCCGATCAGTGTCAAAGAAATGCCGGACCCTCACCATTGACAATTTGTCTGACATTTTTCTGCAATTGTCTGATTCGTGCAGACATAGCCCAGTAGTGGCTGTCGACCTGTCGCCATGACCAGAACGCCCCGCCTCTTGCGTGTCGATCGACAGCAGGAGGCGGGGCGTTGTCGTTGTCAGAAGCTGGTATCGGAAGTCGGTGTCAGAAGTCGATAGTCAGTAGCGAATGCCATATGCCGACATCAGAAGCGAGTGCCAGAAACCGACACCGCTGTCAGACGCTGGCGGCGGGGGTCAGCACCTGCTGGTAGAGCGAGGCGCCGTGGATGTCCTTCAGCGTCACGGTCAGCGCTTCGCTCTCGGGATCGAGATCCACCTGGCCGAAGAACTGGAAGCCCTCGCTGGGCGACATGTTGGCCCGCCCCTCAGGCGGTGCCTTCACGAATTCGAGTCTCGGCCCGAAGGTGTTGTCCAGCTCGCCGGGACCGAAGGTGCCGGCGTGGATCGGGCCGCTGACGAATTCCCAGAACGGCGTGAAGTCTTTGAAGACGGCGCGCTCGGGCGAGTAGTGGTGCGCGGCGGTGTAGTGCACATCGGCGGTCAGCCAGACCAGATTCTGGATGTCGTGATCGCGCACGAACTTGAGCAGTTCGGCAATCTCCTGCTCGCGCCCCAGTGCCTCGCCATCGCCGTTGGCGCCGTTCTCGAAATTGTCGCCGTCACGCACCAGCAGCCCGATGGGCATGTCGGAGGCGATGACCTTCCAGGTGGCCGTGCTGGCCTTGAGCGACTGCTTGAGCCATGCCAGCTGATCGCGACCCAGGAAGTCGGTCTGTGGACCACGCCCCGTCTGGCGGTTGGCGGAATTGGCACCGCGGAAGCTGCGCATGTCGAGCATGAACATCTCGAGCCCCGGCCCGAAGCTGAAGTTGCGGTGGATGCGCTCCGGCGCGGCTGGGCCGGTGCGCAGCGGCATGTTCTCGAGAAAGGCGCGACGCGCATTGGCGGACAGCACGTCGAGATTCTTCTCGGTGTAGCGATCATCCTCGAGAATCTCGCCCGGGTACCAGTTGTTGGTGGTCTCGTGGTCGTCCCACTGGGCGAACATCGGCACTTCGGCATTGAAGCGGCGCAGGTTCTCGTCCATCAGGTTGTAGGCGTACTGGCCACGATACTCGTCCAGCGTTTCTGCCACCTTGGACTTGGCGGGCGTGACGATATTGCGCCACAGGCTGCCATCGTGCTGGGTGACGCTCTCCTCGAGCGGGCCATCGGCGTAGATGGTATCGCCGGAGTGCAGGAAGAAGTCCGGCTTGACCTGGCGCATGGTCTCGTAGAGGCGCAGGCCACCGAAGTCCGGGTTGATGCCCCAGCCCTGGCCGACGGTGTCACCGGACCACACGAAACGCAGCGCACGCGGTGCCTGGGCGCTCGGCGGCAACACCAGGCGACCGGCGGTGGCCTCGCTGATGGCGCGGTGGTCATCCAGCGCCGCGTAGCGCACCCGGCAGAAGACTTCGCCGCTGGCGTTGGCGCGAGTGCCGATGCGGGTCAGGTCGAGCTTGCTGGTCAGGCCGTCCGCCGGCAGAGCCACCGGGCCGCGCATCTGGAAGGCGCCGCGCATCTCGGGATTGTCGGCCAGTTCGATCAGCATGCGTGCCGGCTTGTCGCTCTGGCTCCACAGCATGGCGCGGCTGGCGGTCACGTCGCCGCTCATCACGCCGGAGGGCATGCGCGGGCGGCGTCCTTCGGCCATCACGATGGCGGGAGCGCCGAGCAGGCCCGTGGTCGCCAGCAGTCCGACCCCGGCACCTTGCAGGCCGCGCCCCAGCAGCTGGCGGCGGTCCATCCGTGACGGGGCGCCGTCGGAGGTGACTGGCGCAGCGCCTGGCGAGGCGGGGGAGGTGGGGGAGGTGGGGGTGGTTTGAGCGGCGTGGGACTTGCGAGAGGAACGCAAAGGCAGCAGATCAGACAGACGGCGGGACATGACGGGCTTCCTTGTAACGGTCTGGCGTCAGGTTGAGATAGAGAGTGGCAACTAAGTGGCAACACAAGTGACATCAGTGCACCAGCCAGCGCGGGACATGCCGCAAAGGCTGACAGCGCTGACGGGAGAGGCTACTTTCCACGTTCAAGATGAAGATCCGGTGTCAGAACCATGATCGCCCCGCGCCGCTCAGGCCCGGCACTCGCAGTGCAAGGTAGTGCGCTCAGCCAGGCCTGTCGCGCGGCTTCCTTCCCGACTCCACCCAAGGACACCTTCGATGCCCCCCTCCATGCCCCCCTCAAGCCCCTCGGAATCCCCGCAATCTGACGCCGCCAGGCTGATCGCGGACAGCCATCCCCAGGCACGGCAGGTGCTCGATTACTGGTTCACTCAGCTCACGCCCAAGGACTGGTTTCGCAAGAGCGATGCCCTCGATGGCCAGCTGCGTGAGCGATTCGCCGCGCGGCTTGAGCAGGCGCTCGCCTGTGAGCTGTGGGAGTGGCGAGCGAGCGTCGGTGGGCGGCTGGCGGAAATCCTGCTGCTGGACCAGTTCGCGCGCAATATCCATCGCGATACTCCGCGCGCCTTCAGTGGCGACAACCTGGCACTCGCGCTCTCCCAGCATGCCGTCGCGCTGGGCGACCTGGACCGCCTTCCGCTGGCCTGGCAGCCCTTCGCGATCATGCCGTGGATGCACAGTGAATCGTTGCGCATCCATGAACACGCCGAACAATTGTTCGCACGCCCCGGCCTCGAGCACACCCTGCGCTATGAGCATCTGCATGCGGACATCGTGCGTAGATTCGGCCGCTACCCGCATCGCAATGCGATTCTCGGTCGCGAGTCCACGTCGGAAGAGATCGCCTTCCTGGGCCAGCCCGGCTCCTCATTCTGACGAATGAAAGATCGCCCCCTTTTAATTGTGTGACGTCGTCTCCAAGACTTGTACAGCGGCGCCAAGCGCCTGTACATCAGCAAGGAAGGAGACAGCAGATGGGTATCATTCTCGGGTTGATCATCGGTGGTCTGGCCGGCTGGATCGCAGGCAACATCATGCGCGGCGGCAGCTTCGGCATTCTTGGCAACATCGTCGTCGGTGTCGTCGGCGGCCTGTTGGGCAGCGTCATCTTCAAGCTGCTGGGGCTGGCCTCCACCGGCATCATCGGCTCGCTGGTCGTCTCGGTCGTGGGGGCGGTGGTGTTGCTGTGGATCGTCTCGAAGGTCAAGTCCAAGGCCTGACGGCGCGGTGTCGAGCCCCGTCAGGCGGTTGTCAGCAAGCGCAAGCAGCAAGTGCAGTCGTCAACAGCAAGTGAAGTCCCTCGCGGGTGTCTGGATGGATTCGATGTAGACACCCGCCGCAGCAACGCCTCTTGTCACCCGGGGCACCTGACTGCCCGGTGATCTGTCACGGCGCCGAGAGGTGCCTTGTTCGAGAAGTGCTTTGACCACAAGTGCTTGGACAAGAAGTACGCCGGCAAGAGGCGGCAAGGCCGAATCATCCTTCAGCGCTACAGTAGTGGCGCGTTGCGGATCTAGCGAAAACAGGAGCGTTTGAGCATGGCGAGCAATGAGCACGATTCAGCACCTTCTTCCCAGTCGAATGCCGACAGCGCGAAGTGCCCCTATCACGAGGGCCAGAATCGCTCGGCAGAGGGAGAGAACCCCTATACCCATCCCAACCGCAATGGGCCGCATGACACCAAGCCCAATGCCGGTGATGGCCATGCCAAGGACGAGGCGCTGGAGACCTATCGCGCCGACGCCGAAGGGCATGACCTGCGCACCAACCAGGGGCTGCGCATCGCGGACAACCACAACTCGCTGAAGGCGGGGGAACGCGGTCCGACCCTGATGGAAGATTTCATCTTCCGCGAGAAGATGAACCACTTCGACAATGAACGTATTCCTGAGCGTATCGTTCACGCGCGTGGCGCGGCCGCGCACGGGTATTTTCAGGCCTACGACAATGCCGCCAGGTATTCCAAGGCCGGCGTGTTCAGCGACCCGTCCAAGAAGACGCCGGTGTTCGTGCGCTTCTCGACCGTGCAGGGCTCGCGTGGTTCCAACGACACGGTACGTGACGTGCGTGGCTTCGCGACCAAGTTCTACACCGATGACGGCAACTGGGACCTGGTCGGCAATGACATGCCGGTGTTCTTCATCCAGGACGCGATGAAGTTTCCTGACTTCGTGCACGCCGTGAAGCCGGAGCCGCACAACGAGATTCCCCAGGGCCAGTCAGCCCACGATACCTTCTGGGACTTCGTGTCACTGATGCCGGAAACCACTCACACCGTGCTGTGGACCATGTCGGACCGCGCCTTCCCGCGTCATTACCGCAACATGGAAGGCTTCGGTGTGCATACCTTCCGTCTGATCGACCGTGAAGGTGTGTCGCGCTTCGTCAAGTTCCACTGGAAGCCGGTGGCTGGTACCTGCTCGCTGATCTGGGATGAAGCCCAGAAGCTGTGGGGACGTGACCCGGACTTCAACCGTCGCATGATGTGGGATGACATCAAGAGCGGCGCGCCGCTGGAGTGGGAGCTGGGCATCCAGGTGGTCGAGGAGAAGGACGAGCACAGCTTCGACTTCGATATCCTCGACCCCACCAAGCTGATCCCCGAATCGCTGGTGCCGGTGGTGCCGATCGGCAAGATGGTGCTGGACCGCAATCCGGACAACTACTTCGCCGAGACCGAGCAGGTCGCCTTCAATCCGGCCAACATCGTGCCGGGGATCGACTTCTCCAATGACCCGCTGCTGCAGGGGCGTCTGTTCTCCTATCTGGATACCCAGATGCTGCGTCTGGGTGGGCCGAACTTCCACGAGATTCCCATCAACCAGCCGGTGTGCCCGTTCCACAACAACCAGCGCGATGCCCAGCATCGTCAGACCATCAACACGGGGCAGGCGTCCTACGAGCCGAACTCCATCGATGGTGGCTGGCCGGCCGAGACCCCGCCGTCCCAGGACGCCCATGGCGGTTTCGAGCCGTATCATGAGCGCATCGAGGCGCATAAGGTACGTGCGCGCAGCGCCTCCTTCGGGGATCACTATTCCCAGGCCACCCTGTTCTGGAACAGCCAGACTGACGTGGAGAAGGAGCACATCATCGCGGCCTACACCTTCGAGCTTTCCAAGGTCGAGCGTCCGTGGATCCGTGAGCGGGTGATCACCGAGATCCTGCCCAACATCGATCTGGAGCTGGCACGTCGCGTCGGTGAGAATCACGGCATCGAGACACCGACCAGCAAGCCCGCGCCGGACGGTGAACTGGGCACCAGCCAGGTCGACAGCGACCCGGCACTGAGCCTGATGGCGCGCCTGCCGGACTCCATCGCCACCCGCAAGGTCGCGATCCTGGCTGCCGATGGCGTCGCCATGGAAGATGTTCGCTCGATCAAGGAACAGCTGGCCGCCGAGGGTGCCGAAGGGTTGTTGATCGCCCCGAGCATGGCGCCGATCAAGGCCGGAGACGGCACCATGCTGTCGCCGGATGCGATGCTCAATGGCCTGCCGTCCGTGACGGTGGATGCCGTCGTCGTCGCTGGCGGCGTGGGTAGCGTCGAGGCGCTGAGCGGCTCGGGCCTGGGACTCTATTATGTCCAGGAAGCCTACAAGCACCTGAAGCCCATCGTGGCGATCTGCGAAGGCAAGGAGCTGCTGGCCGCCGCACGCGTGCCGGTCGAGGAGGGCGTCATCCTGGTGGATGATGTGCTCGCCGCCAGCCTGCCGCTGCGTGATGCCCTGATGGCTCACCGTGTGTGGTCGCGTGATGCGCGTGCCAACCAGATGCCGGCATGAGGCGCTGACGCCCCACAAGGTATGATGTCACTCACCAAGCCCCCTGACCTGCAAAGGTCAGGGGGCTTTTTCATGGTCATGATGTGGTCATTTCCGGACGTGAAGATGGGGTAGCGAAGAAAGGTGAAAACAGGGTTGGTGATACCGCCGGGTCGAGGGCCGTCCTGCGGTTCACGCCGCTGAGAGCGGCTGGTAGGCTCAGTGATAGGGGCTGATTATCGAAGGCATGCTGGTAATTGATTATCGCTATAAGCACCAGGTGCGTAAGGTAAGCAGGCATCAAGGGGCCACAAGCCAGCACATGCCGGGCAGGCATCGGCCCCGACCCGATTCGACAATGGGCTGCAGGCTTTCACATCAAGCAGCGCATGAAAATGTGACATCAGCAGCATCTGGCCTTGCCAGTCGAGTTTGATAGCGCTTTTTTCTACCTGACAGGAGAACGTCTACATGTCCCAGACTCCACGCTATACCACAGGTAACGGCGCCCCGGTGCCTCACGATGACATCAGCCAGACAGCGGGCCCGAATGGTTCACTGACCTTCGACAACTGGCGTCTGTTCGAGAAGCTGGCGCACTTCAACCGTGAGCGCATTCCGGAGCGTGTCGTCCACGCCCGTGGCGTCGCCGCCTACGGCACCTTCACCCTGACCCGTGACCTGTCTGACCTGACCATCGCCCGCTTCCTGCAGGGTGTCGGCAAGCAGACCCCGTTGCTGGCGCGTTTCTCCACCGTGGCCGGTGGCCAGGACAGCGGCGACAACACTCGCGACGTGCGCGGCTTCTCCTTGAAGTTCTACACCGAGGATGGCAACTGGGACATGGTCGGCAACAACACGCCGGTGTTCTTCATCCGCGAGCCGTCCAAGTTCCCTGACTTCATCCATACCCAGAAGAAAGACCCGCGCACCAACATGGTCGACTGGCAGAACCGTTGGGAATTCTGGGCCAACCATCCGCAGGCGCTGCATCAGGTCACCATCCTGATGTCCGACCGCGGTATCCCGAAGTCGCTGACCACCATGAACGGCTACAGCTCGCACACGCTGAGCCTGTGGAACGACAAGGGCGAGCGTGTCTGGGTCAAGTGGCACTTCAAGACTGACCAGGGCCACGAGACGCTGACCGACGATCAAGCGGCGCAGGTCGCCCCGGACTTCCACCAGCACGACATGTTCACCCGCCTCGAGCGTGGCGAGCGTCCGAGCTGGACCGTCAACCTGCAGGTGATGACCGAAGCCCAGGCACGTGACTACCACATCAACCCGTTCGATCTGACCAAGGTGTGGCCGCACGGTGACTTCCCGCTGATGGAAGTCGGCAAGATGGAGCTCAACCGCAACCCGGAGAACTACTTCGCGGAAGTCGAGCAGTCCGTCTTCTCGCCGTCCAACTTCGTGCCGGGTATCGGCGCCTCCCCGGACCGCGTGCTGCAGGCTCGTCTGTGGGCCTACGCCGATGCACACCGCTACCGTGTCGGTGCCAACGCCGAGCAGCTGCCGGTCAACCGTCCGGTCTGCCCGGTCAACCACTACCAGCGTGATGGCGTGATGGCGGGCATGTGCCCGGTCACCGGTCACGGTGGCGGCCCGCTGGGCGGCCAGGTCGGTCAGGGCGTGCCGGGAGAAACGAAGGAAGGTGGCCAGTACTCACGCACCAACTTCTACCCCAACGAGCGTGCCGATCAGGGCGCCCCGGTGCCGGACGCTACCGTCGCCGAGCCGGCGATGCCGCTGGAGCAGAACGCCTGGATGGGCTATCACGACAACAGCGATGAGGATAACTACAGCCAGGCCGGCAACCTCTATCGTCTGTTCGATGAAGGCCAGAAGACGCGCATCACCGACGTCATCGCCGGCACCATGGTAGGCGTCAGCCACGTGGTCCAGGACAAGATGATCGCGCACTTCCGTCAGGCGGATGCCGATTATGGTGATCGTATCGCCACCAAGCTGGCCAAGCTCGATCCGCGCTGAGTCAGTCATGCTGCACCCTTCGTCAGGTCAAAAGTGACCCTTTGAGCTGACGAAAACATCAAGGCCCCCGCCGGTTACCCGGCGGGGGCCTTGTCGTAAGCGGCTGTCAGGGTGCTATCCGACAGTCACAGCGCTGTGCGAAAGACACGCAAGTACAGGCACCTCAGTCGTTGTCGCGCGTGGCCTCATTGCCGTCGGCTTTCTCGCACACGCCCAGCGCCCACAGCAGGAAGGCGTCCTGGCGCGCATTGTCACGCCACGCCTTGAAGCGACCTGAGGCACCGCCGTGGCCGGAGCTCATGTCGGTGCGCAACAGGACCGGATGCGGCGTGCAGTCCATCTGGCGCAGACGCGCATACAGCTTGGCCGGCTCCCAGTAGGGCACGCGGGTGTCATGCCAGCTGCCCTGCAGGAACAGCGGCGGATAGGGCGCGGCACTCAGGTTGTCCAGCGGCGAATAGGCGCGGATGCGACGCCGCGCCTCGTTCTCGTGCGGGTTGCCCCACTCGGTGTATTCCGCGGTGGTCAGCGGCAGCTCCGGGTTTTCCATGGTGCGCAGCACATCGACGAAGGGCACATCGAGCACCGCGGCGCAGAAGGCCTCGGGACGCTTGTTGAGGCTGGCGCCGACCAGCAGACCACCGGCGCTGGCACCGTAGGCGGCAATGCGATCCGCGGCCCCGACGCCCTGCTCGACCAGCGCATCACGCGCGGCGAGGAAGTCATTGAAGCTGTTTTCCTTGTGCTCCAGCTTGCCGGCCAGATACCAGGGCTCGCCACGGTCCCCGCCGCCACGCACGTGGGCGACCGCGAAGGCGACGCCGCGCGTCAGCAGTTCCAGGCGGGCGATCGAGAACCAGGGGTCCAGCGTCTCGCCGTAGGCGCCATAGCCGTAGAGCAATACCGGCAGCGGAGCGTGGGGGCGGCCTGCGTCATCACACAGGTCGCGCCGCATGACCACCGAGACCGGCACCTGCTCGCCATCGTCGGAGGTCGCCCACAGGCGGCGGCTGATCAGCTGCTCGGGCGCGAGATCGCCATGCACGGTCTGACGCTTGAGCAGGCGGCGCTCCCCCGTGTCGAGGTCGAGCTCGATCCAGCTCGGCGGCGTGGTGAAGCTTTCCTCGCGGATGCGCAGGCGGCGAGCGTCGAAATGCGGGCAGTCGCCCAGCCCCTGGCTCAGCGGTTGCTCCGGCATCGCCAGGCGCTCGTCGCGGCAGATCGTCTGTGTCGGTGCCGTGCCCTCGAATTCGATCACGCGCATCCAGGCCTGGGCCTGACGGTGATCGCGTTCATCGACCATCAGCCCCCAGCTGAAGGCCTCGACGCCTTCCAGCGTCACCTCATCGCGGGTGGCGATCAGCGGCTGCCAGTCGCCGGGCGCATGCTCGGAGGCGATATCGAGCTGGAAGTGCGGCGCTTGCCTGTTGTGCAGCACATAGAAGTGGCCGGGGCGGTGATCGACGCCGTACTCGACGCCGGTCTCGCGGGCGCGCACCAGGCGCATCTCACCCAGCGGGGCGTCGGCCTTGAGCAACCAGGTCTCGCTGGTGTCCTTGGAGGCGGTCTCCAGAATCAGCCAGGCGCGTGAGCGGGTCTTGCCCATGCCGACCCAGAATTCGCTGTCTTCCTCGCGATAGAGCAGCGTCTCGGCGCGGCTCGCGACATTCAGACACCAGATCTCGAAGGGGCGCTGAGTGCTGTCATAGCGCGTGAACAGCAGGTGCTGGCCGTCCTCGGCCCACACCAGATCCGGCCCGATATCCTCCAGCAGGCACTCGTCATCGTGGCCGGCGTTGCGTGAGTCGCCATTCGCCGCGTTCAGTGTTGCAAGACGCAGGCTGAACACCTCGTCGCCGCTGGTGTCCAGAGTCCATGCCAGTTGCTGTTCATCCGGGGAGATGGCCATATCGCCCAGCTCGACGAAATCGTGATGGCGCGACAGGCTCTGCAGGTCCAGCAGGCATTCGTGCTGGCGGGTATCGGCGGGGTCGGCGCCGATCGCATGGCGCCACCAGACCGGATAGTCGGCGTCGGCGGCGGTCTCGCTCCAATAGACGTAGTGATCCAGTGCCTCGGCCAGGCTTGAGACGGCCAGTTCGCGGCGCGCAAGATGGCCGTGATAGAGGGCGTCGCTCAGCGGCGCGAGCGGGGCGAACCAGCGATCACTCTCGGCGTTGGCCGCCGTGAGAAAGGTGGTGACCTCTGGCGTGTCGCGTTCTTCAAGCCAGTGCCATTCGGGGTCATCGGCACGATAATGGCGCTGGACGGGGCTATCGGGCATGGCTACCTCTTGAAAGTGGGGTGCTCGAGTGTGTCGGGCGGGCATGGAGTGTAACATTGAGCCTGTCCCACAGCGTGCGCAAGCCCTTGCCTCATGGGAGGCATCGCCGCCGTGAGAGATGAATGCGCAGCCTCTGGTGCCACGCAACGTGTGGCCCCGATGATGGGATGACTCGATGGCTGAACTGAGGTGCCGGCTGCTTCTGCACAGGACAGGTACCCCTCAGAATGTCAGTCTCGACAGGATGTTATGACAGGAGTGAAGGGCATGATGATTTCCGATTCGCTGCCGCAGATGTGGCTGATCTATTTTGGTCTGGCGGCGGTAGTGCTGTTTACCGGCTATATGGCGGTGCGAATACTGCCGCGTTTCCTGCGCTGGATCCTGGTCGGCGGCATCGCCGGCATGATCGCCGTGCCGACCAGTTTTCACGTCACGGCCAGCGTCGCGGAAGATGCCTATACCGGCCTTGCACCGGCCATCGTGGCCTTTGCCGTCAGCGTGGTGCAGAAGGATGGTGGTGGCATGGCCTCGGCCTTCGGCATGCTGGTACTGGGCATCGGGGCCGGCGTGGTGCTGGGCCTGGTGATCTGGTGGCTGGGACGCGGACGTGAACAGCGTCGCCGCGCCGCCCAGCAGCGCCGCCAGCCTCATGGCCACGAGCAGGAGGATGAGGAAGTGCGCGAGGGCCACGCCGCTGGCGCCAGCTTGCGTAGCGAGAAACGTGGCACCCCGGCTCGTGCGTCGGCGCGTACCCGCGCAGGCCGTGACCGTCAGGAACCGTCGCTCTGATCGAGCGTCGTTCGATCAGCGCCAGCCGTGCATTGTCCGAGCGTGGACTAAGGATCTGTCATGCCCCGTGATGTAGCTGTCACTTCGTCTCTTGAGCCAGTCCGTTCACCAGGGCTTGCGTCCGGCTCTTCATCCGGCCCTCTAGCGAAGGTTGCGGGGGCGCGCTGGCTGGCGGCCCTGATGCTGGCGGGCATCAGCCTCGCGTCGCCCTCGGTCTTCGCCGAGCAGGCATCGCCAGCGGCCAACGCCTCGACCAGCGAGTCGGTCAGTGAGTCGGTGAGTGAGCCGGCAAATGAGTCGGCCAGCGAACAGGCTGAGCAGATGCCGTTCGTGGCCCGGGATGTCGCGAGTGACGTGAATGCACGCAGTGGCTCGGCACGCGACATTGCGCCTGACCTGCGCATGGCGATCGATGTCTCCGGCAGCATGAAGCACAACGACCCGACCAATCTGCGCGCCAGTGCGCTGGACCTGCTGGTCACCTTGCTGCCGGAGCGCTCGCGAGCGGGGCTGTGGGGCTTCGGTGAGCAGGTGCAGCCCTTGCTGGCGCTGGGCGCGGTCGATGCGGGCTGGAAGCAGGCGGCCCGCGGGCTGGAAGGGCGGCTGGACGATTACGAGCAGTACACCGATCTCGAGGCGGGCCTGCGTGCCGCCGCCGAAGGCGCCGATGCGAGCATCGATGGCCAGGGGCCGCGTCAGGTCATCCTGCTCTCCGATGGCATGGTCGACCTGCGTGAGCCAAGCAGCGAGAAGGCCGCCTCGGACAGCGCCTCGCGCCAACGCATCACCGATGAGCTGACGCCACAGCTGGCGGCGCACAACATCACGGTGCATACCGTCGCGCTGTCGCGCAATGCCGATATCGACCTGCTGCAGCAGGTCGCCGATGGCACCGGCGGGCTGGCGACGGTCGCCGAGACCCCGGAAGACCTGCTGCGTGCCTTCCTCGGGGCGCTCGACCGTATCGTGCCCGGCGAGCTGGTGCCGCTCGAGGACAAGCGCTTCACCATCGATGGCAGTGTCGAGGAATTCACGGCGCTGGTCTTCCATGGCCCCGATGACAGCGCGCCGGTATTGATCGCGCCGGATGGTCAGCGCTATTCGCTGGCCGACAAGGCGTCGTTGCCCGAGGGCGTGCGCTGGGAACATCAGCCGCGCTATGACCTGATCACCGTGACCGACCCCGAGGCCGGGCAGTGGCGTATCGAAGGGCGGGTGGGCGTCGACAGCCGCATCACCGTGGTATCAGACCTGGCGCTGGTGTCGCGCCCGCTGCCGGCCACGCTGTATCGCGGCTTTGGCTATTCCCTCTCAGCCTCGCTGGTCGACGGCGCACGTGATGTCGACGAGCAGGACTTCCTGGCGACGCTTGACGGCAATGCGCGTCTGGTGCCGGAAGACGAGGGTGGCATGTCAGCAGAAATGGCAGCCGTGACCAGCGCCCAGCAGCGCGGTCTTGAGCGTGACGGCGCGCAGTTCAGCGTCAACATGCCGCCGCCGCCGCAACCGGGTGGCGCTCGCCTGACGCTGACCATCGAGGGCCAGCGCGATGGCGCGCCCTTTGCACGTCAGTTGAGCCAGCGCACCAGCGTGGTCGACCCGCTGCTGGTCGAGCCGATCGGTGGCAATGCGCAGAATGCGACGCCGCCGAGCGCGCTGGAGGTCAGCGCGCGTCATCCGCTGCTCAACACCGCCAATACCCAGCTGGACGCGACGCTGCAGGGCGAGCCGTTGAGCGTGGCGGAAGCAGGCGAGAGTCGCTGGCGTATCGAACTGCCGCCGCTGGAACGTGACGTCAGTGCCGATGTGCAGATCAGCGCGCGCATCGCACTGGGCGGGAGTTCGCGGGTGATCGATCTGGCGCCCTATACCCTCAACGAGAATGCGGCGCGGCGCGCTGCCAATCTGGACCGCTCGCCCATCGAGGGTGAGTCCTTCGGTGAGATTCAGGGCCTGGATCAGGCGGTAGAGGAGAAGGAAGACCTCAATGATCTGCTGATGAAGGGCCGCCTGCCCATCGACAAGGTGCCTGCGTTGATCAGTCAGTGGTTCGAAGGAGCTTCGGACTTTGCCCAGCGTGAGGCAGAATCACCGCAAAGCCGCATGATCGCTTACGCCGTGGCCGGTGTGATCGGCCTGCTGGTAGTGATCATGTTGGTGCGTCGCATGACGCGCAAGCCGACTCAGCGGGAGGAACCCCATGTGTGAACTGCTCGGCATGAGTGCCAATGTGCCGACCGATATCTGCTTCAGCTTCGCCGGTTTTCTGCAGCGAGGCGGGGGTACTGGTCCGCACCGCGATGGTTGGGGAATCGCCTTCTATGAAGAGGGCGGTTATCGCGAATTCCGTGACCCGCATCCGTCGGTGGATTCACCCATCGCGCGCATGATTCTCGACTATCCGATCAAGTCGCAGATGGTCATCAGCCATATTCGCCAGGCCAATGTCGGCCAGGTGACACTGGCCAATACCCATCCGTTCACGCGTGAGCTGTGGGGCCGTCAGTGGTGCTATGCCCACAACGGTCAGCTGGCGGACTGGCAGGCATTGCCCCTGCCGTACTATCGCCCGGTGGGCAGTACGGACAGCGAGCACGCTGCCTGCTTTCTGCTCGGCGAGATCCGGCGCGCCTTCCCGAATCCGCCGGCGCGGTGCGAAGACCTGTGGCGGCATCTGCACGCCCAGTGCGAGCGTCTGCGCGGGCTTGGCGTCTTCAATCTGCTGCTCTCCGACGGCGTGCATCTCTACGCCTACTGCTCCACCAAGCTGGCGCACATCACGCGCCGTGCGCCCTTCGGGCAGGCGAGCCTCACCGACTTCGAGATGAGCGTCGACTTCCAGCAGCACACCACCGATGCCGATGTGGTCTCGGTGATCGCCACCGATCCGCTGACCGACAATGAGCAATGGCAGCGCCTGCTGCCGGGGCAGCTGGTGGTGTTCCGCGAAGGCGAGCTGGTCGCCAGTCTCGGTGGCGAGTTGCCGCTGAGCCAGGACGAGCAGGAGCAGGCCGAGAGCGGGGCGGTCGATCGCACCGCCACCGCGCGCCGCAAGCCGGATTGGCTGGCTTCTGACTTGAGCTGCTGACGCTTGGTGATCCGCTGAGCGACGCAGAAAGAGCGTGAATGCCTGACACACGAAGGGCCGCAATCGCGGCCCTTCGTGTTTGCGGCTTTTGCCTGGTCAACGCGTGAGGCTCAGCCTTCGACGTCGTCGAACATGCCGGCGAACATCGGCGAGGACAGGTAGCGCTCGCCGCTGTCCGGCAGGATGACGACGATGGACTTGTCGGCGTAGGCCGGGTCTTCCGCCAGACGCAGCGCCGCGGTCATCGCCGCACCGCAGGAGATGCCGCACATGATGCCTTCTTCCTGCATGATGCGACGCGCCATGGCCATGGCGTCTTCACTGGCGACGGGCTCGACGCGGTCGATCAGCGCCAGGTCCAGGTTGTCGGGAATGAAGTTGGCACCGATGCCCTGGATCTTGTGCGGGGCCGGCGTGATCGACTCGCCCTGCATGCGCTGGGTGATGATGGCGGATTCCGCCGGCTCCACCGCCACGGCTTCGAGTGACTGGCCGCGCACTGTCTTGAAGTAGCGGGCGATACCGCTGATGGTGCCGCCGGTACCGACGCCCGCCACCAGCACGTCCATCTCGCCATCCAGCGCGTCCCACAGCTCCGGGCCGGTGGTTTCTTCGTGGATGCGTGGGTTGGCCGGATTGGAGAACTGCTGCGGCAGGAAATAGCGTTCCGGCTCGGCCTTCTTGAGCTCACAGGCCTTGTCGATGGCGCCCTGCATGCCCTTGGCGGGGTCGGTCAGCACCAGGTTGGCGCCGAGGGATTTCAGCACCTTGCGGCGCTCCATGCTCATGGAGGAGGGCATGGTCAGCGTGACGGGGTAGCCACGCGCCGCACCGACGAAGGCCAGGGCGATGCCGGTGTTGCCGGAGGTCGGCTCGACGATCTCCATGCCCGGCTTGAGCTCGCCACGTTCTTCGGCGTCCCACACCATGCTGGCCCCGATACGACACTTGACCGAGAAGGCCGGATTGCGGGCTTCCACCTTGGCGTACAGGCGTGGGTGACTGCTGAGGCGGTTGATCTTGACCAGCGGGGTGTTGCCGATGGCCTGTGAGTTGTCCTGATAGATCTTGCCCATGCGAGGTCCTCTGGGTATCTGGCGGCTAGACAGCGAGCATGTCCGCTGCTTGAGTGAAGTGATGATGCTCAGCAACGGCTGTCGCGACTGTATGAGCATAAGGTTAAGGGCTAGCCGAGCGCGACTCAAAGGCCTGAAGCGCATAACGACATGGCAAGGTTGGCAGTCGCGGCTAGTCTCTGACCAAGGTCGTACAAGAGTAGTGATCTGATTCAACGAGACTTTTTCGGATGTGAACGATGGTTTCAATCGGTCGTTTTACATCATTGGCGTGACTGGTTAAGGTGAAGCGCGGCGGCCCTGGAGGTTCTTGCCGGGGTGTCGTCGGTGTATTGCCGGCACCTGCGCGCGCGTTGTCGCGCCGTCCTTTTCCCCATCACGCCGTCATTCATGTCATTGTTCACATGTGGGCGTGACGCCCTGATAACAACAAGTGCTGAATTCTCGCCTGTGGCTGCCAGTGAAAGACTCCGCGCCCGGCCACGATCCAGCAGACGAATGCAGTCATGGAGCCCAAGCCATGCATGATGCCAATCCTGCCAACGCCTCGGCAGACCCGGAAGCCGACAAGGCGTCTGATCACGCTGGCCCCGTGACCGGGGACGCCAACCTGATCGTCAGCGGTGAGCCGTTGTCCGGTCTCGAGGATTACCCCTCGATTCTCGAGGTCTTCGAGGCCAGCTGCGCCAACTATGCCGAGCGTCCGGCCTTCAGCTGCATGGACAAGACGCTCAGCTACGCCGATGTGGACCGCCTGTCGCGCAATTTCGCCGCCTGGCTGGAACACGAGACCGGCCTTGAGCCCGGTGATCGCATCGCCATCCAGCTGCCGAATCTGCTGCAGTTCCCGGTGGCGGTATTCGGCGCGTTGCGCGCCGGTCTGGTGGTGGTCAACACCAACCCGCTTTACACCGAGCGCGAGATGCAGCACCAGTTCCATGACTCCGGCGCTCGCGCCATCGTGATTCTGGCCAACATGGCGGACAAGCTTGAGAAGGTGCTCAAGCGCACGTCCATCGAGGAGGTCATCATCACCGAGATCGGTGACCTGCATGACTTCCCCAAGCGTCCACTGATCAATCTGGCGGTGCGCTACGTCAAGAAGATGGTGCCGAAGTACCACCTGCCCGAGGCACACGGCCTGCGTGACGTGCTCAAGCGCGGGGCGGGGCTCTCGCACACGCGTGTCACGCGCCAGCCCGAGGACATCGCCGCGCTGCAGTACACCGGCGGCACCACCGGGGTTGCCAAGGGCACCATGCTGACCCACCGCAATCTGGTCGCCAACATGCTGCAGGCGCGCGGCGTGATCAGTGATGTGCTCAATGAAGGCCAGGAGGTGCTGATCGCGCCGCTGCCGGTCTATCACATCTATACCTTCACGGTGAATTGCCTCTACAGCATGGAAAGCGGCAACCACAGCGTGCTGATCACCAATCCGCGCGATATCGATGGCTTCATCAAGACACTGGCCAGGACACCGTTCACCGCCTTCGTCGGCCTCAACACGCTGTTCTCGGCGCTGTGTCAGCGTGATGACTTCAAGGCGCTGGACTTCTCGAGTCTCAAGCTGACCATCTCCGGCGGCATGGCGCTGACGCGCAGCGCGGCCGAACGCTGGGAAGCCGTCACCGGCTGCCCGATCGCCGAGGGCTACGGCATGACCGAGACCTCGCCCATCGTCAGCTTCAATCCGCCGCGTGAGCTGCAGCTGGGCACCATCGGCAAGCCGGTGCCGGGCACCGAGCTCAAGGTGGTGGACGCCGATGGCGTGACGCTGGGGCGCGATGCGCCGGGCGAGCTGTGCGTGCGCGGCCCCCAGGTGATGAAGGGTTACTGGCAGCGTGACGACGCCACGCGTGAGGCGATGGATGACGAGGGCTTCATCCGCACCGGCGATATCGCGGTCATCCAGCAAGATGATTTCGTGCGCATCGTCGATCGCAAGAAGGACATGATCATCGTCTCCGGCTTCAATGTATTCCCCAACGAGATCGAGGACGTGGTCAGCGGCCATCCGGATATCGTCGAGGCGGCGGCAGTGGGCGTGCCGGACGAGCAGAGCGGCGAGGCGATCAAGCTGTTCGTGGTCTCAAGCAACCCGGATCTGGATCGCGACAGCCTGCGCAGCTGGTGCAAGGAGCAGCTGACCGGCTACAAGGTGCCGCGTTTCGTCGAATTCCGCGATGAACTGCCCAAGACCAACGTCGGCAAGGTGCTGCGTCGTGAGCTGCGCGACAGCGAAGAGAGCGGTGGCAATACGCCGCTACGCGAGCACTGAGAGAAGCGCTGAGAGAAGCGCTGAGCCGGCGGCGTGGCAGGGAACAAGCGCCGCCAAGGTTGGGCGCGGCTACGCGCAGGGCTACAATGGACGGCCCGTCACTTGTTGACGGGCCGTTTTGTCATTCAGGCGTCATGGCTTGCTGCCTCGTGCAGGCGAGCGTGAAGCTGAATTCCCGAGAGTTTCCGGCTGCGCGCGTGGCGTGTGGTCGCTGGTTGAGAAGAGGCAGTCCTTGAGCGACACCGCTACCGCACCGTCCGAACATGCGCGTCTTGAAGCCCTCGCGGCTCGCCTTGAACGCGCCCTGAGCCGTGATCAGCGCGAGCTGGGCAAGCGCCTGGCTGGCCTGCGGCGGCGTCTCAAGGAAGGCAAGCCGGTCGATCGTGCCATCAACGACATCGAGAGCCGCCTGGAGGCGAGCATCGCCCAGCGCGCCGCGCGCGAGACGGCACTGGCACGCTGGCAGACACCCGCCGCGCTCAACTATCCGCCGGAACTGCCGGTGGTGGAGCGTCGCGAAGACATCCTCGCCGCGCTTGCCGAGCATCAGATCGTGGTGGTCGCCGGTGAGACCGGCTCGGGCAAGACCACCCAGCTGCCCAAGCTGTGTCTGGAGATGGGGCTGGGGCGCAATGGCCTGATCGGTCACACCCAGCCACGCCGTCTGGCGGCGCGCTCGGTGGCGGCGCGTCTGGCCGAGGAGCTCGAGACGACGCTCGGCGAGACGGTCGGCTATCAGGTGCGCTTCAACGACACTACCGGCCCGTCGACGCTGATCAAGCTGATGACCGACGGTATCCTCCTGGCGGAAACCCAGCATGATCCGGACCTGAGCCGCTACGAGGCGATCATCATCGATGAGGCCCACGAGCGCAGTCTGAACATCGACTTCCTGCTCGGTTATCTCAAGCGTCTCACCGCGCGCCGTCCGGACCTCAAGATCATCATCACCTCGGCGACCATCGACGTGGAGCGCTTCAGTCAGCACTTCGCGGCCCAGGATGGCACGCCGGCGCCCATCGTCTCGGTCAGCGGGCGCAACTTCCCGGTCGAGACCCAGTACCTGCCGCTGGTGCGCGATGCCGAGGATGAGGAAGATCTCAGCCTGCAGGAAGGTATCCTGCGCGCAGTGGAAGAGCTGTCGGTGATCGAGCGCGAGAAGGGCTGGATGCAGGGCCCGCGTGACGTGCTGATCTTCCTGCCCGGCGAGCGTGAGATCCGCGCCACCGCGGACACTCTGCGTCGCGCCCAGCTGCGTGATACCGAGGTACTGCCGCTGTACGCGCGCCTCTCGAACGAAGAGCAGAACCGCGTCTTCCAGCCGCATCGTGGCCGCCGCATCGTGCTGGCCACCAATGTCGCCGAGACTTCGCTGACCGTGCCGGGCATCCGCTACGTGATCGACCCGGGCCTGGTGCGCATCAGCCGCTACAGTTATCGCTCCAAGATCCAGCGTCTGCCGGTGGAACCGATCAGCCAGGCCAGCGCCAACCAGCGCAAGGGCCGCTGCGGGCGTATCGCCGAAGGCCTGTGCATCCGCCTCTACAGCGAGGAGGACTTCCTCGCGCGCCCGGAATACACCGAGCCGGAAATCCAGCGCACCAACCTGGCCTCGGTGATCCTGTCGATGCTGTCGCTCAAGCTGGGCGATATCGAGAAGTTTCCCTTCGTCGATGCGCCGGATTCGCGCTTCGTCACCGATGGCTTCCGCCTGCTGCGCGAGCTGGGCGCGGTGGATGAACACAACCGTCTGAGCCGTGATGGCCGCACCCTGGCGCGTCTGCCCATCGACCCGCGTCTGGCGCGCATGGTGCTTGAGGGCGCCTCGCGCGGCTGCCTGCGTGAAGTGCTGATCATCGTCAGCGCGCTGTCGATCCAGGACCCGCGCGAGCGTCCCGCCGACAAGCGCCAGCAGGCCGATCAGATCCACCACGAGTGGGATGATGACAACTCCGACTTCGTCAGCTGGCTGAATCTGTGGGAAGGCTTCGAACTGGCGCGGGATGCGCTGGGTGCCAACCCGCTGCGCCGCTGGTGCAAGGCGCGTTTCCTCAACTATCTGCGCCTGCGCGAGTGGCATGACACCTTCCGTCAGCTCAAGCAGCTGACGCGCGACCTGGGGCTGGAGATGACCAGCGCCCAGCACGAGCGCGACGCCGAGGCGCAGGCCGAGGTCACCGCGCGGGTACTGGCCTCACCGGGACAGGGCCGCCGCCCGTCGGTGGCCATCGATCACGAATCACTGCATCGCGCGCTGTTGACCGGGCTGCTCTCCAATCTTGGCCTCAAGCAGGAAAACCGCGAGTATCTCGGCGCGCGCAACCGACGCTTCTTCGTCCACCCGGGCTCCGGTGTGGCCAAGAAGTCGCCCAAGTGGGTGATGGCGGCCGAGATGGTCGAGACCACCAAGCTCTACGCGCGTCAGGTCGCGGCGATCAAGCCCGAGTGGGTCGAGCCGCTGGCCGAGCATCTGGTCAAGCGCAGCTACAGCGAGCCGCACTGGGAGATGAAGCGTGCCCAGGTGGTCGCCAGTGAGCAGGTGACCCTGTTCGGGCTGCCCATCGTCACCGCGCGCAAGGTGCATTACGGCCCGCTGGCGCCGGAAGAGTCTCGCGAGCTGTTCATTCGCCGTGCGCTGGTCGAGGGCGAATTCCAGACCCGTGCGCCGTTCTTCGCCCACAATCGCGGCCTGATGGATGAGGTCGGTGAGCTTGAGGACCGTGCGCGCAAGCGTGACATCCTCGTCGACGAAGAGACGCTGTTCGCCTTCTATGCCGAGCGCATTCCGGAAGGCATCTACAACGGGCGCAGCTTCGACAAGTGGCGCAAGGAGGCCGAGCGCGACAACCCCGATGTCCTGCATCTGAATCTCGACGACCTGATGGCGCGCGACGCCGAGGAAGTCACCGTCGCGCGCTACCCCGAACAGCTGCACCACAACAGCGTCGCCTACCCGCTGAGCTATCACTTCGCGCCCGGTGCGGTGGATGACGGCGTGACGATGATCGTGCCGGCGGCGATGCTGTCGCAGCTGCCGCGCTATCGCATCGAATGGCTGGTACCGGGGCTGTTGCGCGACAAGGCCATCGCGTTGATGAAGTCGCTGCCCAAGCAGTACCGCAAGCAGGTGGTGCCGATTCCCAACTGGGTCGATGCCGCACTTGAGGCGCTGACCCCGGACGACGTGCCGCTGACCGATGCGCTGGCCGAGTTCATGCGCGTCAAGACTGGCCTGCGCCTGCCGCAGGATGCCTGGGCGCCCGAAACGCTGGAACCGCACCTGAAGATGAACCTGCGCATCGTCGATCAGGATGGCAAGGTGCTGGGCGAAGGGCGGGACCTCGAAGCGCTGGAAGCGCGCTTCAAGGACTCGGCCGCGGCCGCCGCGCGGGCGATGGCCAACCGCAGTCGTGAAGCCGACAGCGAAGTGCTGGAAGATCTGCCGGAAACGCCGATCGCCACCTCGCACAGCACCACCCAGGCGGGCATCCGCGTCGAGGCCTATCCGGCGCTGGTGGTGAAGGCGGCGGCCCCCGCCGACAGCGGCATGAGTGCCAAGCAGCGCAAGCTGGCGCGCAAGACCGGCAAGAACAGCGCGCCGTCCAGTCATGCGCCTGCCAGCGCGACGGCTCAGGTCGAGCAGAATCTGAGCGTGGAGCTGTTCGATCATCCGGCCAAGGCCGCCGCCGCGCACCGTGATGGCATCACGCGCCTGGCGATGGCACGCCTGCCCGACCAGGTGCGCTATCTGGACCGTGACCTCAAGGCGCTGGAGCGCTGTGCGCTGCTGTTCGCCAAGGTCGGCACGCGTCGCCAGCTGGCGGATGACTTCATCTACAGCGTCTTCGAGCAGGTGATGGCCGTCGAGCCGCTGCCGCGTTCGCGCAGCGAACTGCAGGCGCGTCTCGATGACAAGCGGGCCGAGCTGGTGCCGCACGCCGAGGCGCTGCTCAAGCCGCTGGAAGCCGCGCTCAAGCAGCATCTGGAGCTATCCAAGCGCCTCAAGGGCAAGATCGACTTCTCGATGGCGCTGGTGGTGGCTGACCTCAAGGCCCAGCAGGCACGCCTGATCACGCCGGGCTTCATCCAGGCCTCCGGTGAATGGCTGCATCAGCTGCCGCGCTATGTGGAGGCGATGCTGATCCGTCTCGACAAGGCGCCGCGTGAGCGCATGCGCGACCAGCGTGACATGGAGGAGGTCAAGGGCTTCGAATCCCGTCTTGATGCCCGCCTGAGCAAGGCGCGCGAGCAGGGGCTGCCGGATGCGGAGCTGGAAGAGTTCGGCTGGTGGCTGCAGGAACTGCGCGTCTCGCTGTTTGCCCAGCAGCTCGGCACCCTGGAGACCGTCTCCGCCAAGCGCCTCGAGAAGCGCTGGCAGGAGCTGATGGCGCGCCGCTGATGTCCTGAGGCTGAGCTCTGCCCTGGCTGAAGCTCTGCCTTGTCGGGGGCCATTCCAGGGCGCTGTGCGTGGCATCAGGGGCTTGCGTGACCGGTACGTGGAGGCGTGCCGCGGCGGGATGGCCCAAGCTGCAGACAGGAATTGCTGTTTAAGCATTCACTGTGATCGCCCGACAAATGCTGACTCGGGCGTCTGGAATCGCCGAGACAGCGTACACTGAACATGGGGCATGACGACGCGGCGCCGGGTCGTGCCCCGCTCAATTCTGGTGATATCCCGCGGGATAGCACTGTCAGGAGTGGATGCATGCCAAACAATGACAATGATCACGCTGCCGATACGCAACACGCCAACGCCGGTCAGTCCATGAGCGCCAGCGGCAATCATCGCGTACTGATCACCGGCAGCGGACTCTACACGCCGCCCAATGCCATCAGCAACGAGGCATTGGTGGCGTCCTTCAATGCCTGGGTGGCGGCGGACAATGCCGCCAATTCCGACGCCATCGCACGTGGTGAGCGTGAGGCGCGCACCGAGTCCAGCGCCGAATTCATCGTCAAGGCCTCGGGTATCCACAGCCGCTACGTGCTGGATGCCGAGGGCATTCTCGACCCGGAGCGCATGCGCCCACGCCTGCCGGCGCGCGCCAATGACCAGCCCTCGGTGCAGTGCGAGATGGGCGTTGCGGCCGCGCGTGAAGCGCTGGCGGCGGCGGGCGTCAACGCCGCGGACCTGGATCTGGTCATCGTGGCCTGTTCCAACCTCGAGCGCCCCTATCCGGCGGTGGCGGTGGAACTGCAGGCCGCGCTCGAGGCCGGTGGCTATGCCTTCGACATGAACGTGGCGTGCAGCTCCGCCACCTTCGGTATCGAGACCGCTGCCAACGCGATTCGCAGCGGCAGTGCCAGGCGTGTGCTGATGGTCAATCCGGAGATCTGCAGTGCGCATCTCAACTTCCGCGACCGTGACAGCCACTTCATCTTCGGGGATGCTTGCACGGCCGTGGTGCTGGAAGCGGCGGATGTCGCCACGCGCACCGATGGCTTCGAGGTGCTCGGCACGCGTCTGGTGACGCGCTACTCCAACGCGATACGCAACAATTTCGGCTTCCTCAATCGCACGGCGGTGCTTGAGGACGACGTGGCATCCGCGATGACACTTGACAGCGCAAGCCATCGTGTAAAGGCCGATGACAAGCTGTTCATCCAGGAAGGGCGGCGCGTCTTCCGCGAGGTCTGCCCGATGGTGGCCGAGCTGATCACCACCCATCTGGGCGAGATCGAGGCAGACGGCGGTGATCTTGATCGCATGTGGCTGCACCAGGCCAACCGCCACATGAACGACATGATCGCGCGGCGCGTGCTCGGGCGTGACCCGTCGAGCGAGGAAGCGCCGATCATTCTCGATCGCTACGCCAATACCAGCTCCGCGGGCTCGGTGATCGCCTTCCACCTCCATCACGCTGATCTGGCGCCGGGGAGCCTGGGGGTATTGTGTTCTTTCGGGGCAGGCTACAGTGCCGGCAGCGTGCTGCTGAAACGCTGCGGTTGAAGCAGGACATTGCGCGAATCCACGTGGCCTGTGCTGGCTCTTGGCGGGCGCGGAACGTATAAAGAAGACCGGACCTGACAGCCAGGGATGTGGCAAGGACCGCTGCAGGAATCCAATAGACTTACAGGTGACGAGATGCACACGATCAAGACTTCCCTGCCGGCACTGCTGGCCATGTCCCTGCTGGCGGGTTGCGCCAGTACCGGAGACAGCGAGCCGAACCCTCAGGACCCCTGGGAGGGCTTCAACCGTAACGTCTATACCTTCAATGACACCCTGGACCGCTATGCCCTCAAGCCGGTCGCGCAGGGCTATGACTATGTGACGCCGGAGCTGGTACAGGATGGCGTGGGCAACTTCTTCTCCAATCTGGGAGAGGTCCGCACCATGTTCAACTCGGTGCTGCAGTGGAAGTGGGCCAATGCCGGTGTCTCCACCGGCCGTCTGCTGCTCAACTCCACCGTCGGCATCGGCGGCCTGTTCGATCCGGCCAGCGAACTTGGCTGGACAGTGGACGAGGAAGACTTCGGTCAGACCCTCGCCGTCTGGGGCGCAGGGCAGGGGCCGTATCTGGTGCTGCCGCTGTTCGGTCCGAGTACCGTGCGTGATACCGCGGGCATGCCGGTGGATTACTTCGCTGATCCCGTCAACTACGTCGAAGACGACAAGGTGCGTTACGGCCTGAAGGCGCTGGATCTGGTCGATACCCGTGCCGGTCTGCTCGAGCAGGAGAAGCTGATCCAGGGCGATCGTTACAGCTTCATTCGTGATGCCTACCTGCAGCGCCGCAACTTCGAGATCAACGATGGCAAGCTGGGTGATGATCCCTTCGCCAGCGACAGCTTCGATGATGCCGATCTCGACGGTGCCTTCGCACCGGAAGACGACAGCCAGTAACGCGTCACCCGCAGCAGGCGACCGGTACCGTGAATGGTCAGTGGTGCCGGTCGCGAGGGCAAGCAGCATCAAGACTGCGAGTGGATGGCAGTAAGGACGGGAATGAGGGGTTGGCATGGCGGATGAGCAAGGCAAGCGTCTGTTGATCGGTCTGATTGATCTTCCCGGCTCGCGGCGTGATGCGCTGGCGAACCTGTTGACGGATGAACGCTGTGCGGTGGCGGCCTGTGATGGCATCGCGACACTGCCCAGCGGAGTGGCGGTGGTGGTCGCGCATGTCGAGGCCGTTTCCAGTCATGAGTGGGCGCGTCTGGCCGAGCGCCTGCCGACGGTGGTGGTGGCCGAGAGCCGTGGCGATGAATGCCTGTTGCCGGCGGTGGAGGCCGGGCTGGTCGATTACCTCATCTCGCCGCGCGAGCATGGCTCGGTACTGCGCAGTCTGCTCAAGCGGGCGGCGGAGCATCACCAGCTGGCCCATGAGCACGCCAAGGCACGCGCGCGCCTCGAGGAGCTCAACGAGCACCTGGAGACGCATCTGGCGCTGCTGCGTCAGGACCAGCAGGCCGGTGGCCAGATCCAGCAGCGTCTGCTGCCTCAGAGCGGGCAGCACATCAATGGCGTCAGTTATGAATACTGCCTGTCGCCGTCGCTGTATCTGTCGGGTGACTTCCTCGAGTATCAGGCGATCGACGAACGCTTCAGCCTGTTCTACTTTGCGGATGTCTCCGGGCATGGCGCCTCGTCGGCCTTCGTGACCGTGCTGCTCAAGCTGCTGTTCGCACGCGCGATCCGCCACTGGGAGGAACATACGCCGGAAACCTTCGGCCCCGAGTGGCTGGCACTGCTCAACCGTGAACTGATCGACAGTGGTATCGGCAAGCATGCCACGGTGATGTGTGGTGTGATGGACCGTGACACGCGCACGCTGCATTACACCCTGGGCGCCCAGCTGCCGATGCCGGTACTGGTCACGCCCGATGGCGAGCTGCGTGAGCTGGAAGGCAGCGGTCGGCCGGTGGGGCTCTTCCCAGACACCCGCTATCCAGCGTATCGTGTGGCGCTTCCTGAGCGCTTCCGTCTGTGGCTGGCCAGTGATGGTGTACTGGAATGCCTGCCGGGCGAGGCGCTGGAGGACAGGACTCGAGCACTGCATCAACGGATTCTGAGCAGTGAGGATGTGCAAGGATTGCGTCGTGGACTGGCGCTGGATGGCGAGCTGCCGGATGACCTTACCTTGATGACGCTGACAGGATTCCATGATGGATGAAGGACGTATCCAGGCCGTGTTCGAAGACGGCCTGTTCGTGCTCAAGCTATCCGGTGATGTACGCCTGACGCTGTGTGCCACGCTGGATCAGCAGGTACAGCGCGTGGCTGCGGTTGAGGGACTGGAAAGCGTGATCATCGATCTGCGCGAAGCGACCAATGTCGATTCCACCGCACTGGGCTTTCTGGCCAAGCTGGCGCTGGCGGTCCGCGACCGGCTGGTGATGCCGGCGCAGGTGGTGGCTGCCCATCCCGACGTGCTGACCATGCTCAAGGTGATGGGGTTCGACGAGGTGGCCAGTGTCGTGGACGCCGGCAGCCTGCCGGAGGCGGACCAGGCCGATCTGGACGGGGCTTCCTGCTGCAACGCGCCAGCGCTGAACGAGTCTCAGGATGACGCCGATGCCTCGCCCCAGCAGGAGCAGGAGCTGCGCGGGCGCATTCTCGAGGCTCACCGGCTGTTGATGTGCCTGAACGGCCACAACCGCCTGGAGTTCCAGCCGCTGATCGAGCTGCTGGAAAGCGAGGAGCATCGCCAGCCGCACTGAAGGCGCGCGCTGGGGCTTTTAGCCTGACAGCACGCTGCTGAAAGCACGAACCTGACAGCGCGATTCAGACAGCACGTTTCTGAAAGCACAAAAAAAGCGCCTGCCGTGAAACACGGCAGGCGCTTTTTGTTGCCTTGGCCATTCAATGAGCTCTTGCTTAACAAGAGCTCATCATCGGCGCTATGCTCGGTTGGCTCAGTGGCTGCGCAGTTCGGCCAGCAGAGTCTCGAGCTTGCGCTGATCGGCCATGAACTTGCGGATACCTTCGCCCATCTTCTCGGTGGCCATGGCGTCTTCGTTCATGTCCCAGCGGAAGTTGGACTCGGTCAGCACTTCCGGCACGTTCTGCTCGGCATCGGCGGCCAGCAGGCGACGTTCCAGCGGGCCGGTGCTCTCGGCCAGCTCACCCAGCAGTGCCGGCGAGATGGTCAGGCGGTCACAGCCGGCCAGCGCTTCGATCTCGCCGGTGTTGCGGAAGCTGGCGCCCATCACGATGGTCTTGTAGCCGTGGCCCTTGTAGTGCTCGTAGATGGCCTTGACCGACTTCACGCCCGGGTCGTTGTCGCCGCTGAAGTCGGCGTCCGGCTGATTGGCCTTGTGCCAGTCGAGGATACGACCGACGAAGGGCGAGATCAGCGTCACGCCGGCATCGGCACAGGCCTGGGCCTGGGCGAAGCTGAACAGCAGCGTCAGGTTGGTGCGGATGCCTTCGCGCTCGAGCTTCTCGGCGGCGCGAATGCCTTCCCAGGTGGAGGCGGTCTTGATCAGGATGCGTTCCTGACCGACGCCATTGGCGGCGTAGCGCTCGATGATGCGATGCGCGCGACGGATGGTCTCGTCGGCATCGAAGGACAGGCGGGCGCTGACCTCGGTGGAGACATAGCCCGGCACCAGGCCGGCGATCTCGGTACCGATATCCACGGCCACGGCATCGACGGCATCATCGATGTCGGTGGCCTTGCGCGCGACTTCGGTCAGGCGCTCGCGACGTGACGGGTCCTGAGCGGCCTGCAGGATCAGTGACGGGTTGGTGGTAGCATCAGTGGGCGCGAAGCGACGAATGGCCTCGAGGTCACCGGTGTCGGCGACGACGGTGGTCATTTCCTTGAGTTGGGAGAGCTTGTCCTGTGCCATGCAAGAGTTTCCTGTACTGAGCGTGAGCCACCCGAAGGGGTGAGTGGCCCTCATGAATAAGGCAAGAGGTGAAGGGCAGGGGCCGCCGGAGCGAGCGCTGCCACCGAGTGTGCACCCACGCCTGCCGGCTGTGAAGGCATCTCGGGCCGATCGCCCCAAGTGAATGATCCGCGGGGATTTCATCAGCGTGATGTGACATTCGTCACCTGTGTAGGTCAACTGTATCAATTGTGCGGCGGCGCGCCCACTGTCGTCATCTGACGGCAAGGGCGTGGCGTTTTCGGCACGTGGACATACCATCGACAAACGATTGCAGGAGGGGATGTGGACAAGCGTCAAACCCGTCAGCTGGCCTTGCTGGTCGCGGCCAATACGGCCCTGGCTCCATTGGCCATCGATGCCTATCTGCCGGCATTGCCGGCCATGGCAGAAGACCTGGCGACCACGGTGCACCATACGGAGCTGTCGCTGTCGGTCTTCCTGCTCGGCTTCTCGCTGGGGCAGCTGATCTTCGGCCCGCTGTCAGACCGTATCGGGCGCAAGCCGGTCCTGCTGTCAGGCATCTTCGTCTTCCTGCTGGCGAGTCTGGCCATCACCCAGGTCGAGAGCCTCGAGGGGCTCTATGCGCTGCGCTTCCTGCAGGCGCTGGGCGGCGGCGCCTCGGTGGTCAATTCCTCGGCGATCGTGCGCGACTGCTTCAGTGGCCGCGAGGCGGCCAAGGTGCTGTCCACCGTCGCGGTGATCATGATGCTGGCGCCCTTGATCGCGCCTGCCATCGGCAGTCTGCTGCTGGGCATGGCGGGCTGGTGGCTGATCTTCGCCTTCCTGGCCGCCTATGCCGCCTTCCTGCTGGTGGTGTTGCCGCTGCGCTTGCCCGAGACCCGACGCAAGCGCGAGGCGGACGAGCCGCCGGCCAGCCTCCTGCAGGTCGCGCGTGACTATGCCAGCGTGCTGCGCCACGGGCCGGCGATGGGCTATGCGCTGACGCAGGCGATGGGCTTCGGTGGCATGTTCGCCTTCATCACCGCGTCGCCCTACGTCTATATGCAGCATTTCGGAGTGACGGCGGCCTGGTACCCGGTGCTGTTCGGCGCCAACATCCTGTTCATGTTCACCGCCAACCGTCTCAACGTGCGCCTGCTGTCACGCCTGTCGCCGCCGCGCCTGCTGCGCATCGGCATCGGTATCCAGCTGTCTGCGGCCATCCTGCTGGTATCGGCGTTGGCGCTGGGGCTGGACCTGCTCTACGTCATCGCACCGCTGCTGATGGTGTTCGTCGGGGCCAACGGCATGGTGGCGCCCAACGCGATCTCCTCGGCGCTGGAGTATTTCCCGCGCATCAGCGCCACGGCCAATGCGCTGATCGGCAGCATGCAGTTTGCCAGTGGCGCCGTGATCGGCATGTTGATCGCAGGTCTGGCGATGGACAGCCTGTGGCCGATGATTCTCGGCATGCTGGGCACGGCGCTGGTCAGCAATATTCTGCTGCGGGTGCTGGCAGGGCGTCGCGCCCTGGCGCGCCATGAGACGCCGTCCGACTGAGAAAGGCTTGAGCCGGCGACTGTCACACAGTTGTCATGAATGCTTGGCAAGGTACTCCCTGTAGACAAGAAGCCACCTCACTGGCTCATTCCTATCGCAAGGAGTTTCAGGCATGAAGGCGTTCCTCAAGTCCGGTCTCGCAGTGGCTGTCATCGCTGCATCAGTTGGTGCTGCAGAAGCCCGTGAACAGCTGCGCATCGTGGGTTCTTCCACGGTCTATCCGTTCTCCAGCTACGTCGCTGAAGAGCTGGGTGCCACCAGCGATTTCCCGACTCCGGTCATCGAATCCACCGGTTCCGGCGGCGGCATGAAGCTGTTCTGTGAAGGTGTCGGTGACAGCACTCCGGACATCACCAACGCCTCTCGTCGCATGAAGACGTCTGAATTCGAGCGCTGTGAAGAGAACGGTGTGACCGATATCACCGAAGCCATGATCGGCTTCGACGGTATCGCCTTCGCCCAGTCTGTCCGCGATGGCAGCATCGACCTGACCCGTGAGCAGATCACCCTGGCGGTCGCCGCTCAGGTGCCGGTCGACGGCAAGCTGGTCGACAACCCCTACACCAAGTGGTCCGAGATCGACTCCTCCCTGCCGGACCGCAAGATCACCGTCTACGGGCCGCCTTCCACTTCCGGTACCCGTGACGCCTTCGAAGAGCTGGTGATGGAAGTTTCCACCGAAGAGATGGAAGGCTACGGCGGTGAGGGTTACACCAACATCCGTCAGGACGGTCACTACATCGCTGCCGGCGAGAATGACAACCTGATCATCCAGAAGCTGGTCGAGAACACCGAAGCCTTCGGTATCTTCGGCTACTCCTTCCTCGAAGAGAATGCTGACAAGGTCGTCGGTGCTTCCATCGATGGCGTGCAGCCGGAAGCCGATGCCATCTCCTCTGGCGAGTACCCGGTCTCCCGCTCCCTGTTCTACTACGTGAAGAACCAGCACAAGGATGACGTGCCGGCTCAGCAGGCCTACAACGACCTGTTCATGAGCGAGAAGATGATCGGTGAGCTGGGCTACCTGAAGGGCATCGGTCTGATCCCGCTGCCGAAGGAAGAGCGCGCCACGCTTCGCGAGCAGGTCGCTGAGCGCACCAAGCTGACTCTGGCCGATCTCCAGAAGTAAGCAACGCAGCTGACCCTCTGACGCGGCCGGTTGCCCTTGGCAGCCGGCCCGTTTGCTTGACTGGTCGCAGGGTTTCGCAAGGCATGAAGCCTTCCCCCTGTGAACAACGCGACTCCGGGACCCGAAAGATGCAGACTCAGCAGATCTTTCTCTTCTTCATAGGCATCGTGGCGCTGGCTGGCCTGGTGGCCTTCTTCAGCGGCCGCAGCAAGGCACAGCGTGTGCGTGCCAGCGGTGCTGAAATGTACGCCCAGCCGGATCAGTACGGCTGGTTCACGGCAATCTCCAGCGCAGGGCCTGCTCTGCTGGTCGGTCTGGCAGCCGTCGTTGCGATTGCCACCGCAGATATCGATATCGAAGGCATGCAGCTGCTGATCGCCAGTCTGGTCGTCGCAGCCGTCGGCCTGGTCATCGGCCTCGCCCTGGTGAAGCCTGATTTCCATGCGCGCAATGCCATCGAGACCCTCATTCGTTATGTGTTGATCGGCGCGGCGATGATCTCCATCGTCACGACGTTCGGCATTCTGGTCTCCATCATCTTCGAGGCCATCCGCTTCTTCCAGATGGAAAGCTTCTGGACCTTCATCACCGGCACCACCTGGGATCCGGGCAACAGCTTCCAGATGGCCGCCGGCCGTGGTGAAGGCGTCGAGAGCACCGCCAACTTCGGTGCCGTACCGCTGTTCGCCGGTACCTTCATGATTACCCTGATCGCGATGCTGGTGGCCATTCCCATCGGCCTGCTCGCCGCGGTCTACATGGCAGAGTTCGCCCCCGAGAGCGTGCGTACCGTCGCCAAGCCGGTGCTGGAAGTGCTCGCCGGTATCCCGACCGTGGTCTACGGCTTCTTCGCCGCCATCACCGTCGCGCCGCTGATCGTCGACATCTTCTCGCCGCTGGGCATCGAGGCGTCCTACAACAACGCGCTGGCGCCGGGTCTGGTCATGGGCATCATGATCATTCCGTTCATCTCCTCACTGTCCGATGACGTCATCACCTCCGTGCCGGACACCATGCGTCAGGGCTCTCTGGCGCTGGGCATGACCCACGGCGAGACCATCCGCAACGTCATCCTGCCGGCCGCGCTGCCGGGCATCATCTCCGCGTCTCTGCTGGCCATGTCACGCGCCCTCGGCGAGACGATGATCGTGGTGATGGCGGCGGGCATGCGTCCGAACCTGACCGCCAACCCGCTGGAAGACATGACCACCGTCACGGTGCGCATCGTTGCCGCGTTGACCGGCGACCAGGAATTCGCGAGTGCCGAGACTCTGTCGGCCTTCGCGCTGGGTCTGGTGCTGTTCGTTGTCACTCTGCTGCTGAACATGGTCTCGGTGGTCCTGATCCGCCGCTTCCGTGAGAAGTACAGCGCCAACAACCTCTGAGGCCGAGACTAGACATGAGCCATTCATTCGACGATATCTCGGCCCAGCTGAAGGGCCGTCATCGCCGCACCAAGCGCCTGAAATTCATGTCCATGGGCGCACTCGCCCTGGCCGCCACCTTCCTGGTGGTCTTCATCGGCGACATGGTCATGCGCGGCTATCCGGCCTTCCAGCAGGCAGAACTGCACGTACCGGTCACCTACAGCGAGCAGTCGCAGGAAATCCCGCTGGCAGCGGTGGAAGAAGACGTGCGTGATCTGGTCAGCCGCGGCTGGCTGCGCCAGCTGCCGCGCGACATGGCCGCTGACGCCAGCCTGATGGGGCAGACGATCGACCGTTGGGTAATCGCCGATGATCAGGTCGACCAGTACCTCAAGGGCCACAAGTCACACCTGAAGCCCAAGCAGACCGCCGTGCTGGACCGCATGATCGAGAACGGCACGGCCGAGCTCAAGTTCAACATCAACTTCTTCACCACCGGTGATTCGAAGCTGCCGGAATACGCCGGTATCTGGTCGGCCGCGATGGGCACGATCCTGACGCTGCTGGTCACGCTGGCCTTCGCCTTCCCGGTCGGCGTGCTGACGGCGGTCTATCTGGAGGAGTTCGCTCCGGACAACCGCTTCACCCAGGCCATCGAGATCAACATCAACAACCTGGCGGCGGTGCCGTCGATCCTGTTCGGTCTGCTGGGTCTGGCGATCTTCATCAACTTCTTCGGCATGCCGCGTTCCTCCCCGCTGGTCGGTGGTCTGACGCTGGGTCTGATGACCTTGCCGGTGATCATCATCACCACGCGCTCGGCGCTGCGCAGCGTACCGGACACCATTCGTCAGGCCGCCTTCGGCGTCGGCTGCTCCCGCTGGCAGGTGGTGCGTGACCATGTATTGCCGCTGTCGCTGCCGGGGATCCTGACCGGTTCCATCATCGGCCTGGCACAGGCGATGGGCGAGACCGCGCCGTTGATCATCGTCGGCATGGTGGCCTTCATTCCGGATGCGCCGACCGCCATCACCCAGGCTGCCACCGTGCTGCCGGCCCAGATATTCACCTGGGCGGGCGAGCCGGAGCAGGCCTATGTTGAACGTACTGCGGCGGGCATCCTGGTGCTGCTGTCAGTGCTGATCCTACTCAATGCCGCAGCCGTGATGCTGCGCAAGAAATTCGAGCGTCGCTGGTAGGCAGTTGCGAGGCGGCCCGCCGATTGGCCGGTCGCCTTCCACCCTTAGCCCTGGCCCACGACTCATCAAGGAATACGAGACATGAACAGCACCGTCGCCACTCCCGCCAAGCCTGCCGCCGCCACTCGTCCCGGTAGCCCGGTCGTCATCAACGAAGATGCCAACCACGAGCTGGCCATTCGCGTGGAAGACCTCAACCTGTGGTACGGCGAGAAGCAGGCGTTGAAGAACATCAACATCGATGTCTTCCAGAAGAACGTCACCGCCCTGATCGGCCCGTCCGGTTGTGGCAAGTCGACCTTCCTGCGCTGCCTGAACCGCATGAATGACTTGATCCGCAGCGTGCGCATCGAAGGTCTGGTCGAGATGGATGGCCGTGACGTCAACGCGCGCAACATGGATGAAGTGGCATTGCGTCGTCGCGTCGGCATGGTGTTCCAGAAGCCGAACCCGTTCCCCAAGTCCATCTACGACAACATCGCCTACGCGCCGACCATGCACGACCTGGTCAGCCGTCGCGCCGACAAGGATGATCTGGTCGAGAGCGCGCTGCGTGATGCGGGTCTGTGGGAAGAAGTGAAGGACATTCTCGATCAGCCGGGCACCTCGCTGTCCGGTGGTCAGCAGCAGCGTCTGTGCATCGCGCGTGCCATCGCGGTCAAGCCGGACGTCATCCTGATGGATGAGCCGACCTCGGCACTCGACCCGATCTCCACCGCGACCATCGAAGACCTGATGGACAAGCTGAAGACCCAGTTCTCCATCGTCACCGTGACGCACAACATGCAGCAGGCGGCACGTGTCGCCGATTACACCGCCTTCTTCCACATGGGTGAGCTGGTGGAGTACAACGACACCAAGACCATGTTCTCCAACCCGAATACCAAGAAGGCCGAGGACTACATCACCGGTCGCTATGGCTAAGCGGCGCCAGCGTCAGGGCTCGGAAGGCTGAGCCCCTGATCGCTGCCTGAGAGCATCGCAGGTCGCACGACGACACGAGGCCCGGATCATTGATCCGGGCCTCGTGTCGTTTCAGAGCAATGCTTTGTCTGTCGCCTGTCTCGTATCAGTCTTCCAGTTCGACGGCGATCGCGGTGGCCTCGCCGCCGCCGATGCACAGCGCCGCGATGCCGCGCTTCTTGCCGCGGCGTTCCAGCGCGTTGATCAGGGTGACGATGATGCGCGAGCCGGTGGAGCCCACCGGATGCCCCTGGGCGCAGGCGCCGCCGAAGACATTGACCTTGTCGTGCGGGATGTCGTGGGCGTCCATCGCCAGCAGGGTGACCACCGCGAAGGCCTCGTTGATCTCGAACAGGTCGACGTCTTCCGTGGTCCACTCCAGGCGCTTCATCAGCGTGTCGATGGCGCCGATGGGCGCCAGCGTGAATTCGCTGGGGTGCTGGGAGTGGGTGCTGTGTCCGAGGATACGCGCCTTGACGGTCAGCCCGCGTCGTTCGGCTTCATCACGGCGCGTCAGCACCAGCGCCGAGGCGCCGTCGGAGATGGAGCTGGCGTTGGCGGCGGTGATGGTGCCGTCCTTGGCGAAGGCCGGACGCAGGGTGGGAATCTTGTCGAGATTGGCCTGGAAGGGCTGCTCGTCCTGCTCGACCACGCTCTCGCCCTTGCGGCTCTTGACCGTGACGGCGGCGATTTCCGGTGCGATATCCCCCGATTCGGTGGCTGTCATGGCACGTCTGAGCGATTCGATGGCGAAGTCGTCCATGCGCTGGCGGTCATAGCCGCGGGCATCGGCCACTTCCTGGGCGAACACGCCCATCAGCTTGCCGGTCTCGGCGTCTTCCAGCCCATCGAAGAACATGTGGTCCTTCAGCTCGCCATGGCCGAGGCGATAGCCGCCCCGCGCCTGGGTGAGCAGATGCGGGGCGTTGGACATCGATTCCATCCCGCCGGCCAGCATGATGCGGTTGGTGCCTGCGCGAATCAGGTCATGCGCCAGCATGGTAGCCTTCATGCCGGAACCGCACAGCTTGTTGATGGTGGTGGCGCCGATGCTGTCCGGCACGCCGGCCTGACGCATGGCCTGCCGCGCCGGGCCCTGCTTGACGCCGGCGGGCAGCACGCAGCCGAAGATGCCCTCGTCGACATCGGCAGGCGTGAGGCCAGCGCGTTCGATGGCTGCCTTGATGGCCACGGCGGCGAGCTGTGGTGCGCTCAGCGTCGAGAGTGAGCCCTTGAGGCCCCCCATCGGCGTGCGGGCGCCGGCGAGAATCACGATGTCATCGGCGCTGGCGGCGGGGCTTGGCATGGTGCGGGAAGCGGTCGTCATGACGGTCTCCTGTGTCTTGTTATTGGAAGATCGAGTCGTGCAGTCGGCGTTGTGATCACTGCGTGGCTATGCTTTGATCCATTCAATCCCATAAACCAAGCAAGCGCTAGTTATACGATGAATGTAGCCACCGCCTCACCCCGTCGCAAGGAGCTGGTCCGTATCGCTGCCCGCCTGTTCGTCGAGGAGGGTTTCGATCGCACCACCGTCCGCATGCTGGCCCAGGAAATGGGCATCAAGTCCGGCAGTCTCTTCCATCACTTCGCCGACAAGCAGGAAATTCTGTGCGCCGTGATCGAAGAGGGCATGTTCAGTGCGCTGGCCATCGCCCGTGAGCATCTGGCGCGCTGCGAGCCGTACCAGGCAAGCGAAGTGACCGCCTCGGCGGCATCGCAGCAGCAGGCGCGTGAGCGACTGCTGGCCCTGGCGCGTGCACATCTGGACACGCTGCTCACGGATCGCAATGCCCATGTGGTCGCGCTCTATGAGTGGCGGCGGCTGGAGGGCCCGGCGCGCGAGCATCTCGTCCAGCTGCGCGATGACTACGAGGATCTGTGGCGTGACGCCATCGCCTCCGCCGTGGCCGCAGGGCTGCTCAAGGGCGACGCCGCGCTGCTGCGCCAGTTCATGCTCGGCGCGCTCAACTGGACGGTACGCTGGTATCGCCCCGATGGAGAGCGCTCCCCCGATGAGCTGGCCGAGGCGCTGGTCGACAGCCTGTGTCGTCTGCCCTGAGCGAGTGTCTGCTGCACGGCGTCCGTTACACCGCCTCTGCAACTTTTGGTCAGTCGAGCGTCACAATGCTTGCCGCCCGACAGGCTTGTCGCTAACTTGACGTTTACGTTAACTGTAGATGGCTGGCGCCCAGTCATCTCACATCGCCCCGGAGCACCACTCAGGAGCCAGTCACGCCATGACGCCAAGCGATACAACAACAAACCGCACGTCACGCGCCGCCTCTGCTGCATCTGTCGCACCTGCGAATTCACACGCCATGCAACCCGCCGCCAGCCAGACGCTGAGCGATTATCTGGCCGCCTTCGATATCCAGGCGCTGCGCGATGAATTGTTCACCACGCCGCTCGACGGCGAGGGCGAGCTCGGCAATGCCTATGAGGCGTGTGTCGGGCGTCATCTGCGCGCCGGGCAGGGCGATCGTATCGCGCTGGTCCATGAAGACGAACAGGGCCGGGTGCGTGAGCTGAGTTACGCACAGCTCGATGAGCAGAGCGCGCGGATGGCGGCTGCCTTGAAGGCTCAGGGTGTGATGGCGGGGCAGCGGGTCGCCTGCATGCTGTCGCGCACGCCGGAGCTGATGATCGCGCTGGCCGCGACCTGGCGGCTGGGCGCCGTCTATCAGCCGCTGTTCACCGCCTTCGGCACCGATGCGCTCGACTATCGCCTGTCGCGCGCCGAGACGCAGATCGTGATCACCGAGACGAGCCAGCGCAGCAAGTTCACTGAGCTTGCCCGCCATCCCGTGATCATCTGCGTGCGCGGTGAGGGAGACGCACTGGAGGCGGGCGATCTCGACTGGCAGACATTGATGCAGAGCGAGCCACTGACCGAGCCGCCGGTGTGGCTTCCGGCGGAGGCGCCCTTCCTGCAGATGTTCACCTCCGGCACGGTCGGCAAGCCCAAGGGTGTGGCAGTGGCGCTGAACGCGCTGCCTGCCTTCTGGCTCTATCAACGCCTGGCGGTGGACCTGCGCCCCGGCGAGCGCTTCTGGAACATGGCCGACCCCGGCTGGGCATACGGCCTCTACTACGCCATCACCGGCCCGCTGCTGCTGGGTGCCACCACCTACTTCATGCAGGCGCCGTTCAGTGCAGAAGGCGGGCTGGCGTTCATGGAGCGTCATCGCATCGACAACTTCGCGGCCGCGCCCACGGCCTATCGCATACTCAAGGCCTCCGGGCTCGGTGAAGGTGCCTTCGAGCGCCTGAACCTGCGGGTCGCAAGCTCCGCCGGTGAGCCCCTCAACACTGAGGTGGTGGGCTGGGTCGCGCGGGAGCTGGGCTGTGCGGTGATGGACCATTACGGTCAGACCGAGACCGGCATGACCTGCTGCAATCATCACGCGCTGGCCCATGAGGTCGTGGTCGGCAGTGTCGGCTTCCCGCTGCCCGGCTATCGTCTGGCCGTGCTCGACGCCGAGTATCGTGAACTGCCGCCGGGCGAGCCGGGTGTGCTGGCGGTGGATATCGCCCGCTCGCCCGCGCACTTCTTCGCCGGCTACACCTGGCAGGAGAAGCAGCCCTGCGTCGAGGGCTATTACCTGACCGGAGACGTGGTGGTGGCAGAGCCCGATGGCCGCTTCACCTTTGCCGGGCGTGATGACGACATCATCACCACCGCGGGCTATCGCGTCGGCCCGGCGGATGTCGAGAACGCTGTGCTGGTGCATCCGGCGGTGGCGGAATCGGCGGCGGTCGGCAAGCCGGATGCGCTGCGTGGCGAGATCATCAAGGCCTATGTGGTGCTGCGCGATGGCCATGTCGGCAGTGACGAGCTGGCGGAGGAAATTCGCGCCAGCGTGCGTCAGCGACTCTCGGCGCACAGCTATCCGCGCGAGATCGACTTCGTCGACAGCCTGCCCAAGACGCCATCGGGCAAGATCCAGCGTTTCCTGCTGCGGGCACAGGCGCGCGCGAGCTGAACACCGAGCCATACATACGGCTCTCAGGCATGGTCGGCTATCCGGCGGGGCTTGTGTGTTACCACGCGCCTGTCACCACCGGCCTCTCATCACCTTTCCTGCCATCACCTTTCGGGAGACTCGTTTCATGAAGATCGCCGACCACTGCTTTCTGATCACCGGCGCAGCATCCGGCCTCGGGGCCGCCACGGCCTCACGTATCGTCGCGGCCGGCGGCCAGGTGGTGCTGGCGGACCTTACCGAGGCCGCACGTGAACAGGCCGAGGCGCTGGGGGAGGCGGCACGCTTCTGCCACTGCGATATCACCGACAGCGCCAGTGTCGAGGCCGCGCTGGATGTCGCGGAGCAGACCTTCGGTGCCATTCATGGCGTGATCCACTGCGCCGGCGTGGTGAGCGTCGCCAAGCTGGTGGACCGTGATGGCGAGCCTGCTCCGCTGGAGGGCTTCGAGAAGACGCTAGCGATCAATCTGAGCGGCACCTTCAACGTGGCGCGCCTGACGGCGGCACGCATGGCGCGCAATGCCGCCGAGGGCGAGGACGGTGAGCGGGGCATCATTCTCAATACCGCCTCGGTCGCGGCCTTCGACGGCCAGGTAGGGCAGTGTGCCTATAGCGCCTCCAAGGCCGGGGTCGCCGGCATGACGCTGCCGATGGCGCGCGAGCTGGCACGCCATGGCATTCGCGTGATGGCGATCGCGCCCGGCGTGTTCGAGACACCGATGATGGCCGGCATCCCGGAGCCGGCTCGCGAAGCGCTGTGCGAGGCGGTGCCGTTTCCCAAGCGTCTGGGCAAGCCCGATGAGTTCGCGCGTCTGGCCGAGCACATCATCACCAACAGCATGCTCAACGGGGAAGTGATCCGCCTCGATGGCAGCATTCGCATGGCCTGAGGCTGGCGGGCAAGGCCTTTATCGTCTGGATCGGGCTCTCTGGATCAGCTTTCTGGAGAGAGCACGGTACACAAGGAATCTTGCAGGACAGGTTATCTCTGGGGGAGATATTGCTCGACCGCGGCTGCGGTCGGGCTTTTTTGTGTCTGTTTTTGGTGTGTGTCTGTTTTTGGTGTGTGTCTTTTTATGTCTGTCGTGCGCGCGGCGCGGCCTGAAGACAGGACTTGCCATTGATGAAACAGGGCTTGCCACCAATGTCGCAGGCCAGAAATCAAACGACCGCTTGACGGTATGGCGAAAGAGGCGTTAATTTCAAACACATGTTTGATAGTGTTGCGTCAGACCTGTTCGCCGCCAGCGACTCGCTTCTTCATTGCTCGAGTGAGTGTTGCGCCGCCTGACAAGCGTCCTGCCGCCACCTGTCGTTGTTCAGGTCAGCGCCGCCGCGTCGCGACGGCTCAAGGAGTAAAGCATGCCGGACTATCAGGCGCCGTTGCGCGACATCCGCTTCGTGATGAATGAGCTGCTCGACTATCCCGCGCACTATGCCAGCCTGCCGGGTGGCGATGAGGCCAGCGACGATATCGTGACCGCCATCCTCGAGGAGGGCGCACGCTTCGCTCATGAGGTGCTGACGCCGCTGAACCAGTCGGGCGACCGCGAGGGCTGTACCTTCGAGGGCGGCGAGGTCAAGGCGCCGAGCGGCTTCAAGGCTGCCTATCAGCAGTATGTCGAGGGCGGCTGGCCGAGTCTGGCTGCCTCACCGGAACATGGCGGTCAGGGTCTGCCGCCGTCACTGGCGATGGTGCTCTCGGAAATGGTCGCCTCCGCCAACCTGTCGTGGGGCATGTATCCGGGCCTGTCGCATGGCGCGATGAATGCACTCGAGCATCACGGCAGCGAGGTGCTCAAGCAGACCTATCTGACCAAGCTGGTCGAAGGCAGCTGGACCGGCACCATGTGCCTGACCGAGCCGCATTGCGGCACGGACCTGGGGCTGATCAAGACCCGCGCCGTGCCGCTGGATGACAGCGATGGCAGCAAGGGCTACCGCATCAGCGGCACCAAGATCTTCATCTCGGCCGGTGAGCACGATCTTTCCGAGAACATCGTGCACCTGGTGCTGGCCAAGCTGCCGGATGCTCCGGAAGGCTCGCGTGGCATCTCGCTGTTCGTGGTGCCCAAGTTCCTGCCCGACGCCAATGGCGAGGCCGGTGAGCGCAACGGCGTCAGCTGTGGCTCCATCGAGCACAAGATGGGCATTCACGGCAACGCGACCTGCGTGATGAACTTCGATTCCGCCACAGGCTATCTGGTCGGTCCGCCGCACAAGGGGCTGGCCTGCATGTTCACCATGATGAATGCCGCGCGTCTCGGGGTAGGGATCCAGGGCGTGGCGCTGGCCGAGGCCAGCTTCCAGAATGCGCTGAGCTATGCGCGTGACCGTCTGCAGATGCGTGCCCTGTCCGGCGCCAAGGCGCCGGAGAAGGCGGCCGACCCGATCATCGTGCATCCGGACGTGCGCCGCATGCTGCTGACCCAGAAGGCCATCGCCGAGGGCGGGCGCATGCTGGTGATGTATGCCGCCCAGTTCAATGACATCGTCGAGAACGCCCCGGACAGTGAAGACAAGGCGCGTGCCGATACCTTGCTCGGCCTGCTGACGCCCATCGTCAAGGCCTTCCTGACCGAGACCGGCTTCGAGGCGACCAATCACGGCGTGCAGGTCTATGGCGGCCACGGCTTCATTCAGGAGTGGGGCATGGAGCAGTTCGTGCGCGATGCGCGCATCACTCTGCTCTATGAAGGCACCACCGGTATCCAGGCGCTGGACCTTCTGGGCCGCAAGATCCTGATGAGCCAGGGCGAATCGCTCAAGGTCTTCACCAAGGAGATTCACAAGTTCTGTCAGGCCAGCGAAGGCAGCGAGTTCGCCAATCCGCTCGCCGAGCTCAACCGTGAATGGGGCGAGCTGACCATGGCGGTGGGCATGGGCGCGATGCAGGACCGCGAAGCGGTCGGCGCGGCCAGTGTCGATTACCTGATGTATGCCGGCTACGTCACGCTGGGCTACCTGTGGGCGCGGGCCGGTGAGACGGCCAGGGCCGCGCTGGCGGCCGGCGAAGGGGACGCTGCCTTCTATCAGGCCAAGCTGGATACCGCGCGCTTCTACTTCCAGCGCATCCTGCCGCGCACGCAAGGCCATGCCGCGATGATTCGTGCCGGTGGCGAGACGCTGATGGCGCCGATGGTGGAAGGCTTCGGCAGCGGCTTCGAGATCTGATGACGGTTTCAAGCCTGACAGCAGTTTCAAGCCTGACAGCAGTTTCAAGCCTTACAGCAGCTTCAAGACTCAGCAGTTCGATGTATCGGCAACAGTCGTGTCTTATGCCTCCAGTCAGTGCGCTCTGACTCGGTACCCTTGGGGAGACTTCGGTCTCCCCATTTTTTGTGCGTCTTGAGGGAGGCGCGGGTTTTCCCCGACACGAGCAATCAATCTCGTTTCAGTCTTGGCTTGTGACAGGCATGCGCCCAAGATAGGCGCATCGAAGGCTGTCCCGAGGAACCCGCGGGGCAGCGACGCGCAAGTACTTATGGCAAGTACTGATGGCAAGCACTGACAGGATAGGTGGCGCAGGATGCACGCGAACGATACGCCTGACGAAAGATCGCGACACGAGGAAGTGCCGCCCGAGGCGCAGATGGCCGAGGCGCAGATGGCCGATGCGCAAGCGCCTGACGATAGCGTTGGCGAGCCACGCAGCGTCAGTGAGGGCACTTCCATCGAGGAGACCGTGACACGCATGCAGGTGCCACGCGACGAGCGTCAGCAGGAGGCGCTCGAACGCTCCGGACGTTCTCGCCACGCGCCCAACGTGCGCCGCGCGCTGGAGATTCACCCCTTGCTGGTCGGCATGGCCGCAGTGGTCATCATCATCGGCGGCCTCAAGCTGGCGGCGGACCTGGTGGTGCCGCTGCTGCTGGCGGTGTTCGTCGCTGCGGTCTGCGATGCGCCGGTGCGCTGGCTGGCCCGTCACGGCATCGGGCAACGCTTCGGGGTGCCGATCGTCATCCTGACGGTCTGCGTGCTGTTCTCGTCACTGACGGCGCTGCTGGTCTCGCGCTTCACCCTGTTCAGCGATGAGATGCCCAAGCTTGAGGAGAGCTTGCGCGAACAGTATCAGAGCATGCTGGAATGGCTGGCGGACAGCGGCGTATCCATCGCGCCGGCCCGTTTCAGCGAGCTGGTCGATCCGGCCTCGTTGACCCAGTGGGTGCCGAACCTGCTGACCGGACTTGGGGGGTTATTGTCCTCGAGCGTGATCATCGTGCTGACGGCCACCTTCCTGCTCTATGAGGCATTGTCACTGCGCGACAAGCTGGTCAGCACGCTGCGCAGCCCGCATGTCAGTCTGCGCCGCTTCACGCTGTTCTCGCTGACGCTGCGCCGCTATCTGGCGGTCAAGACCTTGATCAGCCTCGTGACCGGGGGACTGGTCGCGATCAGCTGTCTGGTGCTCGATGTGGAGTTCGCCTTCCTGTGGGCCACGCTGGCCTTCTGCCTCAACTACATCCCCAACATCGGCTCGGCGCTGGCCGCGGTGCCTGCGGTGTTGCTGACGCTGGTGATGCCGGAAGGCGGCGTGGTCAAGGCGCTGATGCTGGGCGGCTGTTATCTGGCGATCAACTTCATTCTCGGCAACTTGATCGAACCGCGCGTGATGGGGCGCACCCTGGGACTGTCGACGCTGGCCGCCTTCCTGTCGCTGGTGGTGTGGGGCTGGGTGTTCGGGCCGGTGGGCATGCTGTTGTCAGTGCCGATCACCATGACGCTCAAGATCGCCTTCGACTCGCACCCGGGCACGCGCTGGGCGGCGCGTCTGCTGGGCCCCTCCGTGCGCCGGATTCGCCGTCGTCGACGCTTGGCGGAGGAATGACCCGCGAGCCAGCTCTGCGTGGATGACCCGCTGCCTGAATGCCAAAGGCCCCGTCACGCATAGCGTGACGGGGCCTTTGGTTATCGAATCAGTGCGCAGTGACTGGCGGGGCAGTCACCTGTCAGCAAGTCGACTCAGAGGTTCTGCTCGATGAACTGGCTCAGTTGACCCTTGGACTGGGCACCGACCAGAGAGGCGACCTTGGCGCCGGACTTGAACAGGATCACGGTCGGCACGCCACGCACGCCTTGCTCGGCGGCGATTTCCGGCGCGTCATCGACATTGACGTTGACGATCTTCAGGCCTTCGCCTTTCTCGTTGGCGACTTCTTCGACGACCGGCGCCATCATCTTGCACGGACCACACCACGGGGCCCAGAACTTCAGCAGGACCGGGGCTTCAGCGTTGAGAACTTCCTGTTCGAAGTTGGCGCCGGTGACATCGACGTGATTGGACATCTTGTTTCTCCAGGGGATTCGTTTCGCTGTCTGCGGCATTGCCGGACATGCAGGCTGCGTCCGATGGTAGCGCCACTTTGCATCACTGACAAATGGGCATTGTCCATCGGCTCAATAGCACGGGGTTATGATCGCTAGTGTTTTTATAGCTGTTTTATTGGTTTGAGGGAATAGCAACGGGGCAGGCAATGTGGATTGCCCGCCCCGACTTTGGTATTGCCTGTGCGAAGGATCCCGCAGCTAGGAGAGCTCAGAAGAAGGCGTAACGGATGCCCAGTCCCAGCAGCAGGGTCGTCAGCAGGCCCTGCAGCAGGCCGCTGGGCATGTGGCGTGTCAGGCGTGCGCCCAGGCTGATGGCGGGCAGTGAGCCGACCAGCAATGCGCCGAGCAACAGGAAGTCGACATTGCCCAGCCACAGGTGGCCCAGTCCCGCGACCAGTGTCAGCGGTACCGCGTGAGCGATATCGGTGCCGACGATGCGCGCGGTGCTCAACAGCGGGAACAGCATGATCAGCACGGCAGCACCGAAGGCGCCGGCCCCCACGGAGGACAGGGTGACGCACACACCGAGCACGATGCCTGACAGTACGGTCAGCGGTGCCGCGTGGCGTACGATGAAGCTTTCCGGGCTGATCAGCCCCAGCAGGCGCTTCTTGAACAGCAGCACGCCGGCGGTGAGGATCAACATCACGCCCAGCATGCCCTTGATCAGGCCCGCGTAGGCGGTGGGGTCAGTGAAGAAGGTATGCAGGACCGCAATCGTCAACAGCGCCGCCGGCAGCGAGCCGATGGCCAGGCGTCGGGCGATGGTCCAGTCCACATGGCCCTGGCGATGGTGCGCGAAGGCGCCGCCCGCCTTGGTAATGGAGGCATAGAGCAGGTCGGTGCCCACGGCGATGTGCGGCGGGAAGCCGAACATCAACAATAGGGGCGTCATCAGCGAGCCGCCGCCCACGCCAGTGACACCGACCGCGAAACCCACTCCGGCGCCTGCCAGCACGTATAGCAGCAGTTGTGTGACTTCCATCCCTACCTACCCCCTTGTCAGGTTACTGTCGCCAATCTACTCTTGAGCGTATATTCCCGAAAGGAATCATTATTCATGATTTTATCGCCCGATCATCTTAGCAAGGTGACCGGCCATGTCCGGGCCACTGTCACGCCGCGTCGCGTCGATGGTGCTTCTCAGGAGAGTGAAGCCGCATGAAACTCCAGCAGTTGCGTTATATCTGGGAAGTCACCCGCCACAACCTGAACGTGTCCGCCACCGCGCAAAGTCTGTATACCTCCCAGCCGGGCATTTCCAAGCAGATTCGTCTGCTGGAAGATGAACTTGGCGTCGAAATCTTCGCACGCAGTGGCAAGCACCTGACGCGGGTGACCCCGGCCGGCGAGTCCATCGTCGAGCTGGCAAGCCAGGTGCTGCGCACGGTGGAGAACATCAAGCACGTCGCCCAGGAGCACAGTGACGACCGTCGCGGCAGCCTGTCGATCGCCACCACGCACACCCAGGCGCGTTATGCCTTGCCGCCGGTGATCGCCGATTTCACGCGCAAGTACCCGGATGTCGCGCTGCACATGCAGCAGGGCACGCCGAAGCAGATCGCCAACATGGTCAGTGAAGGGCAGGCCGACTTCGCTATCTGCACCGAGTCGCTGGAGCTGTTCAACGACCTCATCCTGCTGCCGTGCTATCGCTGGAACCGCTGCGTGCTGGTGCCCAAGGATCATCCGCTGGCCAATGGCGAGGAGCTGACCCTCGAGTCGCTGGCCAGTTATGCGCTGGTCACCTACACCTACGGCTTCACCGGCCGCAGTCAGCTGGACGATGCCTTCAAGTCCCACGGCCTGGCGCCCAACGTGGTGCTGACCGCCTCGGACGCCGATGTCATCAAGACCTATGTGCGTCTCGGCATGGGCATCGGCATCGTCGCGCACATGGCGGTGGACGAGGTGGCCGACGAGGACCTGGTCGCGCTGGACGCCACGCATCTGTTCGAGAGCTCCACGACCAAGATCGGCATCCGTCGCGGCACCTTCATGCGCAGCTACATGTTCGAATTCGTCGAGCGCTTCGCGCCGCACCTGACGCGGGAGCGCGTCGAAGCGGCACTGGCCGCCGGCCCGCGCCACGAGCACGAGATCTTCCACGACATCGAGCTGCCGGTGCGCTGAGTGCCGGTGGACTGAGTCCCGCTCGCCTGATCTGCCACAGCGCAGATGAAAAAGCCCGCCTCCTGAGAGGCGGGCTTTTTGCTGGCTGGGCGGTGTGAGCGCACAGCGTCAACCACTAGGCTCAGTGTGCCAGGTGCAGGCCACACTCGCGGTTGTCTTCCGCCTTGGTCGGGTCGACGTAGTCGAACTCGTTGGGCAGGTCGTGGGCGACCAGATACTCGTGCATCTGCTTGGATGACCAGTTGAGTACCGGGGCGACCTTGATCAGGCCATCGCCGTTCAGCGAGACCGGCTGCATGCCGGCACGGAAGGCGGTGTCACTGGCGCGCACGGCGGTGAACCACATCTCGGGGTTCAGTTCGCGCAGCGCACGTTCGAAGGGTTCGAGCTTCACTTCACGGGTGAAGGCTTCGTGGCGCGGGTCATCGATATGCGGCGTGAGGCCATCGACGGCTTCACGGTGGGCACGCGTGCGCTGCGGCAGATAGATGATGCGGTTCAGGTTCAGCTTGCGCGTCACCTCATCGGCGAAGCGATAGGTGGCATCGGTGTTGTAGCCGTTGTCCATCCACACGATCGGGATGTCAGGACGGAAGCGCGTCACCATGTGCAGGATCACCGCCTCGAAGGGACGGAAGTTGGTGGTGCAGATGGCGTGCTTGTCCAGCGACAGAGCCCAGCGGGTCAGGGCTTCCGGGTCGTTGCCGAATTCGGCATTGATGTGGGCGAGATCGAAGGTATCGGACATGAAAAGTCTCCAGAACTAGGGCACGTCCGATGGAGCGGGGCGCAGGGCTGATCAATGGCCAGGGAAGGTCATCAGCAGAGGCGGATAGCGCTCAAGGAGACGTGCAGGAATGCGCCTACCCTATCAAAGGCAGGCACTGCTTCCCCAATACGAATTCGTTCGAACGTTATATGCCATCGAGTTATGGCGCTCATGACGCCTTATAACGCCGCCTGTCAGCCAAGCGCTTCCATCAGGCGCTGGATCTTGGCCAGGCTCTCGCGGTATTCGGCCTCTTCCTCGGAATCGGCGACCAGACCGCCGCCGCCCCACAGATGCACCTGGCCCTCGGCGATCACCGCCGTGCGGATCGCGATGGAGGTATCCATGTGGCCGCGGATATCCAGATAGCCGAGGCTGCCGCAATAGGCGCTGCGGCGCACCGGCTCCAGCTCCTCGATGATCTGCATGGCACGGATCTTGGGCGCGCCGGTGATGGAGCCGCCGGGAAAGGCGGCGCCGAGCAGATCCAGCGCATCGCGCCCTTCATCCAGGGTGCTGGTGATGGTACTGACGGAATGGTGCACGTTGGCGTAGCTCTCCAGCGCGCACAGTGAGGGCACCTTGACGCTGCCGGGCGCGGAGACGCGGCCCAGGTCGTTGCGCAGCAGGTCGACGATCATCACGTTCTCGGCGCGGTCCTTGGGGCTTTCCAGCAGCTCGGCGGCAAGCCGGGCGTCCTCTTCCGGCGTCGCGCCACGTGCGCGGGTGCCCTTGATCGGCTTGGTCTCGACCGCGCGATGATTGACCTCGACGAAGCGCTCCGGCGAGACGGAGACGATCGCCATCTCCTCGCCCTTGGCGTCCTGCCAGCTCAGATAGCCGGCGTAGGGTGTCGGCGTGGCCTGACGCAGGCGCAGGTAGGCATCCCAGCTGTCGCCACTGCAGTCGGCGGAGAAGCGCTGGGTCAGGTTGATCTGATAGCAGTCACCGGCGTGCAGATACTCCATCACCTGACGGAAGCGTTCGCCGTAGCCCGCGCGATCCAGCAGTGGCGCGAAGGGGGTGTCGAGGGCGAAGTCGGCGCTGCTCGGCGCCGGTTGCTCCAGCCACTCAAGCACCTGCCGGCACCGTTGGGGCGAGGCGATCAGCCAGCTCTGCTGGCGCTGATGGTCACTGATCAATGCCCAGTCATAGAGACCCAGACGCGCCCAGGGCAGCGCGATATCGTCCTCGGTCGTGGCGGGCAAGTCTTCCAGCGCGCGCCCGAAGTCGTAGCTCCAGTAGCCCAGCAGGCCGGCGATGAACGGCAGGTCCTCGGCGCTCAGGTCATGCCGGGCGAGCTCTTCGCCTGCCAGCGTCTGCGGCAGCAGAGTCAGCAGTTGGCGCTGGGCCTCGATCACCGGCAGGCGGGCGAGGCGCTCCAGCGCTTCACGGAACTGGCTCAGGTCACGCATCGACTCCGGCAGCGGGCCAGTGAGCTTGCCGCCGTGTGGGCCTTGCTCCAGCACGGCCAGCGGGTCGCTGCTGATGATGTCGAAGCGGCCACCGGCCAGCGACGGCTGGCCGCTGTCGAGCAGCACGGCGTCGGGACGTGAGCGCAGGCGTGCGAAGCGCGACAGCGTGGAGGCTTCATCCTCGGCGGCGAGGGCGTAGGGCAGGGCGTTGATTTCGAGCGAGATGGTCATGACAGCTTCCGTTGGCGGACAGGGCATTCTAGGCATCCGAAGGCGTTTTGTCCGCCCATGCGTGCGGATTCCGGTGAGGGGCTGGCCTTGTTGGCTTGCCGTTCTCTCGTGCGCTGATTAAGGTGCCTGCCTCTGAACGCCCTGCGCCGTCATCGATGACTGCCATGACGCGCGTGCTGACGTTCGCCCAGCCCTCTTGCCCAGTCTCTTGCCCAGCCCCTGGCACCCCACCGGAGCCCCTGCATGCATCCCGAGTTCGAACATGGCCAACATCTGCTGTCACGTCCCGATCAGAACATCTTCTGGCAGCGTCTCAAGCGGCATGACGCCCAGGGCGGGCGTCGACTGCTGATGCTGCACGGCGCGGGTGTGGCCGGCACGCTGACCTGGGCACCGCTGGTCGGGCATCTCACGGCCCATGATGAGTTGATCATCCCGGACCTGCGTGGCATGGGGCAGACGCTGGCGCCGCAGGGTGGCGAGCCTCCTTTCACTCTCGAGCAGGTGATCGAGGATGTGATGGCGTTGATCGAGACGCAGCGCATCACGCATTTCGACCTGATCGGCTACAGCTTCGGCGGGCTGGTCGCCATGCGTCTCGTCCAGCGTCTGCGCGCCGAGCGCCCGGAGGTGAAGGTCGGCGACATCAGTCTGCTGGAGCCGGCGCTGCTGGAGCGCGAATGCCACGCCACCATGCTCAAGGTGCGTGACGGCTACGCCGAGGCGGCGCGCGCCATGCGCGAAGCCTCAAGCCCCGAGGCGGGCATCACCGCCTTCCTCGATCTCATCTCGCCGCATCGTACGCGCAACCCGCGCGCCGAGCGCATGATGGTGGCGCGACTGGCACATCGCCATCTGGGCTTCGCCAATGCGCTGGACTGTGTCACGCATGCCGTGCGCGAGATCGACCGCGAGGCGCTGCTGGCCGACGTGCTGGCCTCAGGCAGCGAGGTGCGTAGCCTGGTCGGCGGCAAGAGCCCCCAGACCCTGCGCGACTATCACAGCCTGCTGGCCGAACGTCATGCGGGTTGGCAATCGCTGGAAATCCCCGGCACCGATCACTCGCTGCCTTTCCAGAAACCCCGCCGCATCGGCGCGGAGCTCAGCTTCACATAAATCGCGTGATTGTCGACAAGCCGACCGATGAGCGGTCTGGCATTGAGACTCAAGACGCCTCGTCAGCCTGTGCTGGCGGGGCGTCTTTCGTCTCGGCCGTTACCGGCTGGAGTGCCTCTGGCCTGGCGACGCGGGAAGGGCGGCATGGCGGCGTCTCAGGCGGTTCGTCCTTGTTCTGGCAGCCGTTTATCCAGCGCATGCCAGCTCTCTTACGCCAAAGGTGTAGAGGATTTGGCGGATTGCATCTTGACCCACTCAGGCTCGCTGGCTAGTCTGGCAGTCATTGAATGATTGTCGACAATGGTGCTGAAAGTCCCTCATCGCCATTGTCCTGTCTCAGCCCCTTGTCCAGCCGGATTGCCTGACCGCCATGACCACCGATGCCTTTCACAATGCCACCACCGCTCGAAGCCTCGCACGCGGCGCCACTGCCGAGCAGGCAGGCCACACCGCCTCCGCGAGTGCTCCGGCACCTGAGGTGCGCACCCTGGCCGAGCGCGTCTTCCACCAGCTGCAGGACGCCATCGTGCGCGGCGAGCTGGCACCGGGCAGCAAGATCACCGAGCCGGGGCTGGCGCAGGCCTATGGCATCTCGCGCGGCCCGCTGCGTGAGGCGATGCGTCGTCTCGAGGTCCATCGCCTGATCGAGCGCGTGCCCCACGTCGGCGCGCGGGTGGTCAAGCTCTCGATGACCGAGCTGCTGGAGCTGTTCGACGTGCGTGAGGCGCTGGAGAGCATGGCCGCGCGTCTGGCGGCGCGGCACATGACGCAGGAGGAGGTCACGCGGCTGCGCAGCGTGCTCAAGACCCACGAGCAGCAGTCGGACCTCAAGACCGGCACCGCCTACTTCCAGAAGGAAGGCGATCTCGACTTCCACTACCAGATCGTCCTCGGCAGCCATAACCACATGCTGATGACGATTCTCTGCGACGACCTCTACTACCTGGTGCGCATGTATCGCACCCAGTTCAGCGCCAGTGGCTCGCGTCCGCAGAAGGCCTTCGTCGAGCACCACCGTATCGTCGATGCCATCGAGGCTGGCGACGAGGAGCTGGCGGAGCTGCTGATGCGGCGCCACGTCAGCGCCTCGCGGGAGAACGTCGCCCGCCGCTATGCCGCCACGCTCAAGGAAGAGCAGGGCGAGGAGTGAACTGCCACACCGCTTGCGACCGGATCACCCCCAACAATTCCAACCCCGTCATGGGCCCAGCCCGGGAGATGTCATGTCACGCCATCTGAGTTCCACCGCCTTGCCAAGCCCCGGCGCCCGCTTCCGCGCGGCGCTGGAAGCCAATCGTCCGCTGCCCATCGTCGGCACCATCAATGCCTATACCGCCATCATGGCCGAGCGCGTCGGGCATCAGGCGATCTACCTGTCCGGTGGCGGCGTGGCCAACGCCTCCTACGGCCTGCCGGACCTGGGCATGACCAGCATGAATGACGTGCTAGAAGATGCGCGTCGCATCACCGCCGCCAGCGAGCTTCCGCTGCTGGTGGACATCGACACCGGCTGGGGCGGCGCCTTCAACATCGCGCGCACCATCCAGGAGATGGAGCGCGCCGGTGTGGCGGCCGTGCATCTGGAAGACCAGGTCGCCCAGAAACGCTGCGGACATCGCCCCAACAAGGCCATCGTCTCCAGTCAGGAGATGGTCGACCGCATCAAGGCGGCCGCCGATGCCCGCCGTGATGACGACTTCTATCTGATCGCGCGTACCGATGCCTTCCAGAAGGAAGGGCTCGAGGCCGCCGTGGCGCGTGCCAATGCCTGTGTCGAGGGCGGAGCGGACGCCATCTTCGCCGAGGCGGTGCATACCCTCGAGGACTACCGTGCCTTCTGCGAGGGCGTCGACGCGCCGATTCTGGCCAACATCACCGAATTCGGCGCCACGCCGCTGTTCAATCAGCGCGAGCTGGGCGACGTTGGCTGCCGGATGGTGCTCTATCCGCTGTCCGCCTTCCGCGCCATGAACGCCGCCGCCCTCAAGGTCTACCAGAACATCCACGACAAGGGAGACCAGAAGGACGTGGTCGACGACATGCAGACCCGCATGGAGCTCTACGACTTCCTCGATTACCACACCTTCGAGCAGAAGCTGGACACCCTGTTCGAGGCCGAAAGCCGCAAGGATTGATGCCAGACGCTCGAGACGGACGCCATGTCTCGCATCAGGAGGCCACTGGCTTCACGGGCCGGCACTTCCGGCCCGACCGTTTCTCCCTCGCTGGCAAACGCCTGGCCGGCGAGGGGCTTGACGCTTTATGCCCTACAAGAAAAAGAACAACTCAATGACGTCACTGCCAAGGAGATCGCGCCATGTCAGATACCACCGCTACCCCGAGCCCTAGTGCCTCCAGCGGCCTGCGCGGCCAGAGTGCCGGCGAGACCGCCCTGTGCACCGTCGGCCAGACCGGCTCCGGCCTGCGCTATCGCGGCTACGATCTGGAGGATCTCGCCGCCCACGCAAGCTTTGAAGAAGTCGCCTATCTGCTGCTCAAGGGCAAGCTGCCCAATCGTTCGGAGCTGGACGCCTACATCATGCGCCTCAAGGGGTTGCGTGGTCTGCCGGATGCTCTGAAGGCGGTACTGGAGCAGATTCCGGCCAGTGCCCACCCGATGGACGTGATGCGCACCGGTTGCTCGATGCTCGGCAATCTGGAAACCGAAGAGAGCTTCGATGAGCAGTCCGACCAGGCCGACCGCATGCTGGCCGTGTTCCCGTCGATCATCAATTACTGGTATCGCTTCAGCCATGATGGTGTGCGCATCGACACCGAGACCGATGACGACTCCATCGGCGCGCACTTCCTGCACCTTTTGCACGGCGAGGCCCCCAGCGAGCTGCATGCCGCGGTGATGAATACCTCGCTGATCCTCTACGCCGAGCACGAATTCAATGCCTCGACCTTCACCGCGCGTGTCTGCGCCTCGACGCTCTCCGATCTGCACTCCTGCGTGACCGGGGCCATCGGCTCGCTGCGCGGACCGCTGCATGGCGGTGCCAACGAGGCGGCGATGGCGATGATCGAGCACTGGCGCTCACCGGAGGAAGCCGAGCGCGAGATTCTCGGCATGCTGGAACGTCGCGAGAAGATCATGGGCTTCGGCCACGCCATCTACCGTGAACGTGACCCGCGCAACGCCATCATCAAGGAGTGGTCACGCAAGCTGTCCGAGGATGTGGGCGATACTCAGCTCTACGCCGTCTCCGAGCGCGTCGAAGCCGTGATGTGGCGCGAGAAGAAGCTGTTCTGCAATGCCGACTTCTTTCACGCCAGCGCCTATCACTTCATGGGCATTCCCACCAAGTTGTTCACGCCGATCTTCGTCTGTTCACGCCTGACCGGCTGGGCGGCGCATGTCTTCGAGCAACGCGCCAACAATCGCATCATCCGCCCGAGCGCCGATTATACCGGCCCGGAGCATTGCGACTGGCTGCCCATCGAGCAGCGCGACTGACCCTTTCCTCGGCCAGTCAGCGTGCTGGCCGATCGTTTTCTTGACCGCCTGATGAGTCCGGATGCCCATGAATACCGAGTATCGCAAACCCCTGCCTGGCACGGCGTCACCGGGTACCCCGGTCGACTACTTCGATGCGCGTGCCGCCGTGGAAGACATCGCCCCCGGCGCCTACGCCGGTCTGCCCTATACCTCACGCGTACTGGCCGAGAACCTGGTGCGTCGCTGCCCGCCGGATCAACTGCGTGACAGCCTCGTGCAATTGATCGAGCGTCGGCGTGATCTCGATTTCCCCTGGTACCCCGCGCGCGTCGTGTGCCATGACATCCTCGGTCAGACCGCGCTGGTCGACCTGGCCGGTCTGCGCGATGCCATTGCCGAGCGCGGCGGAGACCCGGCCAAGGTCAATCCGGTGGTGCCGACCCAGTTGATCGTCGACCACTCGCTGGCGGTGGAGCACGCCGGCTTCGACAAGGACGCCTTCGCCAAGAATCGCGCCATCGAGGAGCGGCGCAACGAGGACCGCTTCCACTTCATCGACTGGACGCGTCAGGCCTTCGAGAACATCGACGTGATTCCGCCGGGCAACGGCATCATGCACCAGATCAATCTGGAGCGGATGTCGCCGGTGATCGAGTCGCGCGCCGATGAGAAGGGTCATCAGGTCGCCTTCCCGGATACCCTGGTGGGCACCGACAGCCACACGCCGCATGTCGATGCGCTGGGCGTGATCGCCGTCGGCGTCGGTGGGCTCGAGGCCGAGAGCGTGATGCTGGGGCGTGCCTCCTACATGCGTCTGCCCGACATCATCGGCGTGCGCCTCACCGGGCGTCCGCAGCCGGGCATCACCGCCACCGACATCGTGCTGGCGTTGACCGAATTCCTGCGCGCCGAGAAGGTCGTCTCCTCCTATCTGGAATTCTTCGGCGAAGGGGCGGCCAGCCTGACCCTGGGCGATCGCGCCACCATCTCCAACATGACGCCGGAGTACGGCGCCACGGCGGCGATGTTCTACATCGACCAGCAGACGCTGGACTACCTGACCCTGACCGGGCGTGAGCCGGAGAACATCGCGCTGGTCGAGCGCTACGCGCGTGAGACTGGGCTTTGGGCCGACGAGAGCGGCCATATCGAAGGCGCGGTGGAATATGAGCGCGAGCTGACCTTCGACCTGTCCTCGGTGGTGCGCACCCTGGCGGGCCCCTCCAACCCTCACAGTCGCGTGCCGACCAGTGAACTGGCCGCACGCGGCATCTCCGGGGTGATCGAGCATGAGCAGGACGAGGACGGGCGCGACCTGATGCCGGATGGCGCGGTGATCATCGCCGCCATCACCAGCTGTACCAATACCTCGAATCCGCGCAATGTCATCGCCGCCGGCCTGCTGGCCAGACGCGCCAATGCGCTGGGGCTGACGCGCAAGCCGTGGGTCAAGACCTCGCTGGCGCCGGGCTCCAAGGCCGTGCAGCTGTATCTGGAAGAGGCGGAACTGCTGCCGGAACTCGAACAGCTCGGCTTTGGCATCGTCGGCTTCGCTTGCACCACCTGCAATGGCATGAGCGGTGCGCTGGACCCGGCGATCCAGCAGGAAATCGTCGAGCGTGATCTCTATTCCACCGCGGTTCTGTCCGGCAACCGCAACTTCGATGGTCGTATCCACCCCTACGCCAAGCAGGCCTTCCTGGCCTCGCCGCCGCTGGTGGTCGCCTACGCCATCGCCGGCACCATCCGCTTCGACATCGAGAAGGACGTTCTCGGGCATGCGCCGGACGGCTCGCCGATCATGCTCAAGGACCTGTGGCCGAGTGACGAGGAGATCGATGCCATCGTCGGCTCCAGCGTCAAGCCGGACCACTTCCGACAGGTCTACATCCCGATGTTCGAGGCCCGTCAGGATCGCGACGACACGACCAGCCCGCTCTACGACTGGCGCGAGATGAGCACCTACATCCGTCGTCCGCCGTACTGGGAAGGCGGCCTGGCCAGCGCACCGACGCTCAAGGGCATGCGGGCACTGGCGGTGCTGGGGGACAACATCACCACCGATCACCTGTCGCCCTCCAATGCCATCATGGCCAGCAGTGCGGCGGGTGAGTATCTGGCCGCGATGGGCCTGCCGGAGGAGGACTTCAATTCCTACGCCACTCACCGCGGCGATCATCTCACCGCGCAGCGGGCCACCTTCGCCAATCCCAAGCTGATCAACGAGATGGCCGTGGTGGAAGGGGCGGACGGCAAGCGCGAGGTCAAGCAGGGCTCGCTCACGCGCCTGGAGCCGGAAGGCAAGGTGGTACGCATGTGGGAGGCCATCGAGGCCTACATGCAGCGCAAGCAGCCGTTGATCATCATCGCGGGCGCGGATTACGGCCAGGGCTCGTCGCGTGACTGGGCGGCCAAGGGCGTGCGGCTGGCGGGTGTCGAGGCCATCGTCGCGGAAGGTTTCGAGCGTATCCACCGCACCAATCTGGTCGGCATGGGCGTGATGCCGCTGCAGTTCGCCGCCGGTACCACGCGCAAGACGCTGGCGCTGGATGGCAGCGAGATCTACGCCGTCGAGGGCGAGCCGGCGCCGGGGGCAGAGCTCACGCTGGTGATCGAGCGCACCGCCGGTGACAAGGCAGGTCAGCTCGAGCGCGTACCGGTCACCTGCCGTCTCGATACCCGTGAGGAAGTCTCCATCTACTCGGCGGGCGGCGTGCTGCAGCGCTTCGCCGAAGACTTCTTGAGCTCCCAGACACCGGGCGAGACGGCGGCGGAGGTATCGGCATGAGCCAGCAGGCACAGCTCAGGATTCCCGCCACCTATCTGCGTGGCGGCACCAGCAAGGGCGTGTTCTTCCTGCGCGATGAGCTGCCGGAAGCGGCGCAGGTGCCGGGCCCGGCGCGTGATGCCCTGCTGCTGCGCGTGATCGGCAGCCCCGACCCCTACGCCAAGCAGATCGACGGCATGGGGGGCGCGACCTCCAGCACCAGCAAGACGGTGATCATCAGTCGCAGCGAACAGCCAGACCACGACGTCGACTATCTGTTCGGTCAGGTCTCCATCGACTCGCCCTTCGTCGACTGGAGCGGCAACTGCGGCAATCTCTCGGCGGCGGTCGGGCCCTTCGCCATCGAGAAGGGCCTGGTGCCGACCGAGCGCCTGCCGCGTGATGGCATCGCCGAGGTGCGTATCTGGCAGGCCAACATCGCCAAGACCATCATCGCGCGGGTGCCGATGTGCGAGGGGCGCGTCCAGGAAACCGGCGACTTCGCCCTGGATGGCGTGACCTTCCCGGCCGCCGAAGTGGCGGTCGCCTTCCGCGACCCCGCCGCCGGTGAGGGCAGCATGTTCCCCACCGGCAATGTGGTCGATACGTTGGAAGTGCCGGAATCGGTGGTCGCGGGCGGGCGAATCCAGGCGACCCTGATCAATGCCGGCATCCCGACCATCTTCGTCGCTGCCCGTGATCTCGGCTATCAGGGCACCGAACTGCAGGAGGCGATCAACGCGGATGGCGAGGCCCTCGCGCGCCTCGAGACATTGCGCGCTCACGGCGCACTGCGCATGGGGCTGATTCAGGAGCTGGGCGAAGCCGCCAGACGTCAGCACACTCCCAAGGTCGCCTTCGTGGCGCCGCCGGTGGATCACGTCGTCTCCAGTGGTCGCGAGATCAAGGCCGACGAGATCGACGTGCTGATTCGCGCCGTGTCGATGGGCAAGCTGCACCACGCCATGATGGGCACCGCGGCCGTCGCCATCGCCGCTGCGGCCGCGGTGCCCGGCACGCTGGTCAATCTTGCCGCCGCTGGCGGAGCCGATGCTGAGTCTGGGGCCGGGCAGACTGGCGCCGCGCGTGACTCGGTGTGTTTCGGGCATCCCTCCGGCACGCTCAGGGTCGGCGCGAGTGCCCATCGTCAGTCACCCTCGGGTCAGGTCAGTGACGGCCAGCAAGGCGAGGGCGAGTGGACCGTCAGTGAGGCCGTGATGAGTCGCAGCGCGCGTATCCTGATGGAAGGCTGGGTGCGGGTGCCCGCGGAGACCTTGATGCGCTAGCGCCGGTATTGGCAGGCGATGGTCTACTGTCAATATATCCCTCTTGATATCCCTCCTGCGGCATCCCGATGAAAGCCGGCCTGGCATGCATGTGCAGAGGGCCGGCTTTCGCGTTTCTATGGTGCGGACTCGGGTATTTCGGGGGATGTGCCGGTATCGCGGGAGATGCATGCGAGCAAAGACGATCCACGACAGGAGATCACACATGAGCACGCCATCCTCTGATCAGACGGGCGACAGCCGTCTCAGCGCCAACCAGGCCAGCACCAATCAGGCCAGCGCCAACCAGCGCCCGGACTATGACCCGGAGCTGAAGCAGATCGCCGACTATGTGCTGGGGTATTGCGACGATCTTCGTATCGCGGATACGGATACGGCTGCGGATGGTCTGGCCGGCAAGAGCGAGCGCTCAGGTCCCTCGGCAGAGGCGATGGACACCGCTCGCCTGTGTCTGATGGATACCCTCGGCTGCGGTATCCTGGCGCTGCGCTTCCCGGAATGCACCAAGCATCTCGGCCCGCTGGTGGCCGAGACCGTGGTGCCGCATGGTGCGCGGGTGCCCGGCACCGCCTTCAGTCTCGATCCCGTCAAGGCGGCGTGGGATATCGGCTGCACCATCCGCTGGCTGGATTACAACGATACCTGGCTGGCGGCGGAGTGGGGGCATCCCTCGGACAATCTCGGCGGCATTCTGGCGGTGGCGGATCACCTCTCGCGCCAACGTGTCGCACAGGGCAAGCCACCCCTGGTGATGCGTGATGTGCTGGAGAGCATGGTGATGGCCCACGAGATCCAGGGCGTGCTGGCGCTGGACAACAGCTTCAATCGCGTCGGGCTCGACCATGTCATGCTGGTCAAGGTCGCGACCACCGCCGTGACGGCGCGCTTGATGGGGGCGAATCGCGAGCAGTTGCTGTCGGCGCTGTCGCACGCCTTCGTCGATGGCCAGAGCCTGCGCACCTATCGTCATGCGCCCAATGCGGGCTCGCGCAAGAGCTGGGCGGCGGGGGACGCCACTTCACGCGGCGTGCGGCTGGCGGACATCGCCCTGCGTGGCGAGATGGGCGTCCCCGGTGCTCTCAGCGCGCCGCAGTGGGGCTTCAATGATGTGTCCTTCAGTCACGGCAATAGCGATCTCGCGCTCAAGCCCGAAGACGAGCGACGTCTTACACTGGCGCGCCCCCTGGGCAGCTATGTGATGGAGAACGTGCTCTTCAAGGTCTCCTTCCCGGCCGAATTCCATGCCCAGACCGCCGCCGAGGCCGCCGTCCAGCTCCATCCCGAGGTGCGCGACCGGCTCGAGGAGATCGAGCGCATCGAGATCACCACCCACGAATCGGCGATCCGCATCATCTCCAAGCAGGGTGCGCTCGCCAATGCGGCGGACCGCGATCACTGCCTGCAATACATGGTCGCGGTGCCGCTGATCTTCGGCGAGTTGAACGCGGACCACTATGAAGATGGCTTCCATGCCGCTCACCCGGTGATCGACCGGCTGCGTGACAGAATGGTCGTCACGGAAGAGGCGCGCTTCACCCGCGAGTATCTGGAAGCCGACAAGCGCTCGATTGCCAATGCCCTGCGGGTGGTCTTTTGCGATGGCAGTGCCACTGAGCAGGTGACGGTGGAATACCCGCTGGGACATCGTCGGCGGCGTGAAGAGTCGCTCGTTCCGCTCGAGGACAAGTGTCGGGCCAATCTGGCCACCTGCTTCCCGCCTTCGCGGTGCGACACCTTGATGGCGTTGCTGGGTGATCGCGAGCGACTCGAAGCACTGCCGGTGCACGAGTTCATGGCGCATTGGGTGCCGTGAGGTTGCCGGCCGCATGATGCCCGTTGGCAATCAGTCATCCAATTGACTGGTGCCGTCATCCGGTATGGGTAAACTGGAAGCGGATTGCACAGGAAGATCGACAGGGGCGCTTGCAAAGACTCGCCGGAGAGCGGGACAACGCCTGCAGGGCCTTCATTGCAAAGGCATCATCACAAGGGACTCATCATGAAAACATTTCTGCTGCTGGGCGCCATCGCGCTGATCGTCATCTACGTGATCTCGATCTACAACAAGCTGGTCAGCCTCAAGGCGCGCTTCGAGAATGCCTTCGCGCAGATAGAGGTGCAGCTCAAGCGGCGCTATGACCTGATTCCCAATCTGGTCGAGACGGCCAAGGGCTATCTGAGTCATGAGCGTGGCACCCTGGAAGAAGTGATCAATGCCCGCAACAAGGCGATGGCAGCCTTGAATGCCGCAGCGGCGCATCCCGGCAGCATGGACAAGCTGGCCAGTCTGGCCGGTGCCGAGCAGGGGCTGGCAGCGAGTCTGGGCAAGCTGGATGTGGTGGTCGAGGCCTATCCGGAGCTCAAGGCGGACCAGACCATGAGCGATCTGATGGAAGAGCTGACCGCCACCGAGAACCGCGTCGCCTTCGCGCGTCAGGCCTACAACGATGCCGTCACCGACTACAACGTCTATCGCCAGAGCTTCCCGCAGGTGGTGTTCGCGCCGACCTTCGGTCATCGCAGTGATGCAGGCCTGCTGGCCTTCGATGACAGCGTGAAGATTCGCCAGGCCCCGGATGTCAGCTTCTCGTGAGTCGACCGGTTGATGCTTCTCTCGCAGCGGCCTTGCGCTGTGATCCTGACTGGGTAGATGGCGAGCGCGAATGAATTTCTATCATGAGCAGGACAGTGCGCGGCGTCGTACGCGGCTATTGCTGCTGGCCTTCACGGCCATGTCGCTGGTGGTGTCTCTTGCCGCCGGCGCCGTGGTGCATGTCGCGATCAGCAGTTTCCTGGGGCGTCCGGCCGCCACGACGTTTGAATATGTCTGGCCAGTGGCGAGCATCATCTTCCTGTGCAATGCACTGGTCGCGGCGCGTGAGCTGCGGCGTCTGCAGCAGGGCGGTGCGGTCGTGGCCGCACGCCTGGGTGGCAAGCTGGTGGATGTCGAGACCCAGGACTCGCGCGAGCGGCGGGCACTGAATGTCGTGGAAGAAATGGCGATCGCCGCCAATCTGCCCGCGCCGCAGCTGTTTCTGCTGCCGCATGAGGCGATGATCAATGCCTTCGCGGCGGGCTATCGGCCACATGATGCGGTGATCGCGCTGAGTCGCGGGGCGTTGGAGCAGCTCGATCGCAACGAGCTGCAGGGCGTGGTCGCTCACGAGTTCGCCCATATCGCCAATGGCGATATTCGCCTCAACCTGCGTCTGGCGAGTGCGGTCCACGGCCTGGTGTTTCTCTCCGAGGCGGGACGCTTCCTGATGGGGGCGGGGCGCATCGGCTTCGTGTTGGGCCGGGCGCGCTCCTCCGGTTCCGACAAGAAAGGCGGCATGCCGCAGCTGATGCTGGTCGGTGTGGCGCTGTGGTTGCTCGGCAGTCTCGGCGGGCTGGGCGGCAGGCTGTTGCAGCGCGGGGTCGCGCGCTCACGCGAATATCTCGCCGATGCCAGTGCAGTGCGCCTGACGCGTTTCCCGGATGGCATCGCCTCGGCCCTCAAGCGTATCGGTGGCATGGGCTGGCAGGGGCGCATCCAGCATCCGCGCGCCATGACCTACAACCATCTCTTCTTCGTCGAAGCGCGTCCGCCATGGCTGACGGGCTGGTTCGACTCGCATCCGCCGCTGGATGAACGCATCAAGCGCCTGGAGCCCCGTTGGGACAGGCAATATCTGAGCGCGCGCCAGCAACCGGTGCATACCTTCGAGCAGCAGGGGCCCATCGGGGCAGAAGTGCTTGGCGGGGTCATGGCGGGTATCGCCGGCGCGGCCGTCATGGGCGAGCTGTCGCGTTCCCGAGGTGAACTCGAGAACCTGACGCTGTCACGCTTTCTCTGCCCGCAGCTGGTGGTGGCGATGATCGCGCCTTCGGAGCTCACCCGGCGTGGGGTCTGGCTCACCGAGCTTGAGCGTCAGCATGACTGGCTGGATGGCAAGCGCGTGCGCGAGGCGCGGCGCAAGCTCGAGACCTTGCCGCGGGTCGAGTGGATCCCCTTGCTCAACCGGTTGATACCGCGCTGGCGGGAAGCGGATGAGCGCGCGCATCGCATGCTCAAGGCGCAGACACCTCCGCAGGACATGTTCATCTGGTGTCTGTGGCAGTTGCTGCTGGAGTCACTGGACCCGCGGATCGATCGCAAGAGTGACTCGCTGGCCCTGCAGCAATGCCAGCCGGCCTGTCAGCATTGGCTCATGCTGATGGTCGGACTCATCGACGATGAAACGCTGCGCGAGGACATTTTCCTGGACGCCAGTGCGGAACTTGGCCTGGCGCTTGCGTACCCACAGTCGCAGCCGGATGGGGATAACCCTGCGCTGCGCTGCCGTCATCTCACGCAGCTGGCTCACCTGCGTCCGATGGACAAGCAGCGCTGGTTCACGGCGCTTGCCCAGGTGGTGCATGCCGACCAGACGCTGGCCGATGAAGAGGTGGCCCTGCTGACACTGCTGGCTCGCGTCATGCAGCTGCCGGAGGCGCGCCTGGAAGCGGCGCTTGAGACACAGTCGCATTCGCGTGGTGGCTGGCAGGCGCGCCCGGTATCTCGGCCCGCGGACGGCAAGGCGGTCTGAGTATTGATCAGGCGAGTGGCTGTTTTCTGCGTCAAAGCCCTTGCCATCAAAACGATTCCTGCGTAAAGTACGCATCCGCTGCCGGGGACGCATGGCGTTACCAGCGGTGAAAGGGGTTTGCAGGTGATTGTTTTGCTTGATGTTTTTGAAGTCCGCTTCGAATTTATCGATTGACAATCCCGGGCGATTCGCTAGAATACGCCGCACTCCTTACGGAACAGGTGATCGAGCAACGCTCCTCACCGCTTGATGATGCTTAGAGGCAGTCGACTGACTCATCATCAAGTGCTTGACTTCTCAAGCGTTCCGGGTAGAATATGCCTCCTCGCCTAACAGCGACGCTCTTTAAAAATTTGATCAGGTAATTCGTGTGAGCGCTTGCCGATGAGTGGTGACAAGGTCACCAAATATCGGAGCAAGCCTCTCACGAGAAGTTTGACTCTGAACCAAGTTTGGTCTGCTTAACAGACTATCAAGCTTTCAACTGAAGAGTTTGATCATGGCTCAGATTGAACGCTGGCGGCAGGCTTAACACATGCAAGTCGAGCGGAAACGATCCTAGCTTG
>NZ_JADPPY010000030.1:0-39634 GCF_018340035.1 Cobetia sp. MC34
CGCCGCTGTCGCTGGTGGTGCGGTGGCCGCTCAGCTCGACACGGACAGAGCCGTTGCATGAGGGCGTCCAGGTCGTTAGGGTTTCACCCATGGCGAGTGGTCCTCTTGAATCGTGTTCTGGCAGGAATATCCTGATTCTACAAGAGAAAACCACTCGCCATCTTCGTTTTCAGGTCGGCCTCATGAATAAGCCGGGGTAATACCTTCTTGTTGTTGTGGTGAAGTGGTGGTGAATCAGTGTGGCGCCTTGTCGTCTTTCTGATTTATCTAACTTCTTGTCCATCCAGGTTGGACTATCCAGGTTGGCTAGCCTGGCTTTACGTGTCTTGTGTCTGACTATTGCGCGTCCTTTGCCTGTCCTTTGCCTGTCCTTGGCAGGGCTTGAGGGTGAGTGAACCCACCGGCATGACGTGATGGCGTCACGCCATGCCGGTGGCACGAATGTATCGGGGGGCAGGCCTGGCTGTGGTGGCTCAGCCGTGTGAGCGGGCCGGTTCAGGTGCGAACAGCTCGGCATACTCCTCGCGCAGCTGTTTCTTCTGCACCTTGCCCATCACGTTGCGTGGCAGGCTGTCGATGAAGAACACCCGCTTGGGCTGCTTGTAGCGGGCCAGCTTGTCGCTGAGGGCGACCAGCACCGCCGCTTCATCGAGACTGTCCTGGTGGCCGGGCTGCATCACCACCACCGCGCAGACGCCTTCGCCGAAGTCAGGATGCGGCACGCCGAACACCGCCGATTCGTTGACGCCGGGCATGTCATCGATCAGCAGCTCCACCTCCTTCGGGTAGATGTTGTAGCCGCCGGAGATGATCAGGTCCTTGTCGCGGCCGCTGATGCACAGATAGCCATCGGCATCGATATGGCCGAGATCGCCGGTGATGAAGAAGCCATCCTCGCGGAATTCGCTGGCGGTCTTCTCCGGCATCTTCCAGTAGCCCTTGAAGACGTTCGACCCACGCACTTCGATCAGCCCTGTCTCGCCACGCGGCAGGATGGCGCCTGTCTCGCGGTCGGTGACGCGCACCTCGCTGCCGGGCAGCGCCATGCCCACCGTGCCCGGACGGCGCTCGCCGTCGTAGGGGTTGGAGGTGTTCATGTTGGTCTCGGTCATGCCGTAGCGTTCGAGAATCGCGTGGCCGGTGCGTGCGCTGAATTCGCTGTGGGTCTCGCTGAGCAGCGGCGCGGAACCGGAGACGAACAAGCGCATGCTGGCGGTCGTCTCGCGGTTGAGGCGCTCGGATTCCAGCAGGCGTGTATAGAAGGTCGGTACGCCCATCAGCACGCTGGAGCGCGGCATCAGGTCGAGAGTCTGCTCGGCATCGAACTTGGGCAGGAAGGTCATCGAGGCGCCGACGGTCAGCACGATATTGCAGGCCACGAACAGGCCGTGGGTATGGAAGATGGGCAGGGCGTGGATCAGGTGGTCGTCCGCGCTGAATCGCCAGGTCTCGGCCAGTGCCTGGCAGTTGGAGGCCAGGTTGGCGTGGGTCAGCATCGCGCCCTTGCTGTGGCCGGTGGTGCCGGAGGTATATAGAATAGCGGCGAGATCATCGGCGGCGCGTGGCTCGACCTCGTGGCTCGCGCTGCACTGGCGCGCCTGCTCCATCAGGCTGCCGTCCTGCTCGGTACCGAGGCTCTCGATGCGCGGCACGCCGCATTGCTTGCCGAGTTCGCGTGCCGTCTCCAGCACCTTGGGCTGGCAGATATACAGGTGCGGGCCGGCGTCGCCCAGGAAGTAGCGGATCTCCTCGCCGGTGTAGGCGGTGTTCAGCGGCAGATAGACCGCCCCGACCTGCAGGCAGGCCAGATACAGGATGACGGTCTCGCAGCTCTTGTCGATCTGCACCGCGACGCGGTCGCCCGGTGCCACGCCCAGCTCGCGCAGGGCACTGGCCATCTGGCCGGCGGCGGTGCGTGTCTGGTCGAAGGTGTAGCCGTGGCCTTCGACGGTATCGAGGAAGGTGGCATCCGGGCGCTCATCGAAGTTGCGCGCGAATTGCAGATAGAGATTGTCGTGGTTGGCGTGAGACATCATTGGCTCCAATGGCATTGTTCTTGTAGTGAGGCGTTGTCTTGTAATGAGGCGTCATTGACGCAAAGAGACGTTGGGGTCAGGCGTGCTCCGGCAGGCGGCGTGCCTGCCGGGCGAATCATTTTTCGAGCGGCTTATTCTTCCAAAGACTCAGGCGCTTGCTTGCTGTCATTGGCATCAGCAGCCGGTTTCGGTGCAGGCGGCTGTTCGGATGTTTTGGGTGACAGGGGCGAACTGGACAGGGAATCGGTTTCCTTTTTAGTTTCGCGCCTTGGGGCCTTGGCCAGTTCCTTGTTGGCTTTCGACTCCTTCTTGACCTCACTGCTGCACACCACGCTGTCGTTGCGGCTGAAGGCCTCGTGGTTCTGCTCGATGCGGTGCGGCTCGTAGAGGTAATTCACCATCAGGCTGTGGGCCTGCTGGCGGCCATTGGGCGAGGTGTCCCCGGGCCAGTTGAGGCGATGCAGGCTGGCACCGTTGCCGAGGTGGAAGCGCGCGACCGGGTCCATCGGCTGGCCGCTGCGATGCTTGACGTTGACCAGATAGTGGGCAGCGAGGGCACGCAGCTCTGGCGCCATCTTCTGCTGGGCTTCCTCGTTATTCATCCAGTCATCGTGCTGCAGGTGATGGGCCAGCAGGTCGGAGACTTCCAGGCCTTCCTCGTCACGCGCACGTTCGAGCCACTGGCTGAATCCGGGCACCGGCGAGAGGGTGACGAAGCGGCTGAGGTTGGGCAGTTCGCGTTGCAGCTCTTGCACCACCTGCTTGATCAGGAAGTTGCCGAACGAGATGCCTTTCAGGCCCTTCTGGCAATTGCTGATGCTGTAGAAGACGGCGGTGTCTGCCTCGTGCTCGGTGGTCTGGCCGCTGTTGGCGAGCAGATGCTGGATGTTGTTGGGCACGCCCTTGCACAGCGCCACCTCGACGAAGATCAGCGGCTCATCGCCGATGGCCGGGTGGAAGAAGGCGTAGCAGCGGCGGTCCTCGGGGTCGAGTCGCCCACGCAAATCGCTCCAATCCTGGATGGCATGCACCGCCTCATAGCGGATGATCTTCTCCAGCACCGCCGCGGGGGTGTTCCAGTCGATGGCCTCCAGCATCAGGAAGCCGCGATTGAACCAAGAGGCGAACAGGTGCGCGAAGTCGGCATCCAGCGGTTTGAGCTCCGGATGCTGCTTGATCAGCTTGAGCAGGTCGGCGCGCATGCGCACGATTTCATAGGTGCCGCCGGGGCACAGGTTCAGACGGCGCAGGAGCGATTGGCGCCTGGGTTCGCTGGCGGCGAACAGCGTGCTCAGGTTGGCGTTGTCCGGGGATTCACGATAGGCCGCGTAGGCGGCGTGGATACGCGCTTCATCGGCGGCGTAGTGCTCGGCCAGCACACGGAAGAAGGCGAGGCGCTGCTCTTGGTCCAGCTGCTGATAATCCTCCAGCGCCCGCTGGGCCATCATGATACGCGAGGCTTCACCGCTGCTCTCGGTGAGGTTGTGGCAGCTCTCGGTAAGACGGGCGAGGGCGGTGTCTTCATTGCCGGCGCCTGGCGAGAGGCCGACCTGCTGGCGGGCACGCTGGCCGACATGGGTCAGCAGATCCTGCAGAAAACTCAGATTGATGTTCATGGCGGTCTTCCTCAAGGCGCGAGACGCGAAGCTGTGGTGGCTGGTTCATATCCATTGCTCAGTATGGCGTCTGAGGAATGAATATTTGGCTTCGTCTTGTTGTATACAACAGATAGGCGTCTGGTGTGTTAGCGTCAAGTCCTAGCATTCCAGACACGACTAAAGTCAGTTTCCTGCGCGGCCACTTCCCCTGTTCAATGAAGGCAAGGGGACGAGGCAGTGACTGGCCTCATGGCCGGTTGGCATGTCTGTGAGGGGATTGAGGCGTAGGTCGGCAGGATTTGGCGCCATCGTCACCGCCACATGGCCGCAAGGCATCAGCACCTTGCTCAGCATCAGTAAAAGGACGCCGCAGATGATCAAGATGTCCCACACCCAGCGCCTTCGCGATCTGCTCGAAGATGCCATCGTCGAAGGGCGCTTCCCGCCGGGGACCAAGCTCGATCCCGAGGCCCTGGGGCGCGAGTACCAATGTTCACGCACGCCGATCCGCGAGGCGCTGCAGCAGTTGGCCGCCTCCGGCATGGTGAAGGTGGTGCCCAAGCGCGGCACCTTCGTGACGCAGCTGGGCGTCTCGGAGCTGGTGGAACGCTTTGAAGTCATGGCAGAACTGGAAGCCATGTGCGGTCGACTCGCCGCGCGGCGCATCACCACGCAGGAACTTTCTGAACTCAAGGACGCCCACGCCGCCTGCCGTGAACGCCTGGAAGCCGACGATGCCAATGGTTACTACTACGAGAACGGCCTCTTTCATCACTGTCTCTACCGCGCCAGCCACAACGCCTTCCTCACCGATGAAGCCACGCGCCTGCACGCCATCCTCAAGCCTTACCGCCGTCTGCAACTTCACGTCCGCCACCGCATGCACAGCTCCTACGCCGAACACGAAGCCATCGTCGCCGCCATTGAAGCCGGCGACGCCGCTGCTGCAGAACAAGCGCTGAAGGATCACGTGCATATCCAGGGGGAGAGGTTCACCGATCTGGTGGCGAATATTGAGCGGTTGCATGATTCTGCCTGCTTTTAGCCATTTTCTAGCATGGCTAAAAATTGGATATTTTGGGCGAGTCATATCATACCTGAATAGTTATTGAAATATTAACACTCTCATGCTGAAATAATCGGAAGTTTTAGTGTGGTTGATAATTCAAATCTGTGGTTGACTTAAGTGATGCGCAGATATAGATGCAACTTGACTGTTAACGATTTTGCGGGTAGCATATGATAATTAATAGCTCATAATTATCTGAGTCCACCGAGTTGGATACAATGGCATTTTGCAATTTAAATTTCACCAGTATTTTAGCTGTAGCTGCAGATCTCGTAACGTTGGTCCTTGCTTTCATGGGCTTTACTGACTTGGGGGTGGCTATGATACTAATTACTACAATGTTTATCTGGTGCGGGGCGGCTCTGCGGGTCTTACGTTCGGCATAAATGTTGGGGATTTCTTTTGCATAAACTGTCACCAGCAGCGCCGAGAGGTTCTAATCCTCTGACCCGCACCAAATGCACTACCTTCTCTTTAATGGCTCTAGAGGTGGTATTCAATGTGTTTTTCTGAAGTGGCGTATATCTAGCTTAATTAAGCTAGATGACGCTTAGACTGGGTGGTCATTTAAATTCTTGGGAATGTCACTTATGGTTTTCTTTTCTATATATAATTTTTGTAAATGAGAGGGCATAGTCGTGCAGTTATTGAGATATGGTATTAGCTAAATGAAAAATCATCTAAGTGCCGTATTTCTCCAAAGAGCATCTTCATCTAGATTTATATAACTGATTGAAGCCTTTGACGCTGAAACCCTTCAGGAACTGATCGCCAATTTTCAGGACAGGTACGCTGCGAAAGCCTGTCTTGGCGAATTCCTTCTGGCCCGCGGGAGATCGGACATCCACCAGGCGGAAGCCGATCTTCTGCTGCTCCAGATACTGCTTGGCTGTCTTGCAGTGTGGGCAGTTCGCCATGGTGAAGAGTGACACCCGTTTCATTGCTGTGCTCCCGTGTTGATCGATCCCGCGCGTTGTACGCACATAACCTGAAATGCTGGCGGGCAATGATACCAGCCGTCTTTCCCTTCATGCAGCAGCATCTCTTGCACCAGCACTTCATGCACCAGCATTTCCTTCACCAGCACTTCCCACACCGGGCGTTGTGAAGATCAGCCCTTGCGCGGGATATGACTCATCGCATGTTCCGCCAGGGCGGTGATGGTCAGGCTGGGATTGACGCCCAGGTTGGCGGCGAGCATCGAGCTGTCACAGATCAGCATGTTGCGGTAATGGAAGACGCGATTCTGGCCATCGCAGACGCCGTCCTCGGGGGAGGCCGCCATGGCTGCGCCGCCCATGCAATGCGCCGTGGTCGGGATGTTGAAGAGTATCTCGGGAATGCTGCTGCCGGGGATGGCGCCGATGGCCTCTGCGCCACGCGTGACGAAATCATTCGCCTCGGGGATGAAGGTCGGGATGCGCTTGCCCTCGGTGACCAGCGCCTTGCGCAGCGGCCAGTATCACAGGCGTTTGAGCTTCATGTTGAGGTGGCCATCCGCCGTCTGCATGCACAGAAAGATGATCGTCTCCTTCGCGAAGCCCCACGGCAGCTGGAATTTCAGTGCCCGCCGCGGATTGGCCGCCACCACCTTCGCCATGGCCTTGAGCCACGAGAAGGGTCGTGTCCAGCCGGGCTTGCCCCTGGCCATCGCGGTGAACAGCAGCCCCATGAAATCGGAGCCCGCCGGATAGCGCGTGGCTTCGATATGGGTGTGCTCATCGATATGAATGCCGGAGCCGATGGCGATGCCCTTGGACATGTCATCGTGACTGTCTGGCATGCGACAGCTGATCAACGACTCCGCATTGGTGCGCACCCGCTTGCCCAGCGCGTTCGAGATGTTCGGCAATGAGCCCTTGTCCCTGAGGTGGAACAGCAACTCCTGGGTGCCGAGCGATAAGCCGGAAAAGACGATCGACTGACAGGTGACGCGGCGCTTGCCCAGCCCAAGATAGAGTCCGGCGAAGGTGGAGGGCACCGTCGTCACCGCATAGCCATCGGCCCCATCCGCCTTGCCATTGAGCGGCACGACATCGATCACCTTGGTCTCGGCATGCACCTGGGCGCCGTGCTTCTCGGCCAGATACAGATAGTTCTTGTCGAGACTGTTCTTGGCGCCATGTCGGCAGCCCATCATGCAGCCACCGCAGCCGATGCAGCTGCGTCTTTTAGGGCCTTCGCCAGCGAAGTAGGGATCTGCATGCGCGCTACCGGCAGCCGACGTGGCGCTTTCTCCCTCGGGGCCGAAGAAGATGCTGACCTCGGTGGGGTACCAGGTGTCTTCGCAGCCGGCGACCGCCGCCATGCGTTTTAGGTGGTGATCCGCTGGCGCGATGATCCGATTGGTCGTCACGCCGAGCATCTGCTTCGCCGTGGCTTAGTGTTTCGGCATCACCGCATGCCAGTCATTGAGCCCCGCCCACTGGCCGTTGTCCCACACCCTGTCGGGCGGCACCAGCAATGTCTGCGCATAGGTGATGGAGCCGCCACCCACCGCGTTGCCATGCAGCACGATGACATGGCGGAAAAAGCTCATGGTGAAGAAGCCGCGCAGGCCCAGCATCGGCCGCCACAGCCAGCGACTCAGCCGCCAGTTGGAGTGGGGCATGTTGTCCGGTGTCCAGCGCTTGCTCTGTTCCATGACCGCCACACGATAGCCTTTCTCGGTCAGGCGATGCGCGCACACCGAGCCGCCAAAGCCCTAGCCCACGATGAGGTAGTCGTAGTCATGCTCGTGCTTATGGCCGTGCTTATGCTCGTGCTTATGGACGTGCGCCTGTTGCGCGGTGTCACTGGCATGGCGATCGGTGTCTGACATGGCGGCTCTCTATAGGTAAGCGCTGCTCTCAGCAGGAAAGAACTCCTCGCATGGCGCTGGCAGGGCGACTGCCTTCTGGATGCTGGCGAGCAGGCTAGCGAGGGGAGTACTGCGCCAGCTGTCGGACGATCAGGTCGACGAAGCCCTGGCGGTCGATATCGAACAACACCCTGGCATTGTGCGGCTTGCCGGTGAGCTGATAGCGGTCCACCACCGTCATGCCCTGGGTGTGCTCGCCCTGTGTCTCGACGCCGACCCAGCACTCCACCGTGGTGAACAGCTCAGGCGCCAGCAGCCAGGCGATGGTGCAGGGATCATGCAACGGCGCGCCGTTGAAGCCCCACTTCGGATCGCGATGGTAGATCATGAAGAAATCGAGCAGCTCGGCGACACACTGGGCGACGGGATTGTCGATGACCCGGATGCGCTCGATGTCCTCATCCATGATCTGTGCCTGATGGGTGACATCCAGCCCGCACATCACGATGGGCAGGCCGGACTTGAACACCATGTCGGCGGCTTCGGGGTCGACGAAGATGTTGAACTCGGCGGCGGGCGTCCAGTTGCCGACACCGGCCGCGCCGCCCATCAGCACGATGCTGTCGATGCGCGAGTGCAGCTCAGGGTAGGCTGAGAGAAACAGCGCGATGTTGGTCAGCGGGCCAGAGGGCACCAGCGTGACCTTCTGCTCACAGGCGCGAACCTTCTCAGCTATCAGCTCGATGGCGCTCTGGGTGACGGGGGCAAAGCCGGGGTCTGGCAGTTCAGGGCCATCCAGGCCACTTTCGCCATGCACGTTGTCGGCGATGATCAGCTCGCGCGCCAATGGCTTGGGCGCACCGCCCGCCACCGGGATATCGTGGCGGCCCAGCAGGGTGAGCACCCGCAGCGCATTGTTGAGCGTCTTGTCGGGCGTCTGATTGCCGGCGCTGGTGGTGACGGCCAGGACGTCGAGCGCATCTGAGCTGAGGGCCAGAATCAGCGAGATGGCATCGTCGTGGCCGGGATCGCAATCGAGAATGATGGGGCGCGGCATGCAGCAGTCCTTGTCGTGAGTCGTCTTGTTGTCGTGGTTTGCCTCTATAAGCTTTTCCTTTATGCCTGAACGCAAAACGACACGCCATCCTTGCGAAGGGCGTGTCGTCTGTCAGGGCATTCGAGGCAATGCGGGGCGGATCAACCCGCCTGCTGGGCACGTGCCTCATTGAGCATCTGCACCAGCACTTCCACCGGCTGCGCGCCGGGCACGTAATACTGGCCGACGATGGTGCTGGGCACCGACTGGATGCCGGCGTTGCGCAGCGCCTCCTGCTGGGCGGCGACTTCCTGCTCGCCCGCGTCGGAATCAAGGAAGGCCAGCGCCTGATCGATGTTCAGATCGTCATCGTGCTGGCTTGCGATCTCGGCCAGCACCTGCCGGTCACCCACGTCCTTGCCATCGTGGAAGTAGGCGCTGAACAGGGCTTCCAGCAGCGGTCGCTCCGCCAGGCCCTTGGATTGCTGGCGCCAGACGATGCGCTGGGCATCGGTGGAATTGGGCGTGCGCTCCATCAGGGCATGACGGAAGGTGACGCCACTCTGCGCGCCGGCCTGGGCCACCTGGGCATCCAGTTCCGCGCCACGCTCGACACTGCCGAACTTCTGCGCGCGGTAGTCGGCTCGCAGCATGCCTTCACGCGGCACCCACGGATTGAGCTGGAAGGGCAGGTAGTTCACGCGCACCTCATCATTGAAGTCGAGTTGCGCGATGGCGTCATCGAGATGACGCTTGCCGATCCAGCACCAGGGGCAGACCACGTCGTAGGCGACCTGGATATCGAGCTGTGACATGGGGATTCTCCTGCTGATCTCTCAAGCGCTCTTCACTACAGCGCGAAGGCCACCGTGAGAGCACGTCGAAAAGTGTACGTCGCGAAAAGTGTACGTCGAAACAAGCACGTCGAAATGATTTTGAGCAATCGCTCATAAGTGTCCTGTCATCCTAGCGATTTGGGGCGCGGGACGCTACCGAAAACGCCCTGTCCGATCATGTGTCATGACCGGACAGGGCGTTCGTGTTCAGCGCTGCGTATTCACTGCACCCAGCTCAGCACCTCAATCAACTCAGTGCCTTGCGCAGATCCGCCAGGGCGCGGATGTCGTCCGGGCCGGTGCGGCAGCAGCCACCGATGGCCGTGGCGCCGGCGGCCAGCCAGCGCGGTGTCCAGCCGGCGAGGTCATGGTCGTGGTCAAAGCCGTGGCCATCGGCATCTACCGAGACGGCGCAGGCAGCAGACCAGGTCTTGGTAACCGGATCATAGACCTCGCCGGAGTTCGGGTAGATGACGATGTCCTTGTCCGTCTCGCCGCGAATCTCGCGCACCAGCGATTCGATGTGCTCAAGCGCGGTGCAGTTGACGCCGATGGCGACCACCTGCTCGCAGTCGGCGATGGCGCGCACGGCGTCGCGGATCGGCGTGCCGTCGCTCAATTCGGTCGCGTTGCGCGCGCTGAAGGCGACCCAGGCACGCGCCGTCGGGAAGTCATCGCGCAGCAGGTCACACACGGCCAGTGCTTCCTCGGCGCAGGGGAGTGTCTCGACGGCGAGCACGTCCGGCTTGGCATCGAGCAGCGTGGCGAGGCGGGCACGGTGGAAGTCGTGCAGGCCGGCGCGGTCCAGCGCGTAGCCACCACGGTATTCGCTGCCATCGGCGAGCCAGGCGCCATAGGGGCCGACGGAGGCCGCGACCAGCGGTGGGCAGTCCAGGCGCTCTGGGTGCGCTGCCAGATAGTCGCTGCGGGCCTGCGCCGCCAGGGTCACGGAGCGCTGGATCAGCGCGCTGGCCTGGGTCTCGCTCAGGCTGCGTGCCATCAGGCCTTCGAGCGTTGCCTGGTAGCTGGCCGTGGTGGCGACATCGGCACCGGCCTCGAAGTAGGCGCGGTGGACATCGACGATCGCCTGCGGATCATCGGCGAGCACCTTGGCCGACCACAGCGAGTCGTTGAGATCGAACCCGGCGCGCTCAAGCTCGGTGGCCAGGGCGCCATCGACGATCATGAAGGGCTGGCGCGCGGTGATGGCGCTCAGCGGATTGCGGGTGGCATCAGCGGGCATCGAGGGCCTCCTGCGGGGTCGGGGCTGAAGAATTCGCGGCGTCGGCAGACGTGCGATGGGTCAGATAGTGCACCAGATAGCACAGCGCCACGAAGGGCACACCGAAGTAGAGCGCGATGCGCTGGTTGGGATCGAAGGCGATACCGATGCAGGCCAGCGCGCAGAACAGGAAGGCGGCAATCGGCACGACGGGATACAGCGGCGCGCGGTAGGTCAGCTCGCTGGCGCTATGGCCGGCCTTCAGCCACTGGCGGCGGAAGCTGAACTGACTGGCGGCGATCGCCATCCACACCAGTACCACGGCAAGTCCGGAAATCGACACCAGCGCCAGATAGAGGGTGTCCTCGGCATACACGCTGGAGAGCAGCGACAGCAGGCCGCCGAGCATGGTGATCAGCAGTGCGGGCACCGGAATGCCGCGCTGATTGACGCGACTGAATACGCGCGGCAGCGTCTTCTGGTCCGCCAGGGTCCACAGCATGCGCGAGGCGGCGTAGAGGCCGGAATTGGCCGCCGACAGCAGCGCGGTGATGATCACGAAGTTCATGATATCCGCCGCGTAGGGAATGCCGGTGAGCTGGAAGACCGCCACGAAGGGGCTTTCCTTGAGGCCGGCGCTGTCCTGCGGCAACAGGGCGGCGATGACGATGATGGTGCCGATGAAGAAGATGATCAGGCGCCACAGGGTCGCGCGGATCGCCAGGGGCACGTTCTTCTCGGGGTTCTCGCTTTCGCCGGCGGCGATGCCGATCAGCTCGGTGCCGGAGAAGGCGAAGCTGACGGCCAGCAGCGTCATCAGAATCGGCATCACGCCGTGATCGAACACGCCTTCCTGCAGGATGCGCGTGACGCCCGGTGCCTCGACATTACCCGCCAGGGGCGTGAAGCCGAACATGGCGGCGGCGCCCACCGCGATGAAGACGATCACCGCGGCGACCTTGATCAGCGACAGCCAGAATTCGGACTCGGCGAAGAAGCGCGCCGAGACGATGTTCATGCCGAACACGATCAGCGAGAAGATGCCGCACCAGATCCACGGTTCGACACCGGGGAACCAGCGCCCCATGAACACGGCGGAGGCGGTGAATTCCGACCCCAGCGCCACCGCCCAGGTCAGCCAGTAGAGCCAGGCCACGGTATAGCCGGTGGCAGGGCCCAGATAGCGGCTGGCGTGGGCGCTGAAGGCGCCGGGTTCCGGGTGATGCACGGCCAGTTCGCCGAGGCACATCATCACCAGATAGACCACCAGGCCGCCGATCAGATAGGCGAGTACCGCACCCGCCGGGCCCGCCTGCTGGATGGTATAGCCGGAGCTGAGAAACAGGCCGGTGCCGATGACACCGCCCAGTGACAGCATCACCAGATGGCGCTGCTGCATGCTGCGTTTGAAGTCGGTGGCGTTGCTGTCAGACATGGTGGGTGTCACTCGTGGAGCTGATGATCTGACTGTCGCTCGGGCTGACGATCAGAGCTTGCTCGTGCAGGCCGCGCTCGTGCAGGGAGTGCGGATGGATGGACACATGTAGCATGGCAGAAACCGGCTGGAGTGGGAGGGAAACAGGCCGGATATGATAAATGAGCGACAAAGTCTATCCCAACGAATCATCAAGCCGATTGGCTATATATTTAGATGGGAAACTAAATATGATGCTCGCGATTGGTGGTTGAAGAACCCCGCATCGGCAGGGCTTGGCGTGATAATTCATTTCATGCCTTTTGGCCGGGTCGTGGCGCATATCGCCAGACTTTTCACAATGATGTCACCGCCTTTTCTCGTGTCATGTTGTGCGATGGCAGGTTGCAGAAAACGCAAAACGGCCACCCGTAGGTGGCCGCTGTTTTTCTGCATGCCTGCGCTAGACGGTCTGCGCCAGGCAAGCGATCAGGCGAGGCTTTCCAGCGCCTTCTCGATGATGGCGAGACCTTCCTCGAGCACTTCCGGCTCGACGGTCAGCGGCACCAGGATACGGATGGTGTTGGAGTAGAAGCCACAGGACAGCAGGATCAGCCCCAGCTCCTTGGCCTTGGCACACACGGCAGCCGTCGCGGCGGGATCAGGCTTGCCATCGGCGTCCACCAGCTCAAATGCGGCCATGGAGCCCTGGTTGCGTGAGTGCGCGACATGCGCGAAGCGCTCTTCCCACTGGGCGAAACGCGCGGCCAGTTGCTCGCCCATCTGGGTGCTGCGCTCCAGGATGTTTTCTTCGCGAATGACGTCGATCACGGCCAGGGCCGCGGCGCAGGACAGCGGGTTGCCGCTGTAGGTGCCGCCCAGAGAGCCCGGGCCTGAGGAATCCATCACCTCGGCGGTGCCGACGACGGCCGACAGCGGCATGCCGTTGGCCAGACTCTTGGCCATGGTCATGATGTCGGCTTCGACACCGCTGTGCTCCATCGCGAACAGCTTGCCGGTACGCGCGAAGCCGGACTGCACTTCATCGGCGATCAGCAGGATGCCGTGCTCGTCACACAGCTCACGCAGCGCGGTCAGGAAGCTCGGCGAAGCGATGTAGAAGCCGCCTTCGCCCTGCACCGGCTCGATGACGATGGCTGCGGTGCGGTGCGGTGCGATGTCAGTCTTGAACAGGGTGCGGATGGCGTTCAGGGACTGCTCTTCGCTGATGCCGTGAATCGGGTTCGGGTAGGGCGCACGGAAGATGTCACCCGGCATCGGGCCGAAGTCATTCTTGTACGGCAGCACCTTGCCTGTCATCGCCAGAGTCATCATGGTACGGCCGTGGAAGGCGCCGTCGAAGGTGATGACGCCGCTGCGGCCAGTGGCGGCACGCGCGATCTTGATGGCGTTCTCGACCGCTTCCGCGCCGGAGTTGACCAGCAAGGTCTTGCGTTCCGGGCCACGCACAGGCGTCAGCTCGGCCAGCTTCTGGCTCAGTTGCACGTACGGGGCGTAGGAGATGACGCCCGCGGCGGTGTGCATGACCTTGTCGAGCTGGGCCTTGACGGCGGCGACGATCTTCGGGTGACGGTGACCCAGGTTGAGCACGCCGATACCACCGGCGAAGTCGATCCAGCGGTTGCCGTCCGCATCCCAGATTTCCGCGTTCAGCGCGGTGTCGGCGAACTGCGGCGTGGCGGTGACGGCACCCTTGGCGACGTACTTGTGCTTGAGGACGTCGAGTTGTTCGTTGCTCAGCTGAGAGTGGCTCATGTCAGGCTCCTTTTCTTGTTGCCGGAGGCATGGCGCGGGCCATGCCTCCGTTGTCTTGTGAAAGTGGTGAGAAGGTGTCGTGAGACGTCGTCGTGAGATCAAAGGCCGCCGATGCAAACGTACTTGAGCTCGGTGAACTCTTCCAGACCGTGGTGCGAGCCTTCGCGACCCAGACCGGATTCCTTGATGCCACCGAAGGGCGCGAGTTCGGTGGAGATCAGGCCTTCATTGACGCCGACCATGCCGTATTCCAGCGCTTCCAGCGTGTGCCAGATGCGGCGGTAATCGTTGGCGTAGAAGTACGCGGCCAGCCCGAACGGGGTGTCGTTGGCCATCGCGATGGCTTCCTCGTCCTTGCCAAAGCGGAACACCGGCGCCAGCGGGCCGAAGGTTTCCTCATCCGCGACGACCATGTCGGTAGTGACATCGGCCAGCACGGTCGGCTCGAAGAAGCTGTGACCGAGAGCGTGCTTCTTGCCGCCGGTGACCAGACGCGCGCCCTTGCTGACGGCATCATCGACGTGGCTCTGCACCTTGTTGACTGCTGCGTCGTTGATCAGCGGGCCGATGGTGTTGCCTTCGACCAGGCCATCACCGACCTGCATGCTCTCGACGCGTGCCGCGAGCTTCTCGACGAAGGCGTCGTAGACACCGTCCTGAACGAGGAAGCGGTTGGTGCACACGCAGGTCTGGCCGGCGTTGCGGAACTTGGAGGCGATGGCGCCATCGACGGCTGCATCCAGGTCAGCATCATCGAAGACGATGAAGGGCGCGTTGCCACCCAGCTCCATCGCGGTCTTCTTGACGGTGGAGGCACACTGCGCCATCAACGTCTTGCCCACCGGCGTGGAGCCGGTGAAGGACACCTTGCGGATGCGCGGATCGGTGGTCAGCACTTCCCCGATGGCGATCGGCTTCATGGCGGTGACGACACTGATCAGGCCCTTCGGCAGGCCGGCTTCCAGCGCCAGGTCCGCCAATGCCAGTGCGGTCAGCGGCGTGGCTTCGGCCGGCTTGATGACCACGGCACAACCTGCGGCGATCGCCGGGGCGCACTTGCGGGTGATCATCGCCAGCGGGAAGTTCCACGGCGTGATCGCGGCCACCACGCCGATCGGCTCGCGCAGCACCATCAGGCGCTTGTCGGCGCCGTGGGACGGCAGGGTCTCACCGGCCATGCGCTTGGCTTCTTCGGCGAAGAATTCGATGAAGGAGGCACCGTAGGTCACCTCGCCACGCGACTCCGCCATCGGCTTGCCCTGCTCCAGCGTCATCAGCTGGGCGAGGTCTTCACGGTGCGCCAGCACCAGATCGAACCAGCGACGCAGCAGCGCGGAACGCTCCTTCACCGGCACCTTCTTCCAGGCGTTGCCGGCGATCTCGGCTGCGGCGACGGCGTCACGGGTGTCATCGGCGCTGACCTCGGCGACACGCGCCAGCTGCTCGCCGGTGGCCGGATTGGTCACGTTGAAGGTGGTGCCGGTCTCGCGGTGCTCGGTACCGATGAGCGCCGGGACGAAGACGTCGCTGCTGGTTTCCGAGTTGACGTAGCGCTTCAGGAAGTCGCTGATCGGGAGGGCGGAACGGGACATGTGAAGCTCCTCTGGCGTTCTGGCGTGCAGGTCATTCATGGAGTGAGCAGCATGTCGCAAGAGGCGTCAGCTGCTCTCGAGTCGGCTCGAATATGACGGAGTCGAGATGGCTGGGCAGGCGGAACAGACTGCCCAGCGGTGTAGGTATTGCGTGTTTACTGCGCCGTGAAAGCCGGGGCCATGACACGGTCGCTATAGGCTCGGCCGAATTGCTTCAGGGCGATGACATACATCACCAGACCCAGAGCCATCCAGGCGCCGAAGATCAGCCATTCGGTACCGGTCAGCGCGGAAGGGCTACCCGGCAGATACAGGCAGGCCATGCCGAAGGACAGAAGGATGGCCAGTGTGCCGCAGAGCTTGCCGTGGCGGACGCGGAACGGACGCGGCATGTCGGGCTCACGGATACGCAGGATCAGGAACGAGATCGCGACGAACAGATAGGCGATGACGATACCCAGGCCACCCGCATCGACGATCCATACCAGTGCCGGACGACCGAAGAAGGGCGCGATGCAGGACAGCAGACCGATCAGCAGTACCGCATTGGTGGGCGTCTTGTGCTTGGGGTGCAGCTTGCCCAGCCAGGCAGGCAGCATGCCGGCATGTGCCAAGGCATAGATGGCGCGAGAGCCACCGATGTAGAAGGCATTCCAGCTGGTGATGATGCCGGCGATACCTGCAAGGATCATCAGCTTGCTGGCCCAGGGCGAATTGAACAGGGCGCCCATGGCGTCCGGCACGCTCAGTGAACTTGCCAGCAGGGAGTCATGGTCCAGTGCCATGCTGGTGGCCAGGATGATCAGCGCATACCAGACCACGGCCAGTACCACGGACATCATCAGCACCTTGCCGATGGCGTTGTAGGGCAGATTGATTTCCTCTGCGGCCTGCGGAATGACGTCGAAGCCGACGAACAGGAAAGGCACCAGTACCAGCACCGCGATGATGCCTGCCACTACGCCGCCTTCGGACTGGGTGAACAGCGGTGTCATGTTGGCGACATCACCTTCGAACAAGGCGCCGGTCACGAACAGGACGCCGGCGATCAGAATCACGCCTGTGACGACCTTCTGCAGGAGAGCAGCGGTGGTGATCCCGACATAGTTGATCGCCATCATGGCCAGCGAGCCGCCGACACCGACAGCCACCCAGGTCGCCTTCACATCCCAACCGGCGATGGTCCACATGTGGCCAACGGCATAGTTGGGCGCGAGGTTCTCGATGACAGTGGGCAATGCCACCGCCTCGAAGGACACCACGCTCAGATAGCCGAGAATGATGGTCCATGTGCACAGGAACGAAGAGAAATGCCCCATGGCCCGGTAGCTGTAGACATGCTCACCGCCCACCTTGGGCATGGCTGCTGCCAGTTCTGCATAGGTTAGACCGATCAGGACGACGGCGATGCCGCCAATGATGAAAGCGATGATGGCGCCGACGCTGCCGGCATCCTGAATCATGCCGCCGGTGAGGACGATCCAGCCCCAACCGACCATGGCGCCGAAGGCAAGTGCCAGGACGTCGCCACGCGCAAGGACTCTGACTAGCTGTTCTGTAGGGGGAGTACTGTTGTTCATTGGAATACTCAAATCGATCTTGGAATTTGTTATATAGCGAAGCCGTTTCCTGCTGATGTCCCGTGCGCTCTTCTCAATTTCAAATCCAAAGCTTGCTGGCATGAACGAGAAGTAATGACAGTCCTGTCGCTGGCTGATGCTTGCTGAAAGGTCGCTCCTGTAAAGGGGGAGCCAAGAGCGATTCAGCAATCATTTCGCTGTGAGCATCAGTCAGTAGGCAACGCCTGAAACACACGCTACCAGCGCCATGCCAGATGGCGAATAGACCAATTTTGCGTTTGACTGGACCAATCAGCAGGGACTGCGGATAATCAGAGCTGAAGGGGCGTTGCGCGCCGCCTGTCAGGCGAGTGGCTGGCGGGGGATGGACAACCTCGGGAAGCTGCGTGACAGCACTACGACAACGGCAACGACTATGACAACGGGAGACCGGGATGGAACTGGCCGCGCTGGAGCCGCTGATCGAATGTTATCGCCGCCAGTCCGAGACGCTGGGCAAGCAGGTACGGCTGGAGCAGGCGTTGCTCGAGGTGATTCGTGAGCAATGGCCGCTGGGCGCGCGGCTGCCGCCGCACCGCAAGCTGTGCGAGGCGCTGGGGGTAGCGCGCAATACGCTGGCCTTGGCGATCAAGTCGCTGATCGAGGAGGGCTATCTGCACACCGGCCCGGGGCAGGGTACCTGGACGCGTCGCCCGCATGCGCGCCGGGCAAACTCAGGCTCGGGGGAGGTTGGGGCGGCGGAGTCAGGGGCGGGCGCGGCGGGGGTAGCACCGGCGCCGCTGCCGTTGTCTGCTCGGGCCCGCAAGGTGCTGGGCGGGCAAGGGGCGAGTCTGATCCAGAGTGGCGCCTTCGTGCCGGGTATTCCGGACATCGCACGCTTTCCGATGCGCAAGTGGCGTCAGCTGTATGCCAGCGTGACGGTGCCCCACAACGCGCTGCTGCTGTCCTACTCCAGCGGCGGCTATGGTCCGCTCAAGCGTGAGATCCGCGATTTTCTGCGTCGTTGGCGCAATATCGATTGTGATACCCAGCAGATCATCATCACCGAGGGCACCCACCACGGCATCGAGCTGTGTGCGCTGGCGCTGGCGGATGCCGGGCAGCGGGTGGTGATGGAGTCACCCTGCTATTGGGGCGCGCGCAATGTCTTCCTGGCCGCAGGCCTCGAGACTTGCCAGATTCCCTGGCGGCCGGTGAGCGATGCGACGAGTGATACGACAAGTGAGGCAGGACACGATCTCACTTCGCTTGGCGAGGGGCCGGTGCAGATCGCCTACTTCACCGGCTCGCATCACTATCCGCTGAGTGTGCCCACCTCGCGACGTGACAAGCAGAGACTGCGCGAGGCCTGTCAGCCCGCCTATATCCTCGAGGATGATTACGAGTTCAGCGGTGATGATCACGGCGAGCTGCTGTTTGACCCGGATTCCGGCAATCGCCTGCTGGTGGGCTCGTTCTCCAAGCTGATGTTTCCCGGGCTGCGGCTGGGCTATCTGGTGGTGCCGCGCGCACTGGCCGGGCCGATGAACCGCCTGCGCAGCGAGGTGTTCCGCGAGGGGCGCATGCTGGATCAGGCGGTGCTGGCACAGTTCATCGCCGATGGCGATCTCGACGCCTGGTATCAGCGTATCCAGCGCGATTATCTCGGTCGGCAGCAGGTGGTGCATGACCAGCTGTGTCAGGTGAAGGGCGTGATCAGCGTCTCGCCGCCGTCGCGCGGCATCAGTCTGTGCGTGCAGTTCGCCCCCGAGATCGATGATCAGCGCGTCGCGCAGCTGATGGTCAAGGAGCATCTGATCGTACGGCCACTGAGCATGGTCTGCAGCCGCGAGGATTCACGACGCGGGCTGGTGCTGGGGGTCGGCATGCTGGCGGGCGAGAGTCTGGTCAGCGAGGTGGCGCGCCTGAGACGCACGCTGGAGAGCATCCTGAGCATGCGGGATATTCGCCGCCACAACTGAAAACGCCTTCGCCGGACAGGCGAAGGCGTGGTATCGACGCTGATTGCGTGGGTTATTTTGCCTGCTGCATGCGCTCGGTCAGCTTGCGGAATTCCTCGCGCATGGCGCTGTTCTCGAAGCTGGTGGCGACCGGTACCTGCAGGCCGGCGAGGGTGTCGAAGGTCTTGACGCCTTGGCGGATCAGGTCGGCGACGTGGGCGCTGAGCTTGACGGTGCGATAGGTATTGGTCGCCACCGCAAGCTCGCGCTGACTCTTGGTCAGAGAGGTCGTGACGCGGTCGCGCTGCTCGGTCACCAGCGAGCGATACAGGTTAATCGTCTTGAGCGTCAGCGCATTGGCGCGGATGTTGTTCTCCAGACTCTCGCGTGATCCGCCTTGCTTGATCAGCGTGCGAGCTTCACGCGTGGTGGCCTCGGCTTCGTCGGCGAAACCTTGCAGTTGCGGCAATACCTCATCATTCACGCGCGTGATGAAGTCCTGCTGCATGGTCACGATCATGCGGTGAAGCATGACGACCATGCCGTAATAACGGCGCGCGTAGTCGAGGTTCTCGCCGCTGTCGCGGGTCAGCTCGGCGAGCTGCTGGGCCACCGACTTGATGCTGGCGAACACGACACTCATGGTCAGCACATCATCACCGACCACCGAGGACAGCCACACCTGGACCTGGTCCGGCGTCAGGGTGATGCCGATCTCCTTGAGTCGCGCGGCCAGCTTGCCTTCCAGCGTGGTCAGCTCGCCCTGATAGGCGGCGATGTTCTTCTCATGCGCGGCGATCAGCAGATCATAATCGCCGCGCGTGCTGGCGGTGAATTCGCGCAGGGTATCGGTGGGCGTGAGGCGAGTCAGCGTCGAGACATCGGTGTCCGGCGCGAGGATGCGCTTTTCCTTCAACTCGGAAATCTCGCGGCGCGATTCGCGAATCTTGTCCTCGACCTGGCGATAGGTGCTGCGCAGTGTCGAGAGTTGCGGGACGTCGAGGGCCAGCATGGCTTCCTCTATCATCTCGTCCATATCGCTGCGCGCCGACGCTTGATCTCGGCTGATCCATGCCTCTTCCGGCAAGGTATCCATTTCATCGAAATAGCTGACCGCCTTCTTCAGGGTGGCGAAGGCTTCCGGCTGGTCAAAGTGCATATCGTCGTCTGACTGCGCTGTAGTGGGTACGAGAATCGCCAGAGATAATGTGAAAGTCACCAGCATTCGCCATGTTGAGGTGGCGGGGCGAATGCGAGTGTCTTGTGGTGTGCCATGTGTCATTGAATGAACTCGGGTCAGCGTGAAGCACGGCAGCGCAGAGTAGCAAAATCGCTGACAGACGTCTCCGAGTGCAATGTGGGGAAGGCTTGCTCAGTGCGGTTGATAGGCTTGCGGCCGGCCGGTGAGGGGATCGATGCGGTCAAGCGAGGGCCCTTGGTAGCGGTCGGTGATCAGGGCCACCACGGCGTCACCATATTGCTCGAACCAGAAATCGCCCATGGCCTTCAGATGCTTGATGTTGGTGGTGCTGATGTCGTCCATCGCGTCATCAGGTGCCTTGAGCATTCCCGGTTGTGGGCGCATCTCGGCATTGACGCGGATATAGCTGCCCGGCGGCGAGATGGTGATGGCCTGATAGCCGACCACCTTCTCATCGGAGAGCACGTCGATCAGGCTGCCTTCCAGCACCCACTGTACTGCGCCCCAGTGCCGGGAATCCGGGCCGTTGATCTTTCGCGTGCGTGTTCCGGTGCCGATCGAGAGCACGCGACGCGGCTCATGCGGCCACAGGCGACAGACTTCGGCGATGAGGCACATGGTGGGGTTGTTGGCGATGACGCCGCCATCGATCAGCCAGGTCTGCTCGTTGTCCGGCCCGAGCTTCATGTCGCGGGTCGGGAAGTAGGTCGGCGCCGCGCTGGAGGCGTCCGCGGCCTGCCAGGCCAGCAGCTTGTGATGCTCGCGCTTGCTCGACTTCAGGACATGCGGGCGGCGTCTCTCGATCCCGTAGGTGACGACAAGCACCTGCTTGCCAGCGGGGACATCCCTGAGCTTGGCCTGGCCGAGGTGCTTCTTGAGCATCGTGCTCTTGCCCTTGGCCTCGTACTTGGGCGCATTGATGCCATCGAGTTCGAACCAGCCGCGGTTGTCGGCGAAGATCTGCCTGGCACTGGTCGCGCTGTAGAGCCCATTGATGTCCTCGAGGCTCATGTCGGTGGTCGCCAGCGCCAGCGCGATCAGGCTGCCGGTGCTGGTGCCTGCATAGAAATCGACCCGCTCACGCAGTGTGGTCTGGTGCTCATTCCTGAGTGTCGCATCGACACGCATCAGAAATTGAGCGGTGGCCGCCCCGCGTATGCCGCCGCCATCCAGAGAAAGAATCAACTTGGACATGCTTGCCTCCTGCAGAGCGGGTAATGCTCAATCCTGTCCACGGCAACGTCTGTGGCTGCTACCAGAATAGAGAGGCCGCTGGCTTTCAGTCGGCTGAAAAGACTGATACGGACAGACAGGAGGACCTGATACTTCCAGGGAGAGCAAAGGCGGCATGAACGCGGAGCAGGCGCTGAGGTGCGGCGCGTCTTCCATGAACCGTCCCCTATGCAAGAAGGCCACCCGGATCGGGTGGCCTTGCGTTTTCTGCGCGGTTGTTTCTCGCCGTTTGCGGCGGTACTACTCTCAAGCATCAGGCGCAGTGGGCGCCTGAAGAAGCAGGGTGATCAGGTGTTGAGCACGACGCCGCCGTTGAGGTGGATTGTCTGGCCTGTCATGTAGCTTGAATCTTCGCTGGCCAGATAGACGTAGGCCGGGCCCATCTCGCTAGGCTGACCGGGGCGCTCCATCGGTACTTGCTGGCCGAAATTGGCGACCTTTTCGTCCTCGAAGCTGGCGGGGATCAAGGGAGTCCAGACCGGGCCGGGTGCAACCGCATTGACGCGAATGCCGCGGTCCATCAGCGTGCCGGAAAGTGAGCGTACCAGCCCCTGGATGGCGCCCTTGGTGGCGCTGTAATCGATCAGGCTGTCGTTGCCCTTGAAGGCGTTGACGGACGAGGTGGCGATGATGGAATCGCCTTTGGAGAGATGCGGCACGGCGGCCTTGATCATGTAGAAGTGGCTGAACAGATTGGTCTTGAAGGTGCGCTCGATCTGTTCGTCATCGATCTCGGTGACGTCGTCCCAGTCGTACTGTTCTGCAGCATTGTTGACCAGGATATTCAGCTGACCGAATTCCTCCAGCGCGCCCTTGACAACCTTGCGGCAGAAGGCCGGGTCACCGATATCCCCTGCGATGCGGCGTCCGCGTCTGCCTTCGGCTTCGATCAGACGGATGGTCTCCTGCGCATCGACTTCTTCACTGCCCAGGTGCGTGATCAGACAATCGGCTCCCTCGCGTGCGAAGTGCACGGCGGCGGCGCGGCCGATACCGCTGTCACCACCGGTGATGACTGCCACCTTGCCCAGGAGCTTGCCGCTGCCGCGATAGCTCTCGCGGATATATTCGGGCTTGGGGTCCATGCGATGTTCATCGCCCGGTTGCTGGTTCTGATGCTGTGGGGGCTGTTGCTGAGTCATGCCGTCACCTCCGGTTCGTTGATCGTGAATGCGCTGATGCGCCTTCAGACGCTGAACATCTGCCAATAGACCTGTGGACGATCCCGTCGGATTAAACCCCTCCATCATAATTTTCTTGTTTAGTAATGTTAAAACGCCCAGTCCTGCATGAGCAGAACTGGGCGTCGGGTTGTCTCGTTTCGGTACGCCTGGCGGTGGTCAGGAGAGCGCATCCTCATGCTTGTCATGCACGGTGGCTGGCGTACTGACACCCGCTGCCATGGACTGCGCAAGCGGAACACGCGGCTCACTTTCCTTGGTCTGTTCTATGCCATGCAGGCTTGGCAGATTGGCAGGGTCATGCCCGGGGCCGTTTTCGAGGCTGGGCAGGGCCTTGCGAATGATGCTCGCGCATAGCGCCCGATGTTCATGCAATATCAGACCTTCCCGCTCGAGGAATTGCAGCAGCCGAGTGGCAGAAACCAATGCCACGATGGGATGGAGATCGCGAAAGTGTTCCTCGACCTGGCTGGCGCTGATCGTCGCGAGTCGCTCCAGATGAGTATGCGGCATCGAAATATCCTCTTTTCGGGTTCCGATGAGTCGGAATCTTGAGTGATTCTCTAGGTGTCACGCTGCTTCGTCGGCGGTGAGGCTAGCCCATCTGCCGGCGAGACCCACGCGCTTTTCATTGCGCGCCAGCCATCAGGCAAGTGACAGTTGCTACTGAGAGTGTTCGTTCTGAGTGTGTCTGGTTTACGACGGTGTTGCGTTCTACAAAAACTAGTATTAGAGAATTCGCGAATATCTTCCAGCCTTGATGCGCGCATGCTCTCATTTTTCTCGTGCTTTCGCGAAACTTCATGCCTTCGCGCAGGCGGATACCTGCCATGGGGTTCTGACTGTTAGACTAACGCTCCCCCATGTCGTACAGATGTCCGTCATGTTGAATATAGTCAGGATGGCCACGAAGCCACCTGACAGATGATCATTTTTCCTTCTATGGATGTGCCATGAAACGCTTTGTGCTGCTCGATACCGCGCCGATCCCCGGCACGTCGGATTCGTTGTGCCTGTTCGAGTATGGCGAGGACTTCGTCATCAAGATCGAGAGCGGCAAGGGCGGGCAGCTGATGAACACCCGCATGCATGGCTCGGAAGATGCGCTGGCCGAGATTCCTGCCGGCCTGCTCAAGAGTCGCGGCACGTCGGCGGCGCCACAGCGCGTTCTGATCGGCGGCCTGGGGATGGGCTTCACGCTGGCTGCCGCGCTCAAGCACTTCAAGGCAGATGCCGAGGTGGTCGTCGCCGAGCTGGTACCGGGAGTGGTGGCTTGGAATGACGGCCCGCTGGGGGCCAAGGCGGGCTATCCGATTCGGGACCCGCGCACGACAGTCGAGAATCGCGATGTCGCCGAGGTGCTGCGTGGAGCGCCTGGCGGCTTCGATGCCATCATGCTGGATGTGGACAATGGCCCGGAAGGCCTGACCGCGGATGACAACGACTGGCTCTACAGTGCGGAGGGGCTGGCGGTATGCGCCAGGGCGTTGCGCCCGGCCGGCATTCTGGCGGTGTGGTCGGCCACGGCCGATGCGCGTTTCTCGCAGCGCCTGTCGCGGGCCGGTTTCAAGGCCGAGGCGCGTCAGGTCTACGCACATGGCACCTCGGGGGCCAAGCACACCATCTGGATCGCGCGTTACGTGGGGCGTGCGGAGAAGCCTGATGACAAGACGAAGGCCGGGAAAGGCAAGGGCAAGCGCTCAGGCAGCCCAAGCAGAAAGCCGGCAGCGAAAGGTACCGCACGGCCATCGCGCCGCAAGTAACCCGAGTGCGTCGTGGCTGATGACGTGGTGGATGGCTCTTCGCCTTAGTCGTTGTGACACACGCTTTCACAGGCGTCGATGCCCTCATCGCAGGGTGGTGAACACATGAAAAAAACGGGCTGGCCACATGATGTGGTCAGCCCGTTTTGGTGTACGTCATCGGCGCTTATCGATAGCGTTCAGCATGTTACAGCGCCAAGCGCTTTCGACTAGGCCCGATGCTGAATTCTGGCTCAGGCCGCTTCGCGCGCCTTCATGTCCTGATGATATTCCTCGGCGAGGCGTTTCTTGGTGGCGTCATCGAAGACGCGGCCTGCCAGCTGGAAGACTTCCTGCTCTTCCTCATCCAGATGGTGGGTCACCAGGTGCTCGAGTTGCTTGGCGGTGGCCAGCCAGCCAGGCGAGCTGTAGTCGGTCGCCTCGAGCTTCTCGACCAGCTCATCGATCTCATGGTGCTCGGCGACACTGTGACGCGCCTTCTCCTGCGTCATGTCGTGCTCCATCATCGGCATGTAGAGCGCGCGTTCCTCAGCACCGGCGTGATTGGTCAGCGATTCCTTGAGACGCTTGAACAGGTCATCGCGCGGCTCGCTGTCACCTTCGGTCTGCAGCAGCATGTCCAGCAGGCGGCGTTGTTCGTCGTGGGTCTCGCGCAGGGCTTCAAATACGGTCATGTTCCAGCTCCTCATCATGTCTGGCGTGTTGAGTGGCGGATCTGCTTGTGTCAGGTCTGTACAACTCTGGTGGCGGATCGGCGGAAGTTCAAGTGCGCAACGGCGATCGGCCTTGAAAAAGGCTTGGCGCGAGTCAAGGAAGCAAGGGTGACCCTTGAATTCTTTGTTCGGTGGCGTGCCCGCAGCGGTGTCTGATCGATGCCAGCTGCCGGCCGCCACCGTCAGGAGCCCCGACATGTCCCAAGACCAGACCACGCCAGTCGATTCCTTCAGCCCCAAGGGGTCCCACGCGCCGGCGTTATCGGCGTCGCTGTCCGGCAGTCAGCTGGACCGGCCGCCGGGCGGTGGCTGGCCGTCGATCAAGGCGGTCGAGAAGTTCATCTGGCAGGAGCATCTGCCCATCGAGGGCCATCGCAGCCTGATGAAGATGAACAAGCCCGATGGCTTCTACTGCCCGAGCTGCGCCTGGCCGAATGGTGACAAGCCCAAGGGGGCCAACTTCTGCGAAAACGGTGCCAAGGCGCTGGCGTGGGAGGCGACACGTGAACGTGTCAGTGATGAGCTGTTCGCCAACAATACGCTCAGCGAGTTGCGTGAATGGTCGGATCACCATCTGGAGAAGGAAGGGCGCTTGACGCGCCCCCTGCGCTACAACGCCCAGACGGACCGCTACGAGATCACCAGTTGGGAAGCGGCCTACGCCGAGATCGGCCAGCGCCTCAAACGCTATGAGGACCCGAACCAGGTCGAGTTCTACACCTCGGGGCGTACCTCCAACGAGGCAGCGTTCCTGTTTTCCCTGTTCGGGCGCATGTACGGCACCAACAACTTCCCGGACTGCTCGAACATGTGTCACGAGACCACCTCCCGAGCGCTGCCGGAGTCCATCGGCATCGGCAAGGCGACGGTCAATCTCGAGGACTTCAAGCAGGCCGATGCCATCTTCATCTTCGGCCAGAACAGCGGTACCAACAGCCCGCGCATGATGGGGGATCTCCACGAGGCGCGTGGCCGCGGGGCCGAGGTGGTCAGCTTCAACCCGCTGCGCGAGCGGGCGCTGGTCAGCTTTGCCGACCCGCAGTCGCCCAAGGACATGCTGAGTGGCAAGGGCGTCGAGATCAGCAGTCAGTATCATCAGCTGCGCATCGGCGGGGACCTCGCCGCCGTGCAGGCGATGTGCAAGTACGTGATCGAGGCCGACGATGCGCTGCGCGAGCGCAATCCGCATGCGGTGGGCTATCTGGATCACGACTTCATCGCCCAGCACACTCATGGTTTTGACGCCTTCGCCGAGCATTGCCGCAAGCTCGAGTGGCAGGACCTGGTCGCCATGTCCGGCCTGTCACGCGAATCGCTGGAACAGGCGGGGCAGACCTATCTGGAGGCCGAGCGCGTGATCTGCTGCTGGGGCATGGGCATCACCCAGCATGCGCGCGGCGGCGACACCATCCAGCAGATCATCAATCTGTTGCTGCTGCGCGGCAATATCGGCAAGCCCGGCGCGGGCGCCTGCCCGATACGCGGCCATTCCAATGTGCAGGGCGACCGCACCGTCGGCATCGAGAACCTGCCCAATGACGCGATGCTGGATGCCTTCGATCGAGTCTTCGATATCAAGTGCCCGCGCGAGAATGGCCATGATGTCGCCGAATGCTGCGAGGCGATTCTGCGCGGTGAGGTACGTGCCTTCATCGGCATGGGTGGCAACTTCTTCCGCGCGATTCCTGATCAGAAGCGCGTGGTCGAGAAGGTGCACGATCTAGACATGACGGTGCATGTCGCCACCAAGCTCAATCGCAGTCACCTGCACCCCGGCAAACATGGTTGGGTGCTGCCCACGATTGGCCATAGCGAACGTGACCTGCAGGCGGGCGCCGATGGCAAGGGCGCGGAGCAGGTCTCCAGTGCCGAGGACGGTATGTGCAACGTGGCGCCGTCACGCGGCGTGATGGCACCGGCGGACCCAAGCCTGCACTCCGAGATCGCTATCACCTGTCAGCTGGCCAAGGCGACGTTGCCGCCGCACCCCACCGTGGATTGGGATTGGCTGCAGGCGGATTACGCACGGATTCGTGACCGCATCGAAGAGGTCTTCCCGCAGATCTTCCCCGACTACAATGCGCGCCTGGCTCAGGGCGGCTTCCACATCCGCATCGCGCCGCGCGAGCGTATCTGGCATACCGACTCGGGGCGTGCCAACTTCCTGTTCCCCGAGGGGTTGGGCACGGATGAGGAGGGTCTCGACAAGGTGACCCACGAGACACTGAACATGGATAGCACCTTCCTGCTCATCACCATGCGCGGGCATGACCAGTTCAATACCACCGTCTACTCCAATGATGATCGCTATCGCGACGTCTATGGCACGCGCATGGTGGTGATGATCAGCCCGCAGGATCTCGAGACGCTGGGGCTGAGCGAGGGGCAGCGCGTGACGCTGGAAACGGTCAGCGAAGACGGCGTCGAGCGCAGCATGGCGGGCTTCAAGCTCAAGGAATACGACATCCCGACCGGCTGTCTGGCAGCGTACTACCCGGAAACCAATGACCTGATTCCGCTGGATCACCGCGATGCGCGCAGCAATACGCCCGCCTCGAAATCGGTGCCGGTCAGACTTCGCCTGATGGACACTGAAGAGGTCAATGCCAGCGAAGGGGTGTTGGCGAGCAGCTGAAGGGTTCAGCATGAACCGCTAAACAAGGAAAGGCTGAAAAAATTTGCATCCTGTGCTCGGCGTCAGGTTTCGATGTCAGTGCAGGACGCCTCGAGCCACGCCACGCGCTGCACTGAAAGAGTGCGCCGCGTGGCGTTCTGGTGTCTGGCGCTCAAGTTGATGCCAACGTCGGCGTAATTGAGGGGTTTGTAGGTACTGCGCCGGACTAGTCGCGAAATCATTTCTGGTGGCGGTCTTGTGCCCGACCGCGCCTGCTGACAGGCCAGATCCTGACGCCTGTGTCAGCTTCATGAGGCAGACGACGAGCTGGCGTCTTGCACGGTTTGAGGATGGGTGGCGTGAATCTTGCGTGGTGGTAGGGTAGCGACCGCCGCTCTGACCACCACCTTGCGCGCAGGGGGCGGTGGCCGGCGTTCAGGCAGGCTGACACCACCACAAGACTCGGCGACTCACGACCGAGCTCCAGGAAGGCACTCATGGCAGAACACTCCTCATCGCACGCCTCAGACCGCACCTCAGATCAGCAATCGATGACAGGCGAATCCGGCAATGACTATCCCTTGAGCGAAGTCCCCGCTTCGGCACGACGTGGGCTGCTTTCCACCTCGATGGTGCTGCTCGGCTTCACCTTCTTTACCGCCACCATGTGGGCGGGTGGGTCATTGGGTGCCGCGTTCGCGCTCAATGAACTGCTGTGGATCATCGTGATCGGCAATCTGCTGCTCGGCGGTTACGCCGCTGCCTTGGCCTATATCGCCTGCAAGAGTGGTCTGAATTCAGTGCTGATGGGACGGCTGTGCTTTGGCGAGAAGGGCAGTCGCCTGTCTGACTTCGTGCTCGGGTTCACCCAGATCGGCTGGTACGCCTGGGGCACCGCGACCATCGCCATCGTGCTGGTCAAGACACTCGGCTTGCCCGAGTGGCTGACCACGCCGCTGATGATCATCTTCGGTTTCGCCTTCTGTCTGACGGCGATGATCGGCTATCGCGGGCTGGACATGCTCTCGCGCATCGCCGTGCCGGCCATGCTGCTGTTCATCCTGTTCAGTCTCTACACCGGCATGGTCGATGTCGGCGGCGTGGCAGGCCTTGCGTCACTGACGCCGACGGATTCCATGAGCTGGACGGCCGCCATCACCGCGGTGATCGGCACTTTCATCAGCGGTGGCACCCAGGCAACCAACTGGAGCCGCTTCGCGCGTTCGCCGAAGATCGCCGTCATTGCCACCCTGGCGGCCTTCTTCGTCGGCAATGGCCTGATGGTGCTCACCGGCGCGCTCGGTGCGATGATCTACCAGCAGGCCGATATCGTCGATGTAATGATTGCCCAGGGGCTGGTCAGTCTCGCCGTCCTGATGCTGTTCCTCAATATCTGGACCACCCAGGACAACACCATCTACAACTTCGCGATCGCCGGCTGCAATCTGCTGCGTACCCCGCATCGTCAGCGTGTCACCCTGGGCGGCGCGGCCATCGGCACAGTGCTGGCGGTACTCGGCATGTATGAGTGGCTGATTCCGTTTCTGATTCTGCTCGGTACCTTCATCCCGCCGATCGGCGGCGTGATCATCGCCAACTTCTGGCTAGGCCACAAAGGGCAGTATCCGCGCCTCGCCGAGATGCCCAAGGTGGATTACCACTGGCCGGGGCTCGCCGCCTACGCCATCGCCTGCCTGTGCGCCTGGAGCTCACCCTTCATGCCGCCCGTCGTGGGTGTCGTTGTCGCCTTCGTCTTCTACGGCGGGCTGATCAAGCTTGCCAAGGTAGAACTGGCAAGCAAGACGGCGGCGTGAGTCGCTGAGCGTCTGATGTGAAGGGCAGAGGAATATGAAGCGCCCAACGAGTCCTGGGCTCGTTGGGCGTTTTTCCCGGGGGGGAGCGTCAGGGTAGAGCCGCTTGATGCACAACATTGTTGTGCATAGAATGAGGGAAAAAGGTGCTGCCATGGCGGTGGAATTCAGGGATGTGTGGCTCGAGAGCTTCTATGAGCATGATGTTGGCCACCGCAAGATACCTGCGGCGCTCTCCAGTTCGCTCTACCGAAAGTTGCAGATTCTCGATGCCGCAAGTCAGGAGTCTGATCTGAGGGTTCCACCGGGCAATCGGTTCGAGCATCTGCAGGGCAATCTCGCAGGTTATTGCTCGATTCGTGTCAACAAGCAGTATCGACTCATCTTCCGGTGGGAGGCGGGGGTCGCCCATCAAACATATCTAGACCCGCATGCTTACAAGGGCTAGAGGAGGTAGCAGTGATGAGAAACACCCAGCGGCGCCCGCTGACGGTAGGAGAGATGTTGACGGCAGAGTTTCTGGAGCCGATGAACATCGATATCCGCACCCTGGCCGAGGCGATGGGAGTGCACAGAAACACCCTGAGCCGTATCGTGCATGACAAGGGCACCTTGACGGCACCGATGGCCATCAAGCTGGCGGCTGCGCTAGGTAATACGCCGGAGTTCTGGCTCAACATCCAGCATGCCGTGGAGCTTTGGGATGTGCGTCATCGTGCCTACGCGCAGGATGCCAAGGGCGTACGTCGGATAACACCGCAAGTGGATGCCGGCGAGCTTGCCTCGCATTGACGGCGCGCGCTCTACACGGCGAGTGATTGAGATGGCGTGAGCCCGAGAGCTTATGCCCAGCAATGCAAAGCCCCAGCCTGAAACTCAGGCTGGGGCTTTGTGCTTTGCGCATTCGGTAACGCCTCGTCGTGCCGCTCGCGTTGTTCAAGCGGTCGCTGGCGTCACCTGAATCACCAGACAGACGGCGATCAGCGCCATGCCGAGCCAGCCGAGCGGAGCGATATGTTCCCCGACGATGGTGACGGCGAGCAGCGCGGCGACCAGCGGTTCGAACAGAGTGAGCAGGGTGGCCTTGCTGGCGGCAACGGTCTTAAGGCCGTAGCCGAAGGCGATATAGCCAAGGAACATCGGTACCAGCGCCATGTAGAGCGCGACCGATGTGTTGCCGGGGGTGGCGAACAGGCGCGGGTCGGCCGCCAGCATGCTGAGGCCCAGACCGGCGATCAGCGCGATACCGGCGACGCCGAACAGGCTGCCCATGGCAGCGCGGGCGTGGGTGCCGTGGTCCATCATGCGCCGGGCGATCAGTGAATAGGCGGCGTAGGTCGTGCCGGCGATGATGCCCAGCAGGATACCGGTAAGGCGTTGCCAGTCAGCGTCAGGCACGCTCCCTGACCCTGTCGCCATCGGGTCGCCGCTGGCGCTGATGGCGACAATGTCCCCACCATGAGTGGCCGTTTCGCCCATCGCCATCATCACCACACCGGCAATGCCCAGCGCGAGGCTGAGATACCAGCTCAGCGTGAGTCGGTGGTGGCCGAACAGGCGCTCGAGAATCGCCGCTGCCAGTGGCGCCGTGGCGATGGTGATCACCGTGCCGATGGCGACACCGGCCAGATGCATCGAGGAGTAGAAAGCCAGCGGGTAGATGACGACACACACGGCGCCGAGCAATACCCGGCCCTTCTGCGCCATCAACAGGCTCAGACAGCCCATGATATTGGGTCGTGCGATCACTGCTTGAAGCAGGCCGCCGATACCCATGGCGAAGGCGCCGGTTGCCAGCGGACTGACATCCTGGTTGAAGTGGGCCGCCGTGCCGGTGGTGCCCCACAGCAGCGCGGCAAACAGCACGGCCAGGCTACCCATGTCGGTCGACCTTGAAGAGGCCGCGATATCAGAGCGAGTGGTTGTCATGGTGATGTCCTTGCGTGTCTTGCCAATCCCGCGGCCGATTTCAGTCGCAGCATGAGTCCTGCAAAAGTGTGCTGAAACCACTTTGGGTCAAGTGAGTCGCCGCGCCGGCTGGCTACCGCTCAGGGCGGGCACTCGAACTTGCCAACAATTCGCTCATCGCCGTCAGGCGTCGTGATGCTGCCATGGCGCCGACCTTTGCTCAGCCCCTTGCTCCGGCCCTTGCTTGGCATCGCGGCCATGCTCGGTACCGCTCCAGGGATCACGCCACGAATCACGCTCACCCCAATGGGCAGCGTCGTCTTTTGGCTCAACCAGAGCGTCGGAGGCCGTGTCGGGCGTCGTCCAGGCCGCGAGGTCTGCCTGCGGGCTGGCCATCGGCGCCTGCGTTGCCTGCGGCCGCAATTGCAGCATCAGGCAGGTCATGATCAGCACCATGCCGATGGCGCCCATCAGCGTGAACTGCTCGCCGACCACGATGACGGCCAACAGGCCCGCCACCAGTGGCTCGAACATGGTCAGGACTGTCACCCGGCTGATGGGCACGCTGGCGAGCCCGCGTCCGAAGATGAGGCTGGCCAGCAGCATCGGGATCAGCGCCATGTAGATGGCGACCGCCGAATTCACCGGCGTGGCAAACAGGCGCGGATCGAGGAACAGGCAGCTGATGGCCAGGCCGATCAACAGTATGATGCCGGCACAGCCGAACATTGCCCCCATGGCTGCACGGCGATGCACGCCCAGCAGCATCATGCGTCTGGCAAGCAGCGAATAGGTGGCGTAGCTCGCGCCGGCCAGCACGCCCAGCCCGATACCGATGAGCTTGCGGCTTTCGCTGGCAACGCCGCTGGCAGTGGCTTGCGCTGCCGTATCCGCCAGACGTGTCTCGCCCACTGCCATCAGTCCCACGCCAGCCATGCCCAGCATCAGCGCTGCGTACCAGCGCACACTGACGCGCTTGCGATCCAGCACATATTCCAGCACCGCTGCCGCCAACGGCGCCGTGGCGATGGTGATCACGGTGCCCATCGCCACGCCGGTGTATTCCATGGCCGAATAGAAGGCCAGCGGGTAGACTATGATGAACAGCGCTGCCCACAGCACGAGATGCTTATGAACCAGCAGGGCGGCCAGCTCCTCATGAAGGATTCGTCGCGACAGCACTGCCTGAAGAATGCCGCCAAAGCCCATGGCGAAGGCGCCGGTGGCCAGCGGACTGACATCCTGATTGAAGTGGGCGGCGGTGCCGGTCGTGCCCCATAGCAGGGCGGCCGTGAGGACGGAAAGGTTGCCGATCTGGCGTTCCAGCGCTGGGCGGAAGGGCGTCCGGGAGAAGGAGTGCTGCATGGTGGATGGCTCGCAATGAAGTGTGTCTCGGTGTGCACGAGATTACGCCTCATCGCGAGAATATATTGTGCTGAAACTACGCTCTGATCTGCCAGGAGAAGCAAAACGTCATATACCGCCACAGTGCGGTGGTTGACTGCTGATTCGGATGCTCAATCGGTTGTTCAGATGATCGAATCAGTCGGTCATTCAGTCGTTCAGTCATTCGGGGGAGTGAGGCTCGAATACTGGCGCGTCATCTCGCGTGGCGACTGGCCGAAGTAGCAGGAAAAGCGCCGCGAGAAGGCGGAGAGGTTCTGATAGCCGACGGCCTCGGCGACCTGCTGGACGCTGAGATCGGTATGGATCAACTGCGCCCGCGCGCGCTCCATGCGTCTGGCAGTCAGGTACTGCTTGACGCTGACGCCCAGATTGTCGCGGAACACCTTGTGAAACTGGGTCGGGCTCAGGTGGGCGAGTCGGGCCAGTGATGCCACGTCGTGGGGCTGCTCAAGCTGCGCGTTCATGACGTCGAGTACCCTGAGCAGACGACGGTCGACGCGTTGATCACAGGTCTGCTTCTCCAGCAGGCCGAGAAACAGCGCGATGGAGAGCTGATCGATGTGCTTGTCGACCTTACCCTGCAGCTGCGCTTCGAGAAACAGCAGGTAGTTCATCAGCAGGGTGCTGATCGAGAACACCACGCGTTGCGACGCCGCGAGGTTGTCGGGCAGGTAGTCCAGGTCAGCGACGATGAAGCGCGCGGCGTCCTTGGCATGAAACAGATGTGACTCCCCGGGGCGAATGATGACGCACTCGCCGGTGACCACGGTGCCGTGATGGTTGCCGACTTGGATATCGAGATGGCCGCGGATCGGCAGCACCAGTTGGTGGTGGGCGTGATCATGGACCGTGGCCTGTGGGGTATAGGCGCGCAGCGAGAGTGTCGTCATGGTGCGGTGGCCATCATCCGGCGATGCAAGGGCAGCATGTAGAGCAAGAAGAACACGCGGGTATCAGCGGCTCAGCTCGATGCTGCGGGTCTGGCCGCGGCCGACCTGAACCTGACTGAGAATCAGCGGGCTGCGTGTGCCGTCCGGCAACTGGACGACACCGGCGACATAGAAGGTGCCGGATGGCAGGCCAGTGGCAGTGAAGTAGCCATTGCTGTCAGTGCGCACGATGTGGGTGTAGGCCTGGGCGCGCGGGTCGGCGCGGGACGCCGTCTTGCCTGCCAGTGCCAGTTCCGCGGCTTCCGCGGAGTAGGTGGTGACTGGGGCGATCGAGATGCCCGCCCGGTTGGCGTAGATCGTCTGGCCCTGCCACTCATAGGACATGCGGCCCTTGATCACCGAGGTGCCGGTCTTGTCGAGCCTGGCGTACTCCGCCTCCGGGAAGGCGACGGTGCGCTGGACGCGCTGCTCGCCCTGTTCGGTCTGCGAGGAGGAGCCGAAGTCCGGCAGCGAAATGCTGTCGGCCATGCGCGAGGCGCTTTCACACCCGGCAAGAATGGCGGTACACATGAGCAGAGCGAGCGGAGTACGCAAGTGACGAAGCATGGCGAGTCTTCCCTGAAGTCGAGTGATAGGCGGCGCGGGCGTCGGCTCGTGAGCGAGCCAGTCTGGCCACAGCTGCTGCCTTTGCCCCACATCCTACTGCGCCGAGCACAGTCAGGGAACTGCCGGTGGGCGGGAGACAGGCGCGGGTGACTCTTGCGTCAGGCATCGGCATTCGCGGGCATCCGCTGGTAACTCTCGCGGTTTCGACCGATCCTTGTCAGTAGGCCAGCAGCAAGCGTTTGCCCGTGAGCGGGCTGGGTTGCGTGAAGCGTGCCTCTTGAGTTGCTTAAACAGAAACTCCTTGTTCATTATACGTTTGTCTATAACTTGGCGGCGCTTGTTACCATGCTGCGAATCAAACCCTGTGCAAGGGCTACGCAAGAGCTGTTCGAAATCGCTCGAGGTCTGCTTGTGTGCTGTTAGAGCGCTATCCGAGTGCAGCACACAGGCGGCAATACTGCCTTGTGCACTGGCGTCGGGTGAACCATTCATTGTCCGGGAGGGCCGCATGTCGACATCCCAGAGTGCTACTGATCCTTCACGTCGCCAGCTATTGAAGCTGGGACTCGGTGGAGCAGGTATGGCCGTGTTCGGTGGTCTGTCCCTTCAGGCCCTGGCCGAGACGGCCGCTGACGAGCAACAGATACAGGATGACAGTGCCTTCGCGACGTTCATGGTCCTGTCGCGCTGGCTGCTCAGCGACAAGACCCTGGATGAACGGCTAGGGCAGCGCTATTTTGAGGCGCTGGCGAGAATCCCGGCCGAGGGAGTGCCCGGTGTCGGCAGCTTGCCGGCCCTCAAGACCCGCCTGCTGGCCCTGGGCGAGTCGCGAGAGTACGTGAAAAAGGAAGACCTGAGTGACGTCGAGATGGCGCTGGTGCGCCGTCTGCTGCAGGCCTGGATGCTGGGCACGGTCGGCAGGTCGATCAGTGATCCCGCCGCCGAGGTCATCGCCTTCGAGCGCGCTGGCATGTATGCCGGGCCGCGCGATGTGCAGGTGGTGCGTACCTATTGCCCCAATCGTCCGGGGTTCTGGGCCGAGGCACCCAAGGCCTGAGTGGTCACGCTTACTCCCAAGGCTTGCGCGTGGCGGATGGTCGGGCCTTGAGTCCGTGCTTGGTCATCAGCTTCTGACCGAGCAAGGCATCAGCCCTTGAATCGCCTGTGTGCCAGACCTTCCAGGGGCGTCCTGACCGCCCCTGTTGCTGTTCCCAATTTCCCGAGGAGAATCCTGCATGGCCGAGGAATCCCGTGCGTATGATGCCGATGTGGTCGTGGTCGGGTCTGGTGTTGCCGGTGCCCTGATCGCACATCGCTTGGCCGAGGCCGGCAAGTCGGTCATCATGCTGGAAGCAGGCCCGCGCATGCAGCGCTGGCAGATCGTCGAGCGCTTCCGCAACCAGGCCAACAAGATGGACTTCATGGGGCCTTATCCTGCCAGCAAGGCAGCGCCCCATCCGATGCTCTACGGCGAGAATGCCGACTATCTGGTACAGAAGGGGGAGCAACCCTACGACGCCCAGTACATTCGTGCCGTCGGCGGCACTACCTGGCACTGGGCGGCGTCTGCCTGGCGTTTTCTGCCCAGCGATTTCGTGCTCAAGAGCGAGTATGGCGTCGGGCGCGACTGGCCGATCGGCTATGACGACCTGGAAGACTATTACTTCCGTGCCGAGGTCGCGCTGGGTGTCTGGGGGCCGAATGATGTCGATCTTGGCAGCCCGCGCAGCGCAGAGTATCCGATGGCACCGCTGCCGCTGTCGTGGAACGAGCGGCGGGTCAGCGAGCGCATCAATCCCCACGGCTTTGACATGGTCACCGAGCCGGTGGCGCGCAACAGCCGCCCCTATGATGAGCGCCCGACCTGCTGCGGCAACAACAACTGCATGCCTATCTGCCCGATCGGTGCGATGTATTCCGGCATCATCCATGTCGAGAAGGCCGAACGTGCCGGTGCCAGACTGATCGACAATGCCATCGTGCATCATCTGGAAAGCGACGCCAGCGGCAAGATTCGCGAGGTGCGCTATCTGGACCCCGACGGCAAGCAGCATCGCCTGAGCGCGGCGCGAGTGGTGCTGGCGGCTAATGGCATCGAGACGCCCAAGCTGATGCAGATGTCGGTCAACGCCCATACCCCCGATGGGGTGGGTAACCAGAACGACATGGTCGGCCGACATCTCATGGACCACCCCGGTACCGGGGTGAGCTTTCTGGCCGATGAGCCGCTCTGGGCCGGGCGTGGCCCTCAGGAGATGACCTCGATCATCACCTGGCGCGACGGCGACTTCCGCAAGGACTTCGCGTCCAAGAAGCTGCACCTGTCCAACATTGCCCGCACGCAGCAGATGACCACGGAGGTGCTGTCGGAAACACCGCTCAGGCTCGGCGCGGATCTGCAGGCGCAGATCGATAACCGCGCCAGCCGCTATGTGCAGTTCGACAGCTTCCACGAGCTGTTGCCAGAGGCCGCCAATCGCATCACGCCGTCAAAAAAACGTGACGCTCTCGGCCTGCCGCGCCCTGAATTCCGTTATGCTATCGATGATTACGTCAAGCGCAGCGCCGCGCATACCCGTGAACAATATGCGCGTATCGCTCAGCTGATGGGAGGCACCGACATCGCGTTCCGTGATGAGTTCTCCAACAACCAGCATATCTGCGGTACGACCCTGATGGGAGACAACCCCAAAGACTCCGTGGTGGATCGCGATTGCCGAGTGCATGGCCATGACAACCTGTTTGTCGCCAGCTCCGGCAGCATGCCCACCGTCGGGTCGGTCAATTGCACCCTGACCATCGCGGCGTTGTCTCTGCGTATTGCCGATCTGCTCGAACAGGAAATATAAGCATGGTCCCGCACGTCCGTACTGCTGGCACCCGTGATGCCATTGATGAGAAAGGTCGCGGTGCCCGCCCGATCCTTCGCCCCGCACGCCTGACCCGTGCCGTCCGCCTGGCCGCCATTGCGGGCACCAGTGCCATGTTGCTCAGCGCCTGCGGCAGCGGCGAGGATGAGCACGCCAGACAGGTACAAGCCGACAAGGCCGCCACCGATGACCCCGCGCTGATCGAGAAGGGCCTGTACATGGCGCGCGCCAGTGATTGCGCGGCCTGTCACAGCACCGAGGACGGCGATGAATATGCCGGTGGCCTCGGCTTCGAGACGCCGGTGGGCGAGATCTACGCCACCAACATCACCCCGGACACCGAACACGGCATCGGCAACTACACCCTCGAGGAGTACACCCGTGTGCTGCGCGAGGGCGAGGCTGCCGATGGTCACAACCTCTATCCGGCGATGCCGTTCCCTTCCTACGCCCGTCTGAAGGATGAGGACATCAAGGCGCTCTACGCCTGGAACATGCATGAGGTGACGCCGAGCAGCACGCCCAACCGCGAAAGCGAGATTCCGTTCCCGCTCAACATGCGTTGGCCGATGGCGCTGTGGGAAGAGATCTTCTCGCCGCTGGAGCCGTGGCAGGATCACGAGGACAAGAGTGCCGACTGGAACCGCGGTGCCTATCTCGTCCAGGGGCCGGGCCACTGTGGCAGCTGTCACACCGAGCGTGGCTTCGCCTTCCAGGAAACGGCGCTGACCGGTGATGAAGAAGGCTATCTGGGCGGGGCGATGATCGAAGGCTGGCGCGCCTTCAACCTCACGCCGGACATGCAGGATGGACTGGGCAGCTGGAGCGAGCAGGATATCCAGACCTATCTGGCGACCGGCAACCTCAAGGGCAAGGCGCAGGCTGGCGGCCCGATGGCGGATGTGGTCGAGCACTCCATGCGTCACATGAGTGAAGATGACCTGCGCGCCATCGCGGTCTATCTGAAGTCGATTCCGGCGGTGGATGGCAAGGGCGAGCAGGGCGAGGCGGTCAATGATGGTGATCGCAAGGCCGAAAGCGAGCCGCAGGTCGCCACGCGCTTCAATCAGGGGGCACCGGCCGATGATGTGCTGTTGCTGCGCGGTCAGCCGCTGGACAAGCGTCCCGATGATGAAGACCTGATCGGCCAGCTGGCCGATGCCACGCCGGGCGTGCGTCTGTATCTGGGCCACTGCGCCATGTGTCACGGCGCGGATGGTGCCGGCACCCAGGATGGCTACTACCCGTCGCTGTTCCACAACAGCGTGACCGGCAGTGTCTATCCGGACAATCTGGCCCAGGCGATCCTCAATGGCGTGCAGCGTGAGAACAATGGCCACAGTGTCTTCATGCCGGCCTTCGATGACAGCCTGACCGATGATGAGCTGATCAATCTGATGGACTATCTCGAGAATCGCTTCGGGGAAGGCCATCAGTCCGAGACGCTGGCATCGCCCGAAGCGCGTCGTCAGCAGCTGAGCGACAAGCTCGAGGACTGGCGCAAGCACTGAGGTCTGTGCTGACAGGCCTGCACAAGTGCCTGGTAACCGCGAAAAAGGCAGCCCATGAAAGCGGGCTGTCTTTTCCGTGACTTTCGCCACGGCGCCGACATGCGATTGTCGTGTGCGTTCAGGCCGTTTCATCCCGTGTTCAGTTTCATCCGTGACTGGATCATCCGTGACTGGCGATGTCACACAGTTGGGGTAATATTGCCCCATGCAGGACCCCCGATTCACATTCATCCCGCTCGGGTTGCGCTCAAATGCAGCACAAACTGAAGAACTGCGGTAGAATGTGCGCCCAGACTTTAGCTCTTTATCAATTATTCGAGGCAACATAGCAGTATGACCGACGCTAATCTTGACGACCAGCTTGCATCCCTGTTTCAGGAGCAGGACACCAAGCAGGACCAGAACGCCCGCATCAAGGAGCTGGAGCGTCAGCTGCGTGAAGCCAGCAAAGAAGCCGACAAGCTCCGCAATGCCCGTGACAAGGCAAAGAAGGAAGTCGAAGACCTGCGCGCTCGCAACGAACGCCTGAGCGAGAAAGCCGCAGCCTCTGACAAGCACCGCAAGCAGGTCGAACACGAGTTCAACCAGAAGCTGGTGCAGTACAAGGCACGTCTGGCACGCGAACAGGCCATCGCCCAGTCTCGCATGATGCCGATGGGCGCAGCCGTCGAGGAGGCGACCGAAGAAGCCGATGCGGCCTCTCTGGAAGACCTCGGCCTCAACGCTGCCGCTATCCGTGCCCTGACTGACGCTGGTTACGACGATGTCGCCAAGGTTCGCAAGGCTCACGCTGATGGCGTGATCTCTGAAGTCAAGGGCATCGGCCCGAAGGCTCAGTCCCAGATCGCTGAAGCCCTCGACGCCTGATCGTTGCCCTTGATCGAAAAAACCCGCCAATCGGCGTAATGCCAGTCAGTTAACACTGACTGGCATTTTTCTTGGCCGGATACTTCTGCGGCCGGCGCCTGACCGATCGAGGATAAGACCGTTCGCGTCGTTCCGGTAAAACGAACGACGGTGCCATGTC
>NZ_JADPPY010000031.1:0-39186 GCF_018340035.1 Cobetia sp. MC34
GTCGTTAGGGTTTCACCCATGGCGAGTGGTCCTCTTGAATCGTGTTCTGGCAGGAACATCCTGATTCTACAAGAGAAAACCACTCGCCATCTTCGTTTTCAGGTCGGTCTCATGAATAAGCCGGGATTACCTGAGGTATCTGGATTGAATAGTCAATAGTTGTATCTTCTAGTTTTAGGCATGTCGTACCTTTGCGAAATCACAGGGCCCTCAACTCAGTGAGCGATGCGCCACGCTACAGGAGGTTGCTGGCTTCGCTTTTCGCCTCACCCGCGACGCAGGCCCCCAAAATCTGGATAATGGCGGCCATCGCGTAGCCGTCTGACTGGCGTGCTGGCGCCCACACTCTTTAAAGCGGTGCATCGTTCATGGAAATCAAGGTCAACTTTCTCGACAACCTGAGGCTCGAGGCGAAATTCGACGACTTCACGGTCATCACCGATCAGCCCATCCGCTACAAGGGTGATGGGTCGGCGCCGAGCCCGTTCGACTACTTCCTGGCGTCGTCGGCGCTGTGCGCGGCGTACTTCGTGAAGGTGTACTGCGTGGCGCGGGACATCCCGACCGAGAACATCCGCCTGTCCCAGAACAACATCGTCGACCCGGAGAATCGCTACAACCAGATCTTCAAGATCCAGGTGGAGCTGCCGGAAGACCTCTCCGACAAGGACCGTCAGGGCATCCTGCGTTCCATCGAGCGTTGCACGGTGAAGAAGGTCGTCCAGACCGGCCCGGGCTTCGAGATCGAGACGGTCGACAACCTCGACGAGGACGCCCAGGCATTGCTGATGGCGGAGCCGCCAGAAGGGCAGAGCACCTGGATCGAAGGCAAGGACCTGCCGCTGGAGCAGACCATCGCCAACATGACGGGCCTGCTGAATGATCTCGGCATGAAGATCGAGATCGCCTCCTGGCGCAACATCGTGCCGCACGTCTGGTCGCTGCACATTCGTGATGCCGCCTCGCCGATGTGCTTCACCAACGGCAAGGGTTCGACCAAGGAGAGCGCGCTGTGCTCGGCACTGGGCGAGTTCATCGAGCGCCTGAGCTGCAACTTCTTCTACAACGATCAGTTCTTCGGCGAAGCCATCGCTGACAGCGAGTTCGTGCACTACCCGAACGAGAAGTGGTTCCAGCCGGGCCCGAACGACGAGATCCCGGAAGGCGTGCTGGATGACTACTGCCTGGAGATCTTCAATCCGGACGGCGAGCTGGGTGGCTCCAATCTGATCGACACCAATTCCGGGCGTGCGGATCGTGGCATCGTGTCCTTGCCGTTCACTCGCCGTTCGGACGGTGAGACGATCTACTTCCCGTCCAACCTGATCGAGAACCTGTATCTCAGCAACGGCATGAGCGCCGGCAATACTCTGCCGGAAGCCCAGGTGCAGTGTCTGTCCGAGATCTTCGAGCGTGCCGTGAAGCGCGAGATTCTCGAGCAGGAACTGACCCTGCCGGACGTGCCGCAGGAGGTGCTGGCCAAGTACCCGGAAATCGTCGAAGGCATCGAGGCGCTGGAAGCCCAGGGCTTCCCGATTCTGGTCAAGGACGCCTCGCTGGGCGGTCAGTTCCCGGTGGCCTGCGTCACGCTGATGAACCCGAAGACCGGCGGTGTCTTCGCCTCCTTCGGCGCGCACCCGAGCTTTGAAGTCGCCATCGAGCGCAGCCTGACCGAGCTGATGCAGGGCCGCAGCTTCGAGGGTCTCAACGACTTCATGCCGCCGACCTTCAACTCGCTGGCCGTGTCCGAGCCGAACAACTTCGTCGAGCACTTCATCGACTCCTCGGGTCTGGTCTCCTGGCGCTTCTTCAGCTCCAAGACCGATATCGAGTTCGTCGAGTGGGACTTCTCCGGCAGCAATGAAGAAGAAGTCGCCAACCTGTTCGGCATCCTCGATGAGATCGGCAAGGAGGCCTACATGGCGGTGCACGAGGATCTTGGCGCGCCGGTGTGCCGTATCCTGGTGCCGGGCTATTCCGAGGTCTATCCGGTCGAGGACCTGGTGTGGGACAACACCAACATGGCGCTGGATTACCGCGAGGACATCCTCAATCTGCATCGTCTCGATGATGAGCAGCTGGCGGACCTGGGCGAGCGTCTCGAAGAGAGCCAGCTTGATGAGCACATGGACATCAAGACGCTGATCGGCATCGAGTTCGACGAGAACACCATCTGGGGCCAGCTGACGATTCTCGAGCTGAAACTGATGATCAACCTCGCGCTGGGTCAGCACGAGGACGCGCTGGATCGCGTCGAGATGTTCCTGCAGTACAACGACAACACCGTCGTGCGCGGTCTCTATTATCAGGCCATGAAGGCGGTGCTGGAGATCACGCTGGATGACGAGCTGGAGCTTGAGGACTACCTCTACAACTTCCGCCGCATGTTCGGCGAAGACACCATGGCTGCCGTGGTGGGCTCCGTGCAGGGCGAGGTGCGCTTCCATGGTCTGGAGCCGACCAACATGCAGCTGGAAGGGCTCGATCGCCACCTGCGCCTGATCGAAAGCTACCAGAAGCTGCACGCCCATCGTGCTGCCCTGGCGGCCAGGCAGGGCTGATGCTCGCCTGCTGAATCCCATGGCATGACAAGAACGGCCCCTCACTGGATGGTGAGGGGCCGTTTTCGTAGCCGGGCGCTTATTTTCTGTGCTCATGGCACAGGGCTCAGGGCTCAGGGCACAGGGCTTCAGGGATCAGGGCAGCACCTGCTGCCCCTCCGCCAGACGCTGACAGCATTCAATGATCTGCTCGCGGATCCAGCGATGCGCGGGGTCCTTCTGATAGCGGCGATGCCAGCTCAAGTGGAAGGGGAAGGAGGCGAAGGCGAGGGGCGGTGCCACACGGGTGACGGCGAACTGGCGGCAGAAGTGCTGGCATAGCCCGGTGGGCAGGCTCGCGATCAGTGGCGAGCGCTCCAGCAGGGAGGGCACGGCCATGAAGTAGGTGACCGCCAGGGCCACCTCACGCTTGAGCCCCTGGCCCTCGAGCTGCTTGAAGATGCCGCTTTTCAGGCGGGTATGGGGTTGCACCAGCACATGGGCGTGGTGCTCGAAATCCGCCTTTGTCATGCGGCCTTCATCATCCAGACGCTCCAATAGCGGATGCCCGTTGCCGACCAGGCAGTCGATGCCTTCCGTGATCACTTCCCTGACCACCAGATTCTCGGGCGGATCGACCTGACGCCCGAAGGCGAGGTCCGTCGTGCCGCTCATCACGCCGGCTTCGCTCATGTCCTGCGAGAGACGGCGTACCTGGAGGGTGATGCCCGGCGCCTGTTCACGCAGGATCGTCGCCAGTTGCGGCAGGATCAGCACCTCGAAGTAGTCGTTGGCGGCGATCTCGAAATGACGGCTTTCGGTGGTGTGGTCGAAGTGCCGCTCGCTGTTGATCAGGCCATCGAGGTCGGTCAGCGCCGCCTCGATGGTCGGAAACAGGTGGTCGGCCTTCTCGGTAGGACGCATGCGCTGGCGGTCGCGGATGAACAGCGGGTCATTGAACAGCTCGCGCAGCCTGGAGAGCGCCGCGCTCACCGAGGGCTGACTCAGGTGCAGACGCTCGCCGGCGCGCGTGACGTTCTGCTCGAGATACAGCGCATGGAAGGTGCGCAGGAGGTTGAGGTCGTAGTTGAGCTTCATGATGACTACCAGAGCAGGCGGAGTGTCGCGGTTGCACTCGGGCGAGTGAGCACTATTTGTCTGGATGATAGCAGCTATCTGTACTATCGATTATCACGATGGCAAGTTCAGGCGGTAGGGTAGTGATCAGAACACGACGAGTGATCCAAGCGACCCACAGGAGTGAGCCATGAGTGATGTGAAGCGGACGCAAGCCGAAGAGGAAAAGATCGTGCTGATCACCGGCGCCTCAAGCGGTATCGGTGAGGCCACCGCGCGCACACTGGTGAAGGCCGGGCACAAGGTCGTCGCGACCGCCCGTCGCAAGGAACGTCTCGATGCGCTGGTCGAGGAACTGGGCAGCGACAAGGTGCTGGCGATTGCCGCCGATGCGACGGACTACGATCAACTCGCCAAGGTCGTCGAGCAGGCCGTCGCCCAGCATGGCCGTCTGGATGTGGCGTTCGCCAATGCCGGTACCGGCGTCAGCCAGGCAGGCACCGAGAACGGCGATCCCGAGGAGTGGAAGCGAGTCATCGACATCAACATCAATGCGCTGCTGTGGACCGCCCACGCGACCCTGCCGCACCTGAGAGAGAGCAAGGGCCACTTCATCCTCACCAGTTCCGTGGCCGGCCGCGCCAATCATGCGGGCTCCATCTACAGCTCCAGCAAGTGGTTTGCCTACGGCTTTGGCCAGAACCTGGCGATGGAAATGGCCGAGTGGCAAGGCCGCTGCACCACCATTACCCCGGGCATGGTCAATACCGCCTTCTTCGATCAGCCAAAGCCGGACAAGCTGGACCCGCAGGATGTGGCGGATGCCGTGCTCTACGCCATCAGTGCTTCGCCGCGTGCCAATATCCGCGAAGTGCATCTGATGCCGACCTATTGAGCCGGTTGCCGGCATGCGAGTTGTCGAGCGGGTGCGCTCGATAAGCACGCTGGCGCAAGACAACTATTTGTGTGTGCGATAGAGGCTATCCGGACTATCGATTATGACGATGGTGGCGTGAGCAGTAAGCTTCATTCAACACAGGGCGAGCACCACTTGGTGGCCATCACGTGGTGAGCATCACGTGGTGACCATCACGTCGCCGACATCTTTCGTGAAGTGACCGTTGCGGGCTATCCCGCACGTTGAGGAGAGCATCATGAGCAAGGTTCTGGTAGTAGTGACATCCCACGATACGCTGGGTGACACGGGCAAGAAGACAGGCTTCTGGCTGGAAGAGCTGGCGGCTCCCTACTACGTCATGAAGGACGCCGGCATCGAGGTGACGCTGGCCTCTCCCAAGGGCGGTCAGCCGCCGCTGGATCCGGCAAGCCAAGGCGAGGATTTCCAGACGGATGCCACGCGTCGCTTCGACAAGGACGCCGCTGCTCAGCAGGATCTTGCCACCACCGCCGTGCTGGCAGACATGAAGGTCGAAGACTTCGACGCCATCTTCTACCCGGGTGGCCACGGCCCGCTGTGGGATCTGACCAACGACGCGGATTCCATTCGTCTGATCGAGCAGTTCCATGCGGCTGGCAAGCCGGTCAGCTCCGTCTGCCACGCCCCGGCAGTGCTGTTGAACGCCCGCAAGCCTGACGGCACTCCCTTCGTGGACGGCGTGCGTGTCACCGGCTTCACCAATGGCGAAGAAGAAGGCGTCGGCCTCACCAATGTCGTGCCGTTCCTGGTCGAAGATGCCCTGCAGCAGAAAGGCGGCATCTATGAGAAGAAGGCCGATTTCACCTCCTTCGCGATTCAGGATGGCCTGATCATCACCGGCCAGAATCCGATGTCCTCCGAAGGTGTTGCTGAGCTGCTGATCGACAGCCTCAAGAAGTAGATCGGGCGAGTTCAGGCAGTATGAAAAACCCCGCGACCGGGTCACCGGTCGCGGGGTTTTCGTCTTTCAGGTGGCGGGTCTCAGCTGCGCCCGTCTGGTCTCAGTTGTTCTGAGTCAGTTGCCTGGTTCAGTAGAATGAGTCAGTCGCCTGTTTCAGTAGAATGAGCCAGTAGAACGAGCCAGTCGCCATCAGCCATTCGAGGCTTTCGCTGCTCGCGCAAGCTGGGTCACGTAGGCATCGAGCACTTCCGGCATCGAGAGCGGTGTCGGGTTGGCCGCCGTGCCCATCGGGTCATTCTCCAGCAGGATGACCCTGTCGTTGCTGAAGGTGGGCAGGTCATTGTCCGCAAGGTGCTGGTTGAGGCGCTCAATCAGCGCCTGGCCACCATAGGTCAGGATGATATCGACGTCGGCCAGTTCCGCCAGTTGTTGCGGGGGCACTCGCCCGCCAATCTTGCCGTCGCTGGCACTTGCCGTCACGAAGGACGGGGAGGTCAGCCCCAGCTCGGCAAGGAAGCGCCCCCGGGCATCGTTGTCGTTGTAGAAGGCGATCCGGGTCGGGTCTTCAGGGTCGATATAGCGCAGGGTGATGGCCGACTTGCCCTTGATCTCCGGGTGGGTGGCGATGTTCTCGGCGACCTGCGCCTCGAGACGCTCGATCAGTGCTTCCCCTTCGGCGGCCATGCCCATGCCGGCACTGTCGAGGCGAATCATGTCGCGCCAGCTGGAAGACCAGCGCGGGCCGGGGCGCGCCACGACCGGCGCGATCTTGCTGAGCTTGGCGTAATCGTCTTCGCTCAATCCTGAATAGGCGGCGAGGATGACGTCCGGCTGGCTGGCGGCCACGGCATCGAAATCGAGGGTCTTGCCCTGATCGAACAGATTGGCCGAGTCGGCCCCCAGTGCTTCCAGGCGCGCCTTGACCCACGGCATCATGCCGTCGCCGTCATCATCCCCGAAGTCCTGACGGGGGAAGCCCACCGGCACCACACCCAGTGCCAACGGCACTTCATGATTGGCCCAGGCGACGGTGGCGATACGTTGCGGCTTGTTCTCGATGATGGTGGTACCGAAGGCATGTTCGATCGTGAGCGGATACTGCGCCGTTGCCTCGGCGGAGGCGGCAGATGATCTGGCAGATGACGTGTGTGCAGTCGCTGATTCGTGTGCCTGTACGGCAGGTGTGAAGCAGGCGGCCATGGCGGTGGTCAGGCCGATGGCGCAGGAAAGTCGCGTGAGTCGCAAGGGAGACTCCTTGTGTGATCGGCTGGCGGCAGACGCTGCTGGCCAGAGACGAGGTGACAGCCCCTGGCGGGGAGGGGCTGTCGGTGGGTAGGCAAGCGTTACGTGTGGAGACGAGGGTCCTGTCGGCAGGGCGGGCCCGTGGTCAGAAGTCGTAGGTCATGCTCAGCAGCGCACTGCGCGGTGCGCCGTACAGGTACTGGCTGTAGAAGCCCTGCTGCGTGTAGTACTCCTCATCGAAGAGGTTGGACACGTTGAGCTGGGTGCTGAAGTTGTCATTGAAGCGATAGCGCGCCATGGCGTTGGCGAGGAAGACATCGCCCTGGCCGACCTTCTCGGTACCGGTGGGCGTGTCGGTATCCGTGTAGGTATCACCCTGCCAGGAGCCACCAGCGCCCAGCGTCAGACGCGACCAGTCGCCGGGCAGCTGCCAGGTGGCGTAGACCTTGGCCTGCTGGCGCGGATAGCTGGTATTGAGCTGGGTGCCATCGGAGTCCTCGGCGTCCACCAGTGCGTAGCTGGCGGAGAGATTGATGCCCGGTGCGACTTCACCGGCCACTTCCAGTTCAAAGCCTTCGACCACGGCGCCGTCGGACTCGGTGTAGGCCTGATCGGTGGTGCCGGCGACATAGACACCGGGGATCTCGACGGCCAGATTGTCCTGCTCGCTGCGGAAGACGGCGAAGGACACGTCAGCGCGGTCCTCGAACAACGCCGCCTTCAGGCCCGCCTCATAGCTGGTGCCCTCGAGCGGGTCGAGCAGGGCGCCATTGGGGGCACGTTCGCTCTGGGTATTGAAGATCTGCGTGTAGCTGGTATAGGCGGTGAGGTTGTCGGTAATGTCGACGATCAGGCCGGCATAGGGCGTGAACTCGTCGTCGTATTCATAGCTGCGCTCGCCACGGTAGTCCTGGTCGATCTCCCAGTCGGTCAGGCGGGCGCCGATGATCAGGTGCACGGGGTCGGCCAGCGAGAAGCGCGTCACGGCGTAGAAACCGCTCTGCTCGGTTTCGGTGTCGTCGGTCAGCCCCCATTCGCCCCATTCCGGCTCGGCCAGCGCCGGGTCATCGCGATCGGTGAAGCTGCCCAGCGCCGGCACGGCGCTCGCCGGGGTGCGGCTCCAGATCTCGTACTCTTCCTTGAGCCGCATGTAGCCAAAGCCCAGCTGGTGCTCACGACCGAGCAGCTCGAAGGGGCCCTCAGCGCTCAAGTTCAGGTTCTTCTGGGTGCGATCACCGCGATAGTCGACCAGATAGGAGGTCGTCGGATACTCGCGATTGCTGTCGTAGTAGAGGATGCCATTGTCACGATCCACATAGCCGCCACGGTAGTTGTAGGTCAGCCCGTAGTTGGCATCGCCATGACTGTAGGCGGCGGTCGCCTTCCAGCCGTTGGCGAAGTAGTGGGTCAGGTCGGCGAAGCCGCGCGTGTTCTCGGTGAAGAAGTGCGCCCATTCGGTATTGTTGGCGACCGACTGGTCGAAGTCGGTGCGCGTGCCGTCGGTGTAGTAGAGCGGCACGCCCAGATAGGCGCCATCCTGGTCATAGCGCTGATACTCGACCCCGACATTCAGCTCGGTGTCAGGCGTCAATTCGGCGGCGATCACCCCGTAGAGGGTCTCGCGGTCATTCTCGACATCATCCATGAAGCTGTCGGAGCGGTCCTTGGCGGCCACGAAGCGCACGCCGACCTTGCCGGCATCATCCAGCGGCGTGCTGACATCCACCACGCCACGCCGACGGTCCCAGCTACCCATGGCACCGGTCACGCTGGCGGCGGCTTCATCCAGCGGCTTCTTGCGCACGAAGTTGACGGTGGCGGACGGGTCGCCGACGCCTGTCATCAGGCCGGTGGCCCCGCGGACCACCTCGACGCGATCATAGATGGCGGTGTCCCACTCGGCGTCGCCGAACGGCCAGAAGCTGCTGGTGTTGCTCTGTTGGCCATCGAACTGGAAATTGCGGATGGTATAGCCGCGTGACTGGAAGCTGGCGCGGGTGCCGTCCAGGCGATTGGAGGACACGCCCGGCAGGCGGTTGATCGCCTCCGTGGTGCTGGTCAGCGCCTCATCATCCATCTGCTGGCGGGTCAGAAAGCTGACAGACTGCGGTGTCTCGCGTGGCGACAGGGTCAAGCCATTGGCGCTGGTGCTGGAGTCGACCGTATACGCCTGAGTCTCTTCCGTGGTGCCGCCTTGCGCCTCGCCGACGATGGTCATCGCCTCAAGCGTGCGAGTCTCATCCGCGATAGCGGTGGCACTGAGCAGTGACGAGGTCGCGAGCGCAATGGAGAGGGCGAGTGGCGAGCGAGTGAAACCTGGACGGCGGAGTGAGTGAGCCAAGACTGCGTTCCCTAGTTGTTTATAATAATCATTATTATTTACCCGCTGGCGGCACTTTTGTTTTGCGAAATGCCAGACACGCTTTGCGGGATGCCAAGAATGAAAATTTCGGGGAACTTCATGAGCCCGGCATGGTGCTATCGGGCGATGGGTCTGGTCATGCGGCAGGCCAGAGACAGCTGCCGGGCCACGTGTTCGACACATTCAGGCCACGCACGCAAGCGTCATACTGAAACGCCCCGCGACCGTTCATCCGGTCGCGGGGCGTTTCGTTTCAGGGCTGTTGCTTTTGGGCTGTGGCTCCTGGTTCTGCGATGCAGGGCGGATCAGGGGTTACGGCGCGCTTACTCGCGCTCCACCCACGCCTTCCAGCCGCCGTACTCGCTGATGTCCGTCATCGGCACGCCGCTGTCAGCGGACACCGAGCAGATGAAGCCCGCGACCCAGCGGCTATCTTCGAGTTCGATCTGGCCCAGTCCCAGCGGGAAGGGGATGCCGGCGAGGAAGCTGCCGACACTGTCGATGGGCAGAGACCAGACCTCCAGCGCGATGCTGGTGCCGTCTTGCGGGGCACGCAGCATGGCCGGTTTGGCGGGTGTCGCGTCATCCAGTTGATAGAGGCGGTAGCTGGGTGCGCTGTGAGTGCGCGCGACCAGACGGGCCTCGCGCTGGGTGAGCTGATGATTGAGCGGCATGCCACTGAGGTGTGCGCCGCAGACGGCGATCTCGAGTCGGCCATTGGCCGCCGCGGGCAGCTGGCTTTCCGCGAGGCGCGCCTGAGGACGGGCGACGGCGCTGGCACCCAGCGGCAGCGCGAATTCGTGCTCGAGCAGACGCGCGATGCTGAGCAGCTGCAGGTCTTCGAAGGCGGGCGCGAACAGCGTCACGCCCCCCGGCAGGCCCTGGCGATTGAAGCCCACCGGCACGGCCAGCGCGCTGAGATCCAGCAGGTTCATGAAGTTGGTCCAGGTGCCCAGCTCCGAATTGACCGCGATCGGCGCCTCGGCCAATTCCGCCTTGGTGGGCAGGCGCGGCGTGGTCGGCGCCAGCATCACGTCCACCTGCGCCAGCAGCGCCTCGGCCTGACGGCGGTATTCGGCCAGTTGATAGCGCGCATCGAAGGCATCGACGGCCAGCGGCGTGGCACCGCCGAGGGTGATCTCGCGAGTCACCGGGTGCAGCGCCTCGGGGTTGCGCTCGATCAGCTCGCGCACCGCGTGATAACGCTCCGCCACCCAGGGGCCTTCATACAGCAGGCGCGCGGCGGCCAGCAGCGGGCTGCAATCCAGCTCGACCAGCTCGGCCCCCAGCGCTTTGCACTGGCGCATCGCGGCTTCCATGTAGCCGCTGTAATCGCTGTCGGTATGCCACTGAGCCCGCGGCGGCACGCCGATGCGCAGGCCAGCCAGGTCGGGCAGCACGCCATAGGCCTGGCCGTGAACGCTGAAGTCATGCTCGCGCGCCCAGCGGTTGTCGGCATCGAACTGTGCGGTGACTGACAGCACCTTCGCGGCATCATCGCAGCCCAGCGCGAAGATGGAGATGGTATCCAGCGTCGCGCAGGCCGGTACCACACCACCTGCACTGAGCAGGCCAAGCGTCGGCTTCACGCCGACCAGATTGTTGAAGCAGGCCGGAACCCGGCCGGAACCTGCCGTGTCCGTGCCCAGCGCGAAGCTGACCTGGCCCTGGGCGGTGACGACGGCGGAGCCACTGCTGGAGCCACCCGGCACATAGGCGGGGTCGAAGGCATTGGCCGGGGTGCCGTAGACCGGCAAGGCGCGTTCCCCGACCAGCCCGGTGGCGAACTGGTCCAGATTGGTCTTGCCCATCGGAATCGCGCCTGCCGCGATCAGCTGCTTGACCACGAAGGCATCATCGCTCGGCGTGTAGGCAAATTCCGGGCAACCGGCGGTGGTGGTCACGCCGGCGAGATCGATATTGTCCTTGATCGCGAAGGGAATGCCGTAGAGCGGCAGCGACTCGGGTGCCACGTCGTCCAGACGTGCCAGATAGGGTTCCAGCTGCTGTGCTGACAGGCGGGTGATCCAGGCGGCGTCGGTCTCGGCCTGCGCGGCCAGCAGCTCATCCACCAGTTGGCGCGGCGTCATCTCACCGGCCTGATAGGCCTTGCTCAGCGCCGTGATGCTCAGGTTGAGCGGGGTATGGGTCATCATCACAGCGTCTCCTCGGAGGACAGGGTCGATCGGGTGTTGTCTGGTGCGCTGGCATCAGCGGAATCCGTGGCTTCCACGGCGGTCGACAGCACGATCAGTGGTTGGCCGGGGGCGACGCCGCTGCCTTCCTTGATCGGCAGGCGCACGACACGGCCAGCGGTGTGGGTGCGAATCTCGACTTCCATCTTCATCGACTCGACCAGCGCCACCACCTGGCCGGCCTCGACGTCATCGCCCTCGGCGACTTCCAGCTTCCACAGGCTGCCGGTGACCGGTGTCTCGATGCCCAGCTCGTCATCACTCAGGCTGTCGGCTTCCTGCACCTCATTGATCTGATCCTCGAAGGTGAACTGGCCGCGCGCATGCCAGTCGTCGATTTCCTGCTGGAAGGCGGCCTGGCGGCGTTCGCGGAAGGCATCGGTCTCGGCCTGGTGCTCGGTGATCTGCGCCTGATAATCGGCGAGACGGAAGCGGGTCTTCTCGATCTTGAGGTCGTAACGCCCCTGTGGATGATCACGACGGATCTGCTCGAGCGCTTCATGGCTGACCGGATGGAAGCGCAGCTGATCGAACACGCGCAGCAGCCACGGGGTGGTGAAGTGTTCGGTGCGGCGATAGCGATTCCACATCTGCAGCGTGCGGCCGACGAACTGATAACCGCCCGGGCCTTCCATGCCATACACGCACAGATAGGCGCCGCCGATGCCCACCGAGTTCTCGGCGGTCCAGGTACGTGCCGGGTTGTACTTGGTGGTCACCAGCCGCTGGCGCGGGTCCAGCGGCGTGGCCACCGGTGCGCCGAGATAGACATCGCCGAGGCCCATCACCAGATAGCGGGCGTTGAGTACCGTCTCGCGCACTGCCGCCTCATCGGCGAGGCCATTGATGCGGCGAATGAATTCCAGATTGCTCGGGCACCAGGGGGCGTCCGGGCGCACCGAGCGCTGGTACTTGTCGATGGCCTGCTGACACGCCGGGTCATCCCAGGACAGCGGCAGGTGCACGGTGCGGGCCTCGATCTCGATGTCCTCGACATCCTTGAGCGCGACTTCGGCCTGTTCGAGATGCGCCATCAGTGTCTCGAGCGTCAGGCTGCGCGGGTCGTAATGCAGTTGCAGCGAGCGGATGCCGGGGGTCATCTCCATCAGACCGGGCAGCGGGTGCTCCTTGAGCCACAGCATCCAGGCATGGGCGCGGAAGCGCAGCGCGATATCCAGCTCCATCTGGCCGAATTCGATCAGCAGGAAGTCATCGCCGGCGCGGCGATAGACGATCTGCTCGCCGCCTTGCTCGGCGCTCAGGCATTTGAGCACCGGCGAGTCATCGGGGCGCGGACGTTTTGCGGCGATGGCGCTCAGCGTGGCGCCGCTGGTCTCCGCCTGGCGCTGTTCCAGAGTGTCGAGCTGGCCACTGGCGAGGGCGGCGATCACGGCGTCCTGCTGCACCTCGATGGCGCGAGCTTCCTCCAGAGTCAGCGCGACGAAACGGATGCGATCGCCGGCGGCCAGCTGGCCCAGCTTCCAGCGTTCGGCACGCACCACGGTGGCCGGACATACGAAGCCGCCCAGTGACGGGCCGTCCGGGCCGAGGATGACCGGCATGTCGCCGGTAAAGTCGATGGTGCCGAAGGCGTAGGCGTTGTCGTGGATGTTGGAGGGGTGCAGTCCGGCCTCGCCACCATCGGCGCGCGCCCACTGCGGACGCGGGCCGATCAGGCGTACGCCGGTGCGGCTGGAGTTGTAATGCACTTCCCAGCGGTGGCCGAAGAAGGTGCTGATATCGTCTTCGGTGAAGAAGTCCGGCGCCCCGTGCGGGCCGTAGAGCACGCCGATCTGCCATTCGCGGCCCGTTGTCTTGCCTTGATCATGCTTGCCTTGCGCCTCATTCACTGCACCAGCGCCCTGCGGGATCAGCGCCTCGGGCAGCCGGGTCAGGGCGGGCAGGTGGCACTCGGCGAGATCGGCCAGCGGCAGGGTGTCGCCACTGCGCAGCGCACGTCCGGCATGGCCGCCGAACTGGCCCAGGGTGAAGGTCGCGCGCGAGCCCAGATACTGCGGGCAGTCGATGCCACCGGCGATCAGCAGATAGCTGCGCGCGCCGGCGGCGACCTTGCCCAGACTCAGGGTGCTGCAAGCGGCGATCTCATGCACCTGCCACAGGGCAAGCTCGTGAGTCGCGGTGTCATCAGCGCCGTCTTGCGGTGCTGAAACGGACAGCATGGCGGGCAGCGGCGCACCGGCCAGTACCACGCGCGTGGCGCGGTGGAAGTGTAGCGTCGGGCCATTGAGGGTGATTTCGAGGCCTGCGGCATCGGCGGCGTTGCCCAGCAACGCATTGCCGAGACGGAAGGCGTAGTCATCGAAGGGGCCGGAGGGCGGCACGCCCACATCCCAGTGGCCCAGGCGACCCGGCATGTCCTGCACGGTGGTCAGAGTGCCGGGGACGAGTACCTCGAAGGTCGGCGCGGCCCACTCGAGGCCTTCCAGCCAGCGGGTGTAGATCTCGACATTGATGAAGCGCGGGTCTTCCAGCAGGTGCGACAGCCACTGGCGGTTGGTCTCGATGCCGTAGAGGCGAGAGGCTGCCAATGCCCTGGAGAGATCGCCGCGCGCCTGCTCGCGGGTCGGTGCGTGCACCATCACCTTGGCCAGCATCGGGTCGAACCAGGCGGGGACCTCGAAGCCGGCCTCGATGGAGTGATCCACCCGCAGCTGGCTGTCGTCGGCGAGGGCGGCGGTCACGGCGTCATTGGCGAACTCCACCTCGGTGAGCAGACCGCTGGAAGGGCGGAAATCGTGCTGCGGATTCTCGGCATAGACACGTGCCTGCATGGCGTGGCCGCGGGGAGTCAGCGGCGCGACCAGCTCGCGCAGATTGCCCAGCTCACCGGCGCCCAACTTGAGCATCCAGGCGACGATGTCCACGCCCCACACCAGCTCCGTGACACCGTGCTCGACCTGCAGGCGTGTATTGACCTCCAGGAAATAGAAGGCCTGACGCTCGGCGTCATAGATGAATTCGACGGTACCGGCGCTGCGGTAATTGACGGCCTCGCCCAGGCGGATGGCGGTGGCGATCATGTCTTCGCGAACGCGCTCGGGCAGGCCCGGTGCCGGGCATTCCTCGATGACCTTCTGATGGCGGCGCTGACTGGAGCAGTCGCGCTCGCCCAGCGCGATCACCGTGCCTTCGCCGTCACCGAACAGCTGCACTTCCAGGTGACGGGCGCGGGCGATGTACGCCTCGAGGAAGACGCCACCATCACCGAAGTTGCGCTCGCCTAGGCCCTTGACCGAATCGAAGGCGCGGCTGAGGGAGGCTTCGTCGTCACAGACCTGCATGCCGATGCCGCCGCCGCCGGCGGTGGACTTGAGCATCACCGGATAGCCGATACGGGCGGCCTCGCTCAGTGCGCTCGCGACATCGTCCAGCAGGCCGGTGCCGGGCACCAGCGGCACGCCGGCGTTCTCGGCGATGGTGCGCGCTTCGTGCTTGAGGCCGAATGCGTGGATCTGCTCGACGGTCGGGCCGAGGAAGACCAGGCCGGCGGCGTCACAGGCCTGGATGAAGCGGGTGTTCTCGGACAGGAAACCATAGCCCGGGTGCACGCCCTGGGCGCCGCTCTCGCGGGCGATGGCGATCAGCTTGTCGATGTCGAGATAGGTCTCGGCGGCGGCACCTTCGCCGAGGCTGTAGGCTTCATCGGCCTCGCGTACGAAGGGGGATTCACGGTCGGCTTCTGCGTAGACGGCGACGCTCTGGACACCGAGGGCACGCAGCGTGCGCTGGATTCGGGTGGCGATGGCGCCACGGTTGGCAATCAGGACCTTGTGGAACATGACGGAGTCATCCTTCCGGCGGCGGGTCGTCCCGCCTTCAAACTGTGAGCTGCCGGTCGTCCGGTAGCCGGGCAGAGCCTTGGGGGCTGACGAGTGATGCAGGAGAGATGACATCGTCAGGCGGGGCTCGGCCGTTTCTTGTCGTATGCGTGTTCGAAAGCTTCGCTGTCAGCTCGGCGGATCAGCTCGGCCGATCAGCTCGGCCGATCAGCCCAAGGGCGAGTCGCTGATGCGGATGGCGACCGGTGTCGGGTCGTAGCCATTGCAGGGGTTGTTGAGCTGCGGGCAGTTGGAGAGCAGCACGTAGACATCACGCTCGGCGACCATCTCGACGTACTTGCCCGGGCCGGACAGGCCATCCTCGAAGCTCAGGCCGCCATCGGCGGTGACCGGCACGTTCATGAAGAAGTTGATGTTGTGGCCGATGTCGCGCTTGGTCAGGTCGTACTTCGGGTAGCGGGCGATGGCCAGCATCCAGTTGTCGCGACAGGAGTGCATGTGGCGCTTCTCCAGGTCGTAACGCACGGTGTTGGACTCGCTGGAGCAGGCACCGCCCAAGGTGTCATGCCGACCGCAGGTATCGCCGGTGATGGTCAGCAGCGCCCGGCCACGGGTGGAATAGAGCACCGTGCCGGTGGTCAGGTAGACCTTGCCCTGCTCGCGCACGGTGTCCATCGCGCTGTAACGCTCGGCGGTGTCGTCGGCTGAGAAGAACAGGGTGTCGGCGGCCTGATTGCCATGCAGGTCGGTGATACGCAGGTGCTGGCCGGCGCGGACCAGGCCGATGAAGTGATCGCCGGCCTCGACGGTGCGCTCAAGCTCGCGCGGCTGCTGTGCGGGGTCGGCGTAGCTCAGCGGGGCGCCGTCCGTCGCGGCCGGGGTGTGGGCATGGGGGTGTTCAAGTGTCGAGGTGCACATTGGGATGTCCTTTGTCCTTGTCATCTGGGGCGTCGTTTCCAGTTGCCACGAGCCAGTCGGCGTGGCCTCCGTCTGCTGTCGGGGGACGCCTCAGCCCGCCAGGTGATAGAGCTGGTTGTTGGCGTAGGCGCGGGCATTCTCGGGGCGCGACAGATAGCAGGCGTCGTGCTCATCCATCGGCGTCGCGGTGCCGAAGGTCATGTCCACGCCGCGCAGCGGATAGTCCTCGGCGGGGTCCAGCGGATGCGGACAGGTGTGCAGCATGACGAGGGTGTCCATCTCGAAGCGCAGGGTGACGCTGTTGCCGGCGGCACAGTGGTCCGCGACGTAGTGCAGATTGGCGTCTTCATCGGCGCGCACGCGGGAGAACAGGTTGAGGTTGGCGCACAGGTCGCGCTCGCCCAGACCGTACTTGGCCATCTCGATCAGCAGGCTGTCGTGGCCGCTGGGCGTGAAGTCATTGAAGGCTTGCTGATAGGCCTTCTTGTGCCAGCCCTTGGCGGCGAAGTGGTGCTCCATCAGGTTGCCGCTGGCGCTGTCATGCCAGCCGAGATCGTCCTGGATGATGGAGGCGAAGATACGGCCCATGTCGGAATACAGGCAGTGGCCTTCGGTGAGGCGGAAGGTGTGCTGACCCTTGAGGGTATCCGGCAGATTGAGGCGCTCAAGCGTATCCAGCGGGTTGTACATCACCAGGCCGACATTGGCGTTGGCCTCGCTCGCGGTCAGCTTGAGCGCGCTGCCACGCGGCATGCGCATCGACCAGTGATGGCCGCCGGGCAGATGGGTCTTGTACTTTGCAGTAAAGCTCGCGGTAAAGCTGGTGCGGGCGGCGGTTGCGGCATCAAGCGGTATGTTCATTGAATTGGCCTCCGGTGAGAGTGGCTTGGGAAACGGAGTGGGCTGGTGTCGTCAGCGTTTCGTGCTCGCGCTCGAGCGTCGTCTGGTCAGAGCCTGGTGGGCGAGCACCCGGCTGGCGTGACGTCGTGTTGGCCTTGCTGCGCTCGGTGGGCAGGTCATAGGTGATGGTCGAGCCATAGGCCTGCGCATCGACACGCACCTTGTCGAACACCCAGACGCGCGAGCCCAGCTCGAAGGCTTCCTTGAGGTCATGGGTGATCATGAAGATGGTCAGCTGCTGTTCTTCCCACAGGCGCAGGATCAGCTGGTGCATGTCCTTGCGGATGCCCGGGTCCAGCGCGCCGAAGGGCTCATCCAGCAGCAGGATGCGCGGCTTCATCATCAGCGCCTGGGCGATGGCGAGGCGCTGCTGCATGCCGCCGGACAGCTCATGCGGGTACTTGTCCAGTGCGTGGGACAGGCCGACTTCCGCCAGACGCGCTTCGGCGGCGACCCGGGCTTCACGGCGCTTGGCCCCGAACAGCTTGCCGGTCAGCGGGGCACGTGCCAGCTCCTCGGCCATGATCACGTTGCCCAGCACGGTGAGGTGCGGGAAGACGGAATACTTCTGGAAGACGATGCCGCGGTCCGGGCCCGGCTCGCCGGGGATGGGCTTGCCATCGAGCAGCAGCTCACCGCGCGAGACGCCCTCGGTGCCCAGCAGCAGCTTGAGGAAGGTGGTCTTGCCGCAACCGGAGGCGCCGACCAGGGTGATGAATTCTCCGGCCTCGACGGTCAGGTTCATGCGTTCCAGCACGACCTGCTGACCGTAGTGCTTCTCGAGGCCCTTGGCGTGGATCAGGCTCATGATTGGCTCTCCTCAGCGTGGTACCAGGGGAAGGCGCGGGTCGAGACGAGCACCAGCAGACGGTCGAGCAGGAAGGCCAGCAGCGTGATCCAGGCCACGTAGGGCAGGATGACGTCCATCGCCAGATAGCGACGCACCAGGAAGATGCGGTAGCCGAGGCCGTCCTGGGCGGCGATGGCTTCCGCGGCGATCAGGAACAACCAGGCGCTGCCGAGTGCCAGGCGCGTGGCGCTCAGAAGGCGCGGGGTCAGCTGGGGCAGCAGTACGCGGGTCAGCACCTGCCAGGAGCTGGCGCCCAGCGTCTGGGCCTTGATCAGCTGCTCATCGGGCAGGCGCAGGGCCTGATTCTGCAGGTCGCGAATCAGGAAGGGCGTGATGCCGATGACGATCAGCGCGATCTTGGCCAGCTCGCCGGTACCGAAGGCGATGAACAGGATCGGCAGAATCGCCATCGGCGGAATCAGGGACAGCACGGTAATCAGTGGTGACAGCTTGGCGCGCAGCAGCGGCAGGCCACCGGTGAGCAGGCCGACGGTCAGGCCGATCAGCGCACTGATCAGCACGCCGGCCAGCAGGCGTTCGAGACTGGCGAAGGTGTCGGTCCACAGCGGCAGATCGCCGGTGCGCACGTTGACCTCGGTGGCCAGTCGCGAGAACGACTCGCCCATGGCGGCGAAGGACGGCAGCAGGCGGTCATTCGGGTTGTCGAGCAGTCGCTGGTTGGACTGCACGATGTAAAGGATGGCCAGCAGCGCGAAGGGCAGGCCACCGAGCAGCCAGCGGCCACCACGGGAGGGTGTCAGATTGATCAGGCGTTTCATGCGCGGGCTCCACGGGTGCGAACGAGGGTGCGGTCGAGGGAGGCGGTCGGTTCACGTTCCGCGAGGCAGGCTGCCCCGCGGAGCGTGTGCGGCATCCACCGCGTGGCGTTACTGGCTGTCGGCCAGTGCGGCGGTGTAGCTCGGGTCGAAGCGCAGCATCACGTTGCCTTCATTGCCGATGACGCCGGCGGGGGTCTCGATACCGATGAAGCCGGCATCCGGGGCGCCTTCGCCCAACAGGCCCTGCGCGAAGCTGAAGTCGGCGATGTGCTGCATGGTGTCCTTGAGACTCGGCGCATTGAAGGCGGCCACGGCCTCGGCGGGGGTGTAGTACATGTGGGTCGCGGCCAGCTGGGACTGATAGCCGGCGAGGTCGGTGCCGGCGGCATCGGCCATCTGGGAGAGGGCGGCTTCGTCACCGGCCTTCATCTTCTCCATCACCTCATACCAGGCACCGACCAGTGCGTGGCCGAAGTCCGGGTTGTCCTTCAGCGTCTGGGTATTGACGACCATCAGGTCGAGAATCTCGCCGGGGATGTCGCTGGAGTTGAAGACTTCGGTGTAGCCGGGCATCTCCTTGAGCGTGGCCAGCTGCGGGTTCCAGGTCACCACCGCCTGGGTGTCGGTGTTGCTGGCCAGCGCCACGATGTCGGCATCGCCGGTATTGGTGGTGGTGAGATCGCGCTCGCTCATGCCGACGCTGTCCAGCGCGCGTGCCAGCAGGTAGTGGGAGACGCTGAACTGCACCAGATTGACCTCGCGGTCCTTCAGGGACTCGATGGAATCGCCATCGCGGACCATCACGCCGTCATTGCCATCGGAGTAGTCGCCCAGAATCAGCGCGGTGGAATCGACGCTGCTGGCGGCGGGGAGGGTGAGGGCGTCCATGTTGGTCATGGCGCAGCCATCGACATTGCCGGAGGTGTACTGATTGATGGACTCGACGTAATCGTTGACCTGCACCACATCGATATTGATGTCGTACTTCCTGGCCCACTTGTCGACGATGCCCTGGGTGTCCGCGTATTCCCACGGCATCCAGCCGGCATACACCGACCAGCACACGCTGAAGGAATCCTGCGCCATGGCCTGCGGGCTCAGCGATGCGCCAAGCAGCAGGGCGCCGGCCAGCGCAGCACGTCTGGAAGCGTTTCGGGAAACGGCGGATGAAGCAGATGAGACAGCAGCGGATGACACCTGGGCGCTGGCATCCGAGGGGGAAGTCGCGGACTGGGAAAGGCGAGTGAGCTGGGTCATTGTCGTTATCTCCGGCGGAAAAAGTGAGAGGCGCCGACCTTTACAGGCTTTGCGTCTCCCGGGCTTTTGTCCCGCCGTGTAACCCCCAGCTTGGAGGTCGAGTGCTCTCGGACCAGTCGTGACGGCTATCAGCCAGTCACCGGAACCCTAGCGCTCCATTGGTGTAGATTTTCGATTGTTGTATGCCTATCGGTGCCTCGGTGAATGTCTAGCAGGAAGTGTGCCGGAGAGAATTTCTTCATATAAAACAATGCTATATAAGATTTCATGCAGCATGGATATGCATATCGAAAGCGTACGCTGCACCAATTTGATGAATTTCTCCGTCTCTTGCACCTTGGTGAAGTCAGTCGAGAGTGAGTGCTATCCAGTGACCAGTGAGAGAGAAATCCAGAGATATTTTTAATACACAATTGGTTGTTTTCAAAATATGGTAAAGATAATATGTGATTACCTTGGATAATTGATGACTAAATTGTGGATAAAAATAAACTCAAAAGCTTGGTAGGCGACTTATATAATATTGTTAATGAGCTGGAAGAAATGTTCCCCGGGCGACATTTCACTCCGGATGGCCATATGGTAGGGAGTCTAGGAGAGTGTCTAGTTGCCAATGCATATGATCTAGAGCTTTTGACTGCTTCCAACAAAGGGTATGACGCTATCGCCAAGTGCGGTACCAAGATCGAAATCAAGGCAACACAAGCGAAATCGGTTGCATTTCGCAGTGAGCCCGAGCATGCAATTGTGATCAAGATTTTACCCGATGGTAGCTTTGAAGAAATCTATAATGGCCCTGGGTCATTAGTCTGGCAGCAGTTTTCTGAAAAGAAATTACCTAGTAACGGGCAGTTTCAGATTTCTCTTGCAAAACTGAAAGTGATGAACAAGTCAGTCCGTTTTGAAGAGCGTATAAGGCCGTAATATAAATGCATTATGCATATGTAAACCTTCTATGAGTAGTTGATCATGGCACTTTCACAGATGCAGATCATCCAATCCTTGGGTGAGGCAATGGCCTGGTTCGAGCGAGAACTGAACTGGGGCGTGCCGCCGACTGAGCTACGTCATCTTTGCGGACGCATTGGTGAGCTTTACGCTGCATTGATCACCAATGGTCAGATGGCGACCGAGGTGAATCAGCGCGGCTATGACGTGGTAAGCGGTGACGGTGAGCGAATCTCGGTCAAAACCACTGCGATGATGGGCGGTGGGGGCAATGTTGCTTTCAATCCCCGTTCGTTGGATGAAGTGGAGCGCATCATCATCCTGCGTATCAATACAGAAGAGATGCAGATCGAGAAGTTGCTGGATGCCACAGTGGAAGAGGCCCGGTCGCTGATGTCGCCGGAGCGCGCGGGCAAGCAGAGTATCTCGTTGTCTCGATTGGCCAAGACTACGAAGCCACGCAGCGAGCTGAAAGCCGTGCGTGAAGTCATGTTCGCGTCTTGTCTTGTTCGTGAGCTTGAGAACGGCAGCATCGAAGTCGAGCGTGATGATGGTCAGGGGATGCAGTCAGTGAGCCCTGTTCAGCCAGTGCTGCGTGAATTGGCAAAACAGTTGAATCTGCCGCTGGTGAATGGCAACGGCAATCCGCACAACACTCGTCAGCTGGGTAGCCTGGTCATCAGGGAGATTGCTCAGGAATCTACTGGATGATTCAGCTTTGAATGGGATTCAAGACGCCGGCCAATGGCCGGCGTCTTCGTGTCATGAGCAGTTTATTTATCTGCTTTACCGAGCGCTCACAATGCAGTGCGCGACTTCCCCGAGGGGTTGCCCTTGCCGCGGCGCATGGTTGCGCGATCCGGCGCGTCGTTTCGTTGTGCCTCTCACCAAAGTCTTATACGTTGGTGGTGCTTTATTAGCACATACAAAAACAACGGCTTGCTCCCGATTGCCCGTGTGGCTTCACACGAGGGGGAAGGGCAGCAGCGATAGACAAAGGACACACGATGACAGACGTAGTCGAGAAGGATCTGCAGGAGTCTTCTGTGGTTCAGGCGGTTGAGAAGGGCTCTCCATCATCGCGTTCGCGTCGTGGTTTCCTGGGCATGAGTGGGGCGGCAATTGCCGGGGCGGCGTTGGGTCAGTTCCTGCCGGGGATTCCCAGTGCCTTGGCCAAGGAGACGGCACCTGCGGCGGCGGTGCTCAAGCCTTCCGCCAAGTCTCCGGTGCGGCTCAACTACAACGAGAATGCGCTGGGTATGGCACCGTCTGCACAGCGTGCCGCAGCGGCATCCATCCCGCATTCCAATCGGTATCCCTTCGCCCATCTGGGCAAATTGCAGTCCCTGGTGGCGACTCATCACAAGGTGCCGAGCGAGAGCATTCTGTTCACGCCGGGCTCCTCCGATGCGATCCGTGCCAGTGTGCTGGCCCATGCGACTCCCGATACCCAGCTGGTGATTCCCGAGCTGACTTATGGCGATGGCGCCCTGTATGCCGGCTTCTATGACCTCGCCATTCGCAAGGTGCCGTCCTCGCGCGAGGACTGGTCATTCAAGATTTCCGACATGAAGCAGGCCGTGGCCGACCACTCCGGCCCCTCCATCGTCTATCTGGTGAACCCCAACAACCCGACCTCGACCATCATTTCCAGTGATGAACTGGAGGCCTGGGTCAACGACAGCCGCGACGATACGCTGTTCATCATCGATGAAGCCTATGCCGAATTCGTCAATGACCCTGCCTTCCGCTCCGCCGATCATCTGATTGCTGGTGGCGCCAAGAACATCCTGCTGCTGAAGACCTTCTCCAAGATTCACGCCATGGCTGGCCTGCGTGTCGGCTACGCCGTCAGCGATGTCGATCGTCTCGAGCATGTCTCCCACTATGTCGAAGACGATGCCATGACGCTGTCATATCCTGGCGTGATGGCGGCGACGGCCTCCATGCAGTCACCGGAGTTTCTGGTCCACAGCAAGCAGAGCAACGATGAAGCGCGCGCCATCTTCACGGCGACGCTCGACGAGCTGGGCTGGGAGTATCTGCCGGGGCAGACCAACTTCGTCTTCCACCGTATCTCCAGGCCGCTGAAGGAATTCCAGACCGCGATGAAGGAACGACACGTGCTGATCGGGCGTGCCTTCCCGCCGGCGGATGGCTGGTGTCGCATGTCACTCGGCACGCCGGAGGAGATGCACTATGTCGCTGCCGTGCTGCGCGAAATGAAGGCCAAGGGCATCGTCTAGTCGTGACGGACTCCCATGTAGGAAGACGCAAACGCCCGCCATTTGGCGGGCGTTTGCGTTTCAAGGCGGGGTTATCAGATCAGCTATTGCGCGTCAGGCGGGTGGCCAGCCACCAGCCCAGTAGCATCGTCACCAGAAAGCCCGCCAATGGCAGACTCATGGCGCTGCTGGAGACGATGGCAGGCCCGGGGCAGTAGCCGCTCAGCCCCCAGCCGATACCGAACAGCGCCGCGCCGAGCAGCAGGCGGCCATCGATATCGCGGCGCGTGGGCAGTTGGAAGCGCTCGCCCAGCAGGGGAGTGCCACGCCGCCAGACGAGTCGATAGCCGAGGAAGGTGGTGATGACGGCACCGCCCAGCACGAAGATCAGCGTGGGGTCCCAGTCTCCGGCCACGTCGAGAAAGCCGACCACACGTGCGGGGTCGGTCATGCCGCTGAGTGTCAGCCCGAGGCTGAAGACCAGCCCGGTGAGAAAGCCGATGACCGTTTTCATGGTGACTCCCCCAGCAGATGTTGGCTCACGAACACCGTCAGCATGGCCACAGTCACGAACACCACCGTAGCCACCAGCGAGCGGGGGGAGAGACGCGCGATACCGCAGACACCATGACCACTGGTACAGCCGCCGCCGATGCCTGTTCCGATACCTACCAGCAGACCGGCGAACATCATGCTCAGCACCCCGCTGGCGGGATTGCCGATCAGCGCATCCGTGCTTGCGGCCACATTGCCCCAGTCAAGATTGAGCAGCAAAAGCAGCAGCGGGCCGCTGATCAACCCGAGCACGAAGGCGAGACGCCAGCGGCGGTCCTGGCCTGATTCCAGCAGCGCACCGCGCGTGATGCCACTGATACCGGCGATACGTCCCAGCAAGGCCATCAGCATCACTGCCGAGAGACCGATCAGGACGCCACCGGCGAGTCCTTTCATGCTGCTTATCATGTCCATGTCGTTCATCCTCGTGTCGCGGTCATCCTGCGGTGCGTCGATGATATGCTCGTGGCTGGCGAGCGCCAACCGGTTGTCTGGCCGCTTGGCTGTACGACAAGGACGCCGACCTTTCGATGGAGGGCACAGCAGGAGCACCATGAACGAACTGACCCAACGCCTGCGCACCTTTCTCAAGGTGGCGGAGCATCAGAGCTTCAATGTGGCGGCGCGGGAGCTGGATATCGCCAGTTCCACGGCGACGCGTCACGTCAATCATCTGGAGCGCCAGCTGGGCGAGCCGCTGCTGGTGCGCACCACGCGCCATGTACGGCTGTCGCCGGCCGGCGAGCGCGCCCTGATCCGCTTTCGCGCCATTCTGGCCGAGGTGGACCAACTGGAGGATGAGCTGGAGACGCTGAGCGAGCGGGTCGCGGGGCCGCTGCGCATCTCGGTGCCATGGCGCTATTCACGCCTCTATCTGGCACCGCTGGTGAGCGAGTTCATGCAGTGCTATCCCGAGGTGGCGCTGGATATCGTCAGCAGCGACCAGCGGGTGGACCTGGTCGAGGACCACTTCGACGTGGCCCTGCGCATCGGCCATCTGGAAGATTCGAGCCTGATCGCGCGCCATATCAGTGATCAGCGCTTCGTGCTGGCTGCCGCGCCGTCCTACCTCGCCGCCCAGCCGCCTATCCATCAGCCACAGGACCTGGAGCAGCACCGTCTGCTGACCTTCAGCTATACCACCGCCAATCATCACTGGCGGCTGGTGCAGGGCGATCGAGAGCATCGCATCTCGGTGCGCGCCCGCGCACTGCGCACCAACAACGCCGACATTCTCACCCAGGCGGCACTGGGGGGCGCCGGTGTGGTGGTGCAGCCGCTCTGGGCCATTCGGGAAGAGCTGGCAAGTGGCCGCCTGCTGCCGGTGCTGGAGGACTTTCAGGTCACCTCATCGGATTTCGACACCGGTATCCACGTCGTCTTCGCGCGCGAGAATCAGCACAACCCGCGCGTACGTGCCTGGGTCGACTTCCTGCTTGCCCGCCGCGAGCGGCTGTCCTGCTGACAAGCCCTGTGAATGGCACGCAGGAAAACACGAAGGGCCCGGCCTCGAGAGATCGGGCCCTTCGTGTTTTCAGACTGCGCGCTTGGTACTTATCAAGCGGCATCTACCAGGCGGTACCTGCCAAGCGGCGCCTGGCCACTGCTGCTGCTCAGGCAGCCATCAGTAGAGGATATCGCTGCGGATGATGTACTTGGCACCGTCGCGGATCGGCTCTCCGGCATGCACGCAGTGCTGCGGGTGCGAGCCATGCGGGAAGCATAGTACGCCACCCTTGGGCGTGGAGACCGAGACCTTCTGGATATCATCCTGCGACTGGGCCGGCTTGCCGGGGTCGCGACGGCTGACCAGAAACTCGGTGCGCCCGCCGGTATAACCATCGCTCAGGAAGATGAGGAAGGTGTACTGGCTCATCAGGCCCGGATAGGCGTCCTGGACGATCTCGCCATTGATGACGCGACTGCCCGGCCAGGCACCATCGGTGTGCGGCTTGAAGAAGTCGCCGGCCTCGTAGCGATAGACGCGAAAGCGCGCATTGATGCCCTTGGCGCCTTCGCCCTGGATCTGCTCGGTCACCAGCGGCGCCGAACGCTGCCAGATGACCTGATCGACCGCTTCACTGACGACCCAGTTGACGTTGTGGTTGTGGCGTACCGAACGCGGCAGGGAGACGGGCGCATCTTCCTCGAAGCCCATTTCTTCCAGGGCGGCGACGAAGTTGTCGGCCTCGGCGGGTGTCAGCACATTGAGCAGCTGGAAGGCACCCGGGACACCCTCGACTTCCTGACGGACTACCTCTGGCGCCGCGTCGGCCTCGAAGAGATCAGACACGTCGCCGTTGTCGGTCCAGATGGGCAGGGGCGTGGGAGAGAAGCCGCGTTCGTGGCGGACGACATGGAAAGACAAGCCCATGGCAAAGCTCCTGAATGACGAAGAATGTGTGACGAGAACGTGGTGGCCGCCAAGCGGTGGCCGCCAGGCCTGCAAGGAGGGAGGTCTGGACGACGGTCATCTGGCGGCGAGTGCCGATAGGGGCGTGAGAGCGGCGGGAGAGGGGCGAGAGAGGGGCAGCTACCCGGATGGGCCAGGTGTCTGCCATCTCGACCGCGGCGCTCAGCCGCCACCAACCAGTCATTTTCAACCAGCCGCCACCGACCAGCCGTTTTCAACCAGCGGTCGTGACACCTCAGTCGGGATAGCGGACCAATACCCGCGTCTCGAGACTGGTGCGTGTCGGCGCATCGTCGGGCGTATCGAGCAGCTCGGCCGCGGTATGCGCGACCGGTGGCTTGCCGGCGCTGTCGAAGGCATTGAAGACGATGGCTTCGTCGGGACGCATCTGTGAGGCGAAGTACCAGCGGTGAGCCGGATTGTGCACGAGGCCCTGAATCTGGCCGCAGCGGTCCGGATAGAGGATATCGATGTTGACCCAGTCCTCGTGTTCCACGCTCTGGGTATCGGCGAAGGCCAGCGGGTCACGTGCGACGGCCTGCTCGACCGGCTGCCAGACATTGACGATGCCGTAGTGGCCGCTCAGCCACTGCTCCGCCTGCTCGGGCGGGAGCAGATCGCGTACGCGCTGCGGGCCAGAGCGCGGCGAGTAGTCGACATGCACATGCTTCGCCGGCACGCGCTCACCCTCGAAGCCGCGCAGGGTGTGGTCGAACACCTGCACTTCACTGACGCCGAGCTGCTGCTTGAGCAATGCCTCGATGGCCGGTGTGTGCAGGCGATCGCGCACCTTGGCATCGCGCACATCGACGGCAAGTTCGGGCGTGTCGAGAAACAGCAGCCCCTGGCAGGCGAAGCTGGGCGGTGTGGCGCGCAGGTCCTGCAGCCTGACACCGCGGCGGTCATGCTCCGGCTCGATGCGGCGACCGGTCTCGCCGTTCGGGTCCACCTTGATCTGCAGGCCTTCCGGGCAGTCGAGCTGATAATTGACGAACGCCATGCGGGTAGGGACGGGCGCTGACATGAACGAGACCTCCTTCACGATGGGTTGTCAGAGGATGCCGCAGGGACAGGCACTCAGGCGGGTGCCTGCGGTGCCGAGTCCAGGAGGCTGGTTCACGAGGCTAGTGCACTGGCGCGGGCAGAAAAAGGCGCCGGTCGGCAATTGGTTGTTGCACAAATGGCAATAATCAACCGCCGACCGACCCTCAATGCCCGCCGGACAGGTGCAGACCGGCGATGGACAGCACGATGACGCCGATGCAGGCCATGCGGCGAAACGAGAAGTGCTCGCGCCAGAACAGCACGCCGATGATGGCGCTGACCACGGTCCCGATGCCGGAGAACACGGCATAGGCGATGCCCAGACTGATGGTGTCCATGGCCAGATACAGCAGGCTCAAGGAGGAGCTGAAGCCCAGCGCGACCAGCAACACGCCCATGCGGCGGTGCTGATTGGCGTACTGGTTGAAACCGGTGACGCCGACGACTTCACAGCAGCCGGCGGCGATCAGATAGACCCAATCCATGGCGTCACTCCTGGTCATTCACTGAAGGTGGTCTGCGGTGTGGCACTCGCGCGAGGCTGCTTGTCGGCAGGTGCGCTGGGGGCCGTCTTGAGCACGATGATGCCGATCAGCATCAGCACCACGAAGCCCAGCGTGGACCACTGGAATTCGAGATCGAAGAACAGCAGGTCAGCCACCACCGTCCCCACCGTGCCCAGGCCGACGAAGATGGCGTAGGTGGTGCTGGCAGGCAGTGTCTTGGCGATCTGGGTGACCAGACTCAGGCTGATGATGACCAGCAGCACCGTCAGTGCCCATTCAAGCGGACTGTCGGCGACCTTCAGGCCCGTGGCCCAGCCGATTTCGCACAGGGTCGAGATCAGGAAGTAGAGCGTGATGCGCATGGTGATCGGGTGTCCTTGTGGGGTGTCGGGAAATGCGGTGTTTCATCACCTGTGAGAGACCTGCGTTTCATCAATATCCAACAACCAATACCAGTCTATATGAGTTTTTGTTGATGTTTTGATGCAGGAAAAGGCGGAGGGAGCCCCTCCGCCTGTTGTCCCTCCACCTGCTGCCTGGCAAGTCGTTCGTGCAGCCTTGTTTGGCCAGAGCCCCTGTCAACACGAACCCCTGAGACCAGAAGCCCCTTTGAACACGAGCCCAGGTGACCAGGAGCGTCAGGAGGCCAGCGGCGTGGTCGTCGCCTGAGCAGCTGACTCCTCGTTGAGTGGTGTCGCGGCCTCGGCAGGTTGGGCCAGATAGGCTTCCAGCGAGTCATCCATCGCCTCCAGCCACGGCGTGTGATGCCTGGGCGCTAGGGTGCCGGTCATCAAGGAGCGATAGCCGTGATCGCGGAAGGTCATGATGTTCTCGTGCTTGTGATGCTCCCATTCCAGGAAGGTACGATTCACGCCATCGATATCGAAGCTCGGGTAGTCGGTCTCCTCGATCAGCGATTTCACGTAATCGCCCTGGAAAAGAATCATGTCCTCATCACTTTCCAGCGTTTCCTCGCGGGCCCGCCACGCCAGACTGTCTGCACGCATCGCGTCCAATGACGGCAGGGGCAGGGTGCCGAGAATCGCATCACGCACCCACCAGGCTTGGGCATCGAACATGTTGAAGGTGTACCACTGGTCCTGCATGCCGAGATAGAACAGGCGCGGATTCTCTTCCCACGCCACCCCCTTGTAGAGCCCCAGCGGCCACATGCGGTTCTGGGTCTTGAGGCGCAGCGACTCCTCGAGGAACGGGAAGTGGTGCAGATAGCCGGTGCACAGGATGATGGCATCGACGCGCTTGTGGCTGCCGTCACTGAAGTAGGCGGTATCGCGATCGACCTTCACCAGCAGCGGCTTCTCTTCCCAGTTGTCCGGCCATTTGAAGCCCATCGGGGCGGTGCGATAGCTGGTGGTGATGCTGCGCGCACCATACTTGTAGCACTGCGAGCCGATGTCCTCGGCGGAATAGCTGCTGCCGAGCAACAGCAGGTCCTTGCCCTTGAATTCCAGTGCATCACGGAAGTCATGGGCATGCAGAATGCGGCCATTGAAGCTCGAGAAACCGGGGAATTCCGGCACATTGGGCGTCGAGAAATGCCCGGAGGCCACGATGACGTGATCGAATCTTTCGCTGGTCACCAGATCGAGCGCCTGGTCATGCACGCTGACCGTGAATTGCTGGCTGGCATCATCGAAGGTGACCTGGCGCACCGGGCAACCGAAGCGGATGTACTTGCGCACGCCGGCCTTCTCGACGCGACCCTTGATGTAGTCGAACAGCACCGCGCGCGGCGGATAGGAGGCGATAGGGCGCCCGAAATGTTCTTCAAAGGAGTAGTCGGCGAATTCGAGACATTCCTTGGGGCCATTCGACCAGAGGTAGCGATACATGCTGCCGTGGACCGGCTCGCCGTGGGCATCCAGTCCGGTACGCCAGCTGTAATTCCACAGACCGCCCCAGTCATCCTGCTTTTCGTAACAGACAATCTCGGGAATCTCGATGCCCTTGTCGGCGGCGGATTGAAAGGCACGCAATTGAGCCAGGCCACTGGGTCCTGCACCGATGATCGCGATACGTTGGGTCATGGATACCTTCCTGTTCTTGTTGTGTCTTCATGCGTTATCCGAGGCTTCAGGACGTGGTGACGTCGTGAAACACTGACAACGAAACAGGCTAGCGAGATGTGCTCCGGCTGCACATTGCTCGGAAAGGGTAGCCATAAAGGGGTACATCAGTTCATGTCTCAGTTCATGTCTCATTTCATGCGTCAGTCGATGGCGGTACGCCTGGAATAGCCGAGGTGTCGACGGCGAAGATGATGCCCTCCACCGCCAAGGGCGTGCCATCCGGTGAATAGATGCCATGGCCCTTTTCCTGCACCCGGATGACCTCGCCGTCGCGATGGCGAATGCGGTAGGCAAGGGTGAAGGGGGTGCGGGCCTCAAGGGCTGCCTGCACCTGATCCCACACGCGGTCGGCATCTTCGGGATGGATCATCTCGCCGTAGGTAAGGGAGGGATGATCGAGCAGTTGCTGGGGGCTGAGGCCGGTGATGGCCAGGCAGCCGTCACTGATGTATTCCATCGACCAGTGGCGGTTGTTGCGCGCACGATAGACCATCGCGGGCAGCCCCTTGATCAGCCGCGTCAGGCTGCGCAGGTTGGCGGCGTCGATCTGCTCCTGCTGCACGCGCTCGCTGATGTCATGCAGGGTGAGCGTGGCGGGCCAGGGCGAGGCCAGCGAGAGCGACTGGCTGCGCACTTCACACCAGCGATAGTGGTGGTCCGCCCCCATGATGCGCAATCGCCAGCAGTCAGGGCGTTCGCGGCGCGAAACGTGGCGGGCGAGCATGTCCCAGCGCGATTGATCCGCGGGGTGCAGGGCATCGCGCAGGCGCTGCGCTGCCGTGCCGTGCCCGTCCGCCCGAGTGGCGGTTGGCATGTCTTCCCGTGGGTCGCGCGTTTCGTGTCCGCTCAGGGATTGCCAGCCGCGCGAGGCATACAGCAGGGTACTGTCGGCATCCACCACCAGCACGGCATCACTCAGCCCATCGAGAATCGCCTGGGCGCTGAAGGGCGAGGCAGTCGAGGCGGGTGAGGCAATCGAGGCGGAGGCGAACTGTTCGAGAAAGCGCATCATCGCAGGCTCTCCTTTTTGGCCCGGGTCGTATCCGTTTCGGCACCTGTCGCGTCCGCGGCGGGCGCTCGGCTGGCATCGCTCGCGGGCGTCAGCGGGTGAGCGTAGACCCAGGCGGCCAGCTCCAGTCGCGAATGCAGGTTCAGCTTGCGCAGCAGATTCTTGACGTAGACCTTCACCGTGCTGTCACTGATGCCCAGCTCGCGGGCAATCAGCTTGTTGCTGAGGCCGCGCCCGATCCATTTGAGGGTGTCGCGTTCACGCTCGGTCAGGCCTTCGTACCAGTCAGGTGCCTTGGGCAATTCAGGTGTCTTGGGCCAGTCAGGTGTCGTGTGTCGGTCAGGTGTCGTGGGTCGGTCGAGAGCGGCGGCCCCGTCGAGCGTGGAGCCAGCAGAGGGCTTCGCCGCGGCTGGCGGCGCCTCAGTCTGCTCCCGCTCCTGCTGCTGTTTATGCTGTTGTTTATGCGTCTGTGCTTGCGAGTGTTGTTCGCGCTGGCGGTGGTCCTGCTGCAGACGCCGGGCGAGCAGCAGCAAGGTCTCTTCTTCCAGCCCCAGCTTGCCGTCGACCACGGCCTGCAGGCGCTCGAGAATGCGTTCGGGGTCGGTGTCCTTCATCAGGTAGCCATCCGCCCCTTGCTGGATGGCATCCAACAGGTGGCGGCTGTCATCGGAGGCGGTCAGCAGCACTACCCTGAGGGTGGCATCACGCTGCTTGAGATGGCGCATCAGGGTCAGGCCATCGAGCTGCGGCATCTGCCAGTCGACGATCACCAGCTCCGGGGCGAGGGTGGGCAGGGCGTCAAGCAGATCGGTGCCGTCATCGAAGTCGGCCACGACCTCGAACAGGCCACCTTCACTCAAAAGCTCAGCCAGCCCGCGCCGAAACAGCGGATGGTCGTCGACGAGCACGACTCGTGTCGGGGGTGTCGAGGGTGTCTGGTGTGTCGAGGACATCTGGCGAGTCACGGTCATGTGTCGTGGCGCTCCCAGCTCAGTGTCACGCGGGTACCGCCCTGGCGGGGTTGGGTGATGGCAAAGTCGGCCCCGAGCTGGCGTGCGCGATCCTGCATGATGCCCAGTCCGAAATGGGCGGGGGCGATGTCGGCGGGGTCAAAGCCGCAGCCGTTGTCCTCGATGGTCAGCAACACCCGCTCCGCCGGCTGAGGCCCTGAAGATTGATGAGGCCCTGAAGACTGATAGAGCAATTGCAGGCGCAGGTGGCTGGCCTGGGCATGGCGCACGCTGTTGGTCATCGCTTCACGCACGATGAACATCACCTGCAGGGCCTGGGCATCGGGGAGGTGCAGCGACTGGATGCGATTGTCGAGCTCGAACACCAGCCCCGAGCGTGTCTCGAATTCCTCGATCAAGTTATCCAGCACACAGGCCAGCGGCGCGTCTCCCCAGGTGGCGTGCGCGCCGTTGATCAGTTCCCGGGTCTGGCGCAAGGCGCGCCGGGCCTGGGTATGCACGTCCTCGGCCAGTGCCTGCACTTCCTGTGGCGCATGACGAGCGGCGCGAGTCAGGCGTGCGCTCTGCATCTGCAGATAACTCAATTCCTGGGCGAGGGTGTCGTGCAGTTCCGCCGCCAGATGTCGGCGTTCGTTCTTCAGCGCCTGCGCCACCGCTGCCTTCCTGTCTTCGGCGTGACGCGCCTGTTGCTGCTGATGCAGTGCCAGGCCACGACTCAGAGCATCGATGGCGGCGCTCGCGAGCCTCGATTCGAGGGCTGCGGCGGCCGGCTCTCCAAGCCACAACCAGTCATCGCCTGTCGCCTGGCTGTCAGTGGTGTGGGTGAGGGCGATCAACACCCCGTGGGGCCTGCCCGAGACAGCTAACGGCTGGCGGCTTGCGTGCGCATCGTGGGCGATCTGGCTGACGATCTCCTGCAGGGTCTGACGCGTCTTTGCGGGCAGGGCGAGGCCAGCCGGCGCGATCACTTCATGGCGTTGCTGATCGACCCCGCGATGCAGCACGCAGCTCTCGACAGGACGTGAGCAAGCCTGAGTGCCGGCAATCTGCTGGTTCAGTAAGTCCATCCACTCTCCCTGAAGTTCTCCCCAAAGCTCTCGCAGCAGCTCTCCCAGCAATGATGGCAGCGTCTCCGTGAGGTCAGCGCAGGTGGCGATGCGCAGGGTGATGGCGTCGAGCTTTGGCGTCTCGCGCCTCGTATCGCCGGGGGAGGAGTGCAGTGGGTCGTCGGCGCGGCGTACATCATCCAGGGCGGCCGCCGTTCGTGCAGCAGGCACCTTGCCTTCCTTCCCTGCGCCGAGAATGACTTGCATGCGAGCTCCTCTCTCTACTTCCTGCTTCGGGGTTCTTTCTTCGGGCTTGCGATGTCGCGTCAGCAAGCTTGATGAGCAAGCTTCATGCCAGTGAACGGCTTACCCCTTCATGGGTACCTCTCTTGATGGATTGTCGCGATCTCCACTGTGAGTAAATTTAATTAACCATGAAGAACGTGGTGCGTCACAGAAGGGAACATGCACCATCCAGGCACATCGGGGCGCGGCTTCGTCCCATCACGCGTGCAACGCCGAACCCACTTGCCATGACCACAAGAGGTATCACCACGATGGAGCTTGCAGTCGAGATACCCGCTGCCACGCCGTGCCAGCCGTATCGTTATCGAATACCCGGGCTGGATGCGCTGGCGCTTGAGCTGTCGCCGGGGGACAGCGTGCAGGTGTCATCCGTCGATGGTGCCCAGGCCTGCGAGTGGCTGCTATTGCCATCAGGGGGCCGGGAGGGACAGCACGGGGCGGCAGAAGTTGGAGGGGCAGACGCAGTCGATGGACTGACACTCGCGCGCTACGCCAGCATCACCTGTCTGGAAGAACATGCCTTTGCCAGCCAGCCACAAGGGGCAGAAGAGGGTAAGGCCGAGCAGGCACGAAGCCCGTTCACCCAGCAGCGTCTGGCAGCGCTGGGAGTCGCGCAGGTGCCACTGTCGCAGTGGCAGCGCTTGTCAGTGGCCGGGTTGCCGGCCGAGATTCGCTGGCCGCGTGAAGCGCCTGCCGCGCGCCTGATTCTGCTGGCCCCCGGTGATGACATGCAGCTCGATGGCAAGCATCTGGCCACCGAGCTTGAGGTCTCGCACTTCTGCGAGGGGCTGGTGGGGCAGGAGCAGCTGCCAGCGCCCTTGGCGCCGATCAAGCAGGAGACGAGAGTCTCGGCGGGCACGGTCGAGGTCTATGAGGTCAAGCAGGGCGAGTGGATCCAGATCATCGATGTGGCGGGTCGTCAGTGCTCCGATTTCGTGGCCTTCGATGCCAATGCCTGGGCGCAGGGTAAAGAGCTGGGGCTGGACGCCGGCGCCACGCGCAGCCTGTCCGGTCATTGCATGCCCAATCCGGGGCTCTATTCGGTGTTCTTCGATCAGCATCTGCATCCGATGCTGGAAGTGGTGCAGGACACGGTGGGGCGCCATGACAGCTTCATGCTCGCCTGTTCGCCGCAGTATTACGAACACCACGGCTACTTCGGCCACGATAGCTGCACGATCAATTTCAACAATGCCCTGTCGGCGTCGCATGGCATTCAACAGCGTGCCAGCTGGCCGGCGATCAACTTCTTCTTCAATGCCTATGTAGAGCCCTGCGGCACCCTGGCGGTGGACGAGCCCTGGTCGCGTCCCGGCGATTACGTACTGCTGCGCGCCGACCGTGACCTCATCTGCGCCTCATCGGCCTGTCCGGATGACATCGACGCCGCCAATGGCTGGGTGCCGACCGATATCCAGGTGCGCATCTACGCCGCTGAACATGATTTCCCCCGTGGGATCGCCTATCGCAATCGGCCCGAGGAATTGCCGCGCATGACACTGCCCACCGCCTTTCATCCCTGCACCTCCGCCTTGACCAAGCAGTTCATCGACTACCACGGCTACTGGCTGGCCACGCATTACGAAGGATGGGGCGCGCGGGCCGAATATCTGGCCTGCCGCGAGCGGGTCGCGATGATGGATCTTTCGGCGCTGCGCAAGTTCGAGGTCGCCGGTCCCGATGCCGAACGCCTGCTGCAATACGCATTGACCCGCAATGTACGACGGCTCTCCATCGGCGAGGTGGTGTACTCGGCCATGTGTCAGGAAACCGGCGGCATGCTCGATGACGGCACCTTGTTCCGCATGGGCGAGCAGACCTTCCGCTGGATCTGCGGTGACCCGGCCAGCGGCCAGTGGCTCAGGGAGCTTGCCCAGCGCCAGGGCTATCGCGTCACGGTGCGTGACTCCACTCATCAGCTGCACAACGTCGCGCTGCAGGGCCCGAAGAGCCGCGAGGTGCTGGCGCCGCTGATCTGGAATGCGCGTACCCAGCCAGACGTTCAGGGGCTGGGCTGGTTCCGCTTCATGATCGGTCGTCTGTCGGGGCCGGATGGCATTCCGCTGATGGTGTCGCGTACCGGCTATACCGGCGAGCTCGGTTATGAAATCTGGTGCCATCCCAAGGACGCCCCGGCCGTGTGGGAGGCGATCTGGGCGGCGGGTGAGCCCCATGGCATCGCGCCGCTGGGACTGGATGCCCTCGACATGCTGAGAATCGAGGCGGGGCTGATCTTCGCCGGTCATGAATTCTGCCCGCAGACCTCCCCCTATGAGGCGGGCATCGGCTTCACCGTGCCGATGAGGAGCAAGGAGGATGATTTCGTCGGGCGGGCAGCGCTGCAACGCGAGGCGCCGGAATCACGGCATCGCGTGATGGGCCTGAAGATGCACAGCAGCGAGCTGGTCAGCCATGGCGACCTCGTCTACCACGGCCGCTATCCGGTGGGCGTGGTCACCAGTGCCACCCAGTCGCCGCTGCTCGATCGCTCCATCGCGATGTGCCGCCTGGCACCGGACTTCGCAAGCCCGGGAACCCAGCTTGAGATCGGCCAGCTGGATGGCCATCAGAAGCGCCTCGCCGCCGAGGTGGTGACATTGCCCTTCCATGACCCGGAGCGCCTCAAGGTGCGTAGCTGATCTCACTGCCAGGCGGGGGAATGAGAGGTGAGTCGCGAGCAATGACTTGCGTATATGCAGCGCCCTGCAAGTCATCTCACGGTGCATGCCGTGGCCGGCATGCCTCAATAACGCCCATCCTCCTCGCAGGGAAGGCTTCATGGGCTTCATATCTGAAGAGGAGTCCTCGATTTCAAGAATGACGCAGTAAAAACAACGAATTGCTGAGGGTGGCCAATCAGGGTCATCTGGCATGTCGCTTGCTTTATCCAGCAGGTCCCCTTGAAAAACAACAACAACCCCCGGACGGGCAGTGCCGCTTGCACAGTGAGGCGCGCTGATCCACAGGCTCCGGTAAAGGAGAAAAGACGATGGATGAAAAGACGTTGCAAAGCATATTGGATATGCATCAGGCGATGAACATCGAGGTGTTCTATTGGTGGTGTACCGCCATCATGTTCCTGATCCATGCAGGCTTTCTGGCCTATGAGATCGGTGCCTCGCGTTCCAAGAATGCGTTGGCATCCGGCATGAAGAACGTGCTGACGCTGGCCTCGATCATCCCCGCCTTCTACTTCGTGGGCTGGTGGATCTACAACGCCTTCCCCAACGGGCTGATCCCCATCGAGGCCTCCGCCGCTCTGCCGTGGAGCGCGAGCATGCGTCCGGACGCCGATGACATGGGCACCGGCATCTTCTTCGCCGCCTTTGCCCTGTTCGGCGCGACCACCGGCTCCATCCTGTCGGGGGCGGTGATCGAACGCATCCGCCTGGGGGCCTTCCTGATTCTGGCGGTGATTCTCGGTGCCGGTGTCTGGATCATGGCGGGCGCCTGGGGTTGGCATCCGGATGGCTGGATGCTGCACAAGCTGGGCTACCACGATGTCGGCGCCGCCGGTGTGGTGCACGCCGTGGCCGGCTTCTTCGCGCTGGGTGTGCTGCTCAATCTGGGAGCGCGCATCGGCAAGTACAGTGACGATGGCAAGCCGCAGGTGATCGCGCCGCACAACATGCCGATGACGTTGATCGGCCTGATGCTGATCATCGTCGGTTTCTTCGGCTTCCTCGGTGGCTGCATCATCTTCAACACCGGTGACATCGGCTGGACCACCATCTACGGCAATCGCACCAACCTTTCTGCCTTCGCCTTCAATACCCTGATGGGCTTCGGTGGTGGCGTGATCGGTGCTTATCTGTCCTCGCGTGATCCCTTCTGGACCATGTCCGGTGCTCTGGGCGGCATCATCACCGTCGCGGCGGGGCTGGATCTCTACAACCCGGGCCTGGCCTTCGTGCTGGCGGTCTCCGGTGGCGCCCTGATGCCGAAGATCGGCGCACTGCTCGAGAAGCGTGGCCTGGATGACTCCGTCGGCGCCTTCGCGGTGCATGGCTTCTGCGGCTTCTACGGCGTGGTACTGGTGGGTATCTTCGCGGCCGGCTTCCCGAATGTCGGCGAAGGCGTGCCGGACGTTTCCTTCACCGGCCAGCTGACCGGCGCGGTGGTGATGGCACTGACGGGCTTCATTCCGGGCTGGGGCGTGGCCTATCTGCTCAAGAAGTTCAACCTGCTGCGCGTGCCGCCGCATGTCGAAGTGCTGGGGCTGGACCTGTTCGAAGTCCCGGCCAAGGCCTATCCGGAAAGCCTGTCCTCCGAGACGAGCTCCAGCGTGCCGGCACGTTCCGGTGGGGTGGTCGCGGCGCCAATGGACAAGCGTCCTGACATCAGCTGAGTCCCGGTAGCTGAGCCCTGGTAGCTGAGTCCCGGCGCACATCCTGAAGGGGCCGGTCTGTCGAGATAAGTGCGGACTGGCCCCGTTATTGCAGTACTGGTAGACCCAACCGATATCCGCTTTCGCAAGGAGTCTTGCAATGGAAACTGTCGATACTGTGGTACACGCTGGCAACTACGCCTTCTTCTTCAGCAACTCTGGCGCCGTGGCGGTGTGCCTGCTGGTCGCCGCTGGCGTCTGCATTGCGCTGAGCGCCAATATCCTGCGCCACGAGAAAGCGTCCTTCGAGAGCAAGAAGACGCCGTGATCCTCTGGGCATCATGACCGGCACATCAAACGCCGCAGCGCTCAGCGCTGCGGCGTTTTTGATAGGTGCCATTGCACCCGATTGGCTTTGCACGAAGAGAGTGTGGCGTGCGTCACGCAGTCGTCACCTGAGAGCTTGATAATGGCGGCCCCTCAAGGTGGCACTCATGGAACGCGCGATAGCATGAAACTGATTCATCTGACCGATACCCATCTGGTCGCCCCTGACAAGCGACTTTACGGGCTGGACCCACGTGCACGGCTGGCGGCTGCCGTCGCCGATATCAATCTGCACCACGGCGATGCTCAGGGCGTGATCATCAGCGGTGACCTGACCGATCGCGGTGAGCCGGCCGCCTTCCAGGCGCTGCGTGAGGTACTGGAAGAACTGTCGATGCCGTATTTCCTCGGCATGGGCAATCATGATGCGCGTGAGGCTCTGCAGGCCGCCTTCCCGGAGCTGCCCTGTGATGACGGAGGCTTCGTGCAGTATGCGCATGCCTTCGGCCCCGACGCCGATGATTGCGTGCTGGTGATGCTCGATTCGGCCGTCGCGGGAGAGCATGGCGGTCTGCTGTGTGAGTCCCGCCTGGCGTGGCTGGATGCCTGTCTGGCTGCGCATCACGATCGCCGTATCCTGCTGGCGCTGCATCATCCGCCCATGGCCCTCGGTATCCGCTATATGGACGACATCCGCTTGCAGAATTCACAGGCGCTGCATGACGTGATCCAGCGGCATGGCAATGTCGAGCACTTGCTGTTCGGGCATGTGCATCGTCCGGCCAGCGGTGTCTGGCGGGGGCTCTCGTTCTCGACCCTGCCGGGCGTCAATCATCAGGTCGGGCTGGACCTGGTCTCCGCAGCGGATTGTCTCGCCGGCAGTCATGAGCCGCCGGCCTATGGCGTGCTGATGATAGGCGAGGAGCAGATCGTCAATCACCTGCACCTCTACATGGATGACAGTCGCCGCTATTTCTTCCACGACACGCTCGAGGCCGCCCAGTCGCTGGAGGCGCTCGATGAATTGATCGCTCTGCAGCGCGATGAGCGGATTCCGACTCGCGAGCGCGAGCCGTTGAGCAACACCTTGCAGGCAGCTGAGGCAGCAAAAGAATGAACAAAGCGTTATATGTCTTTGATTTTGATGGTGTGATTGCCGACAGCCTGACACTGTGTTTCAAGGCCTGCGCACATGCGGCGCGTCTGGAAGGGCGGACGATCGCGCTGGAACGCGATAGCTGGGAGTCGCTGGACAACGTGACCTTCGAGGAGATGGCGCGTGTGCAGGGCTTCACGGGTGAGGCCGTCGCGCGCTTTGCCGCACATGTCTTTGCCTATACCCGCCAGGCGACGCCGCCAGCGGTCTTCACCGGCATGCGCGAGGCCTTGTCGGCACTCGCCGAACAGGGCGACGTCATGGTGCTGTCGGCCAATCACAGCGAGATGATTCGTGCCACGCTCGCCGCCCCCACTGTCACGCTAGTTGGAGTATCAGCGGCTGTTAGACTCTGAACCATATGGGGCGTGATGAGGCTCCGATGAAGTACTCCGACGAGCGCCGGGAGGCCATCCTCAAGAAGCTGCTCCCGCCGCACAACCGCACGGTGGCAGAAGTGGCCCAGGAAGAAGGCATCTCCGCTGCGACACTGTACAACTGGCGC
>NZ_JADPPY010000032.1:0-37836 GCF_018340035.1 Cobetia sp. MC34
TGGATGACCGTTCAATCATGGCTGCCCGGGCAGCTGCTCGCCGAATGGAGAACGACGATGCGCCGACTGCTGAGTGGGCTGACCGGCCTGTGCCTGATGCTGCTGCTGAGTGGCTGCAGCGCCTTCGAGAGCAAGCCAGTGGTGATGCCCATTGAGTGGCAGTGCACACCCGAAGTGCCGAGCTACCTGCTCAATCCACTGCCCGCCCCTGATCGGCCAGTGGCCTCCAATCGCGATCTGCTCAGCCTGCTGGCCGACTATGAGTCACAGCGCCGCCGCTTCAATGCTGACCGCACGGCGATAGCATCGATCCTCGAGCGCCTGGCCGATGGTCCTGATGGGGCCGAGCAGACGACTGCCGAGTAACACCAGAAGAATTGAAAAGCCCTGCCTTCCGGCGGGGCTTTTTTGTGGGCGCTTCACCCGTGCCCGGTACTTACCAGAGCCTTTCAGGATAGAGCCTGAGGAGCGCCGATGGCTTCATCGGGCCTCTCTGGGTTGGCGACTCCTGGGTGACAGGCTCTATCTCTAAAAGGCTCTACCGATGACAAACGTTATTCCATTCGACTACGAAGGCCAGTCGGTCCGCTTCAACACAGATTGCTGGATCAATGCTACTGACATTGCCAGGCGCTTTGGCAAGAGGCCGGCCAAATGGCTGGAGCTTCCGCGAACCCAAAGCTATATCGCTGCACTGGCTAGAGCGATGGGGAGGACCGATGTCCGAAAATCGGACTTCGGTCTCGTGAGCACCCGAAGAGGCGGCCTGCTACAAGGTACATGGCTGCATCCCAAGCTAGCGGTGGCCTTCGCGCGGTGGCTGGATGATGACTTTGCCGCATGGTGTGACCTACGCATCGATGCGTTGATGCGCGGCGAGCAGAGCGCCATGCAAGAGTTCGAAAAGGCCTGCCGTGCACTGGATGACCAGAATGCCAAGGGGAGCCTTGCCGGTCGCGAGCTGGCCAGCCATCGATGGATCAAGCCGGCACTGGAGTCTCGCGCTGACTACTGGCGACAAGAGCTTCAGATGGCGTTACCCATCGACTCATGATCACTTTCCTTCCCCCCGGTCGCGGCTCGTGGAGCGAAGATCAAATGAAAAATTACTCACATCGCGGTAATGCCTGACAGGCCGTGACCGGCCTGCAGCCCAGCAACCACGCGGCCTGCAGAAAAATTGCGGGTCCTTCTGGCTAGGGGTGAAGCAACCACGGGGGCGCAGAGTCGCGGATCTCGGCATTTTTTCGGGTTTCTAGCGTCGGCAGCGGCACCGCGCGCAATCCCGCATAGCTATTGACTTTCGAGGTGCCGATGGTGCCGATGGTGCCGATGCTCCGGCAGTGACGTGATCAGCAGAGGGTGGCCAGCGCATGGCAGACATCAGCGCACTAAAAGAGGCGTACCACTGGAATATCACGCGCATTGCTGACGCCTTCGGATTACACCGCGACACCGTGCGCAAGCGGCTGCGCGCCGCTGGCGTAGTGCCGGCCGGCCAGCGTGGCAGCACAAGCGTCTATGCCCTGGCGGATGTCGGCCCCGCACTCTACTCCGACATGATCGGGGCCACCGGCGGCGATCCCGATGATCTGCCGCCCCAGGATCGCAAGGCGTGGTATCAGTCCGAAACCGAGCGCGTAAAGCTCGAGCAGCAGCTGCGCCTGCTGGTGCCGGTGGAGGATGCGCACCGCGAGATGAGCCGGCTAGCCAAGGCGGTGGCCAGTGGCCTCGATTCGCTGGCCGACATGCTGGAGCGCGACGCCGGCCTGGCTCCCGAGAGCATCCAGCTGGTGGAGCAGGTGACCGACGCGCTGCGCGAGCAGATGTATCAGGCAGTAATCGCGGATGATGGAGAGAGCGCCGATGACTAGCACCGCCAGTGCCGCCTCTATCCGGCGCGACGTGGCCGAGCTGATCCGGCCGCCTCGCCGCATCCAGCCCAGCGAGTCAGCGGCCGAGGTCATGAAGGTGGTCAGCGGTGATGGCACCGTGCGCGACTGGAGCGCAGACACCACCCCTTATATGCGCGAGCCGCTGGATTGCATGGGATCGCGGCTATATGACGCCGTGATCTTTGTCGGCCCCGCGCGTACCGGCAAGACCAATGCCCTGGTGGATGGTTATGTCGCGTACAAGATCGAGTGTGACCCGGGTGATGGCCTGATCGTGCAGATCAGCGAGGAGAAGGCGCGCGAGTTCAGCAAGAAACGCATTGACCGCATGCTGGTCAACTCGCCTCGCCTGGTCGGCCGCATGAGTCCGCGCGGGCACGACAACAACGTGCATGACAAGACATTCCGCGCCGGCAACTACCTGGGCATCAAATGGCCGTCAAAAAACGTCCTTGCCTCGAGCGATTATCAGTTCGTCCTGATCACCGATTTCGACCGCCTGCCCGATGACGTGGATGGCGAGGGTAGTGCGTTCCTGCTCGCCAGCAAGCGTACCCAGACCTTTGGCTCAACCGGCATGACGCTGGCCGAATCCTCGCCAGGGCGCGAGATCACCGATCCCGACTGGCGGCGACCCGACGATGCCCCGCATATGGCACCGCCCACCACCGGCATTCTGGATCTGTTCAACGCCGGCGACCGGCGGCTCTGGTACTGGCAATGCCCCGAGGCGCACTGCCGGCAGTGGTTCCCGCCGGTGATGGACAATTTCTCGCGGCAGGCGGGGTGCGTGTTCTGCCCGCATTGCGGCACCGAGATCGACCCCGCTGCTAAGCGTCAGCTCAACCTGGCCGGCCGCTGGGTGCCCGAGGGTGCCCAGCTCGATGAGGCCGGCGAGATGATCGGCACCCCGCGCCGCTCGCGTATCGCGTCATTCTGGATGGAGGGGCCGGCGGCTGCCTTCCAGTCCTGGGCGTCGCTGAATGAAAAGCTCCGGCGTGCCGAGGAGACTTACCAGCAGACTGACAGCCAGGAAACGCTCAAAGCGGTGATCAACACCGATTGGGGCCGGCCGTATCTGCGCCGGCGCGCAGCCACGCAACGCTCGAGCGAGCGGCTGGCTGATCGCTCCGAGGATTACCAGCGCCGCACCGTGCCCCAGGGCGTGCGCTTCCTGACCGCCGCCGTGGATGTACAGGGCGGCAAGGATCGCCGCTTTGTCGTGCAGATCCAGGGCTGGGGTGCGCACCGCGAGTGCTGGGTGATCGACCGTTTCAACATCAAGGAGGATCGCGGCCCCGACAATGACCAGGAGCCGCGCCCCATCTCGCCGGCCACCCAGCCCGAGGATTGGGATCTGTTGACCCGTGACGTGCTGCTGCGCAGCTACAAGCTCGAGGACGGCAGCGGCCGCCGCATGCCGGTGGCATCCATCGCGGTGGATACCGGCGGCGAGGGCGAGGGCGAGGAGAGCGTGACCAGCCAGGCGTATGACTGGCACCGCCGGCTGCGCCGCGATGGCCTGCAGTCGCGCGCCTTCCTGGTCAAAGGATCGAGCACGCGCGGCAGCTCGCGGGTGCGCAAGACATGGCCTGACAACACCGGCCGCAAGTCGCGCCAATCCACTGCGCGCGGTGACGTGCCGCTCTACCTGCTGGGCACCGATCTGCTGAAAGACGCCGTTGCCGCGATGATGGACCGCGACAACGCCGGCGCGGGCTACCTGCACACACCCAGCTGGCTGGGACGCTGGTGGTATGACGAATTGACGTATGAGATCCGCGACCCCGCGAGCGGCAAATGGCGCAAGCCAGGCAAGCGACCCAATGAGGCGTTTGATCTGTGCGTGTACAACCTGGCGCTGTTCATCCTGATGAAAGGCGAGCGCATCGACTGGAGCGCGCCGCCGCCCTGGGCGGCCGCCTGGGATGACAACGCGCTGATCTCTCAGTCGCCAGCTGCCGCACCCGCTGCCACTCAACCCAAGCCACCGGCCGCGCGCAAGCGCCGGCGGGTGGTCAAGTCGCGCCTATAGGGCGTGGCCGGCCAACCTTTGGAGCCTACCCCATGGCATATACCGCTGATGATCTCGCCCGCGTTCGCCAGGCGGTGCTCGACCTGGCCACCGGCCAGCGGGTGACATCGTTTCGCACGGCCAACGGCAAAACGCTGAGCTATGCAGATGCCGACATCGACAAGCTGCGCGAGCTGGAGCGCACCATCGCGGCAGACGTGGCCAGCGCTTCGCATATCGGCCGCCGGCTGAGATCCCGCACCCGCTACACCACGACATCTAAGGGGCTGTGATATGGGCGTGATCAGCACCCTCTCGCGGGGCATGCGCCGCCTATCCTCGCGGCTGGGGATCAAGGCGAGCGCCTATGAAGGGGCAAGCCAGGGCCGGCGCATGGCAGGGCGGGGCGTGACCACCACCGGCCCCAATGCCGCCATTGCTCACTCGCTGCCGCTGCTCAAGTCGCGCTCACGCCATGCGGTGCGCAACAACGCCTACGCCAGCGGCGCGCGCGAGAGCTACGTGGCCAACCTGGTGGGCACCGGCATCAGACCCCAGTGGTCAGATCCTGAGATCCAGGCGTTATGGGATCGCTGGGCCGGCGAGGCTGACGCCGATGGCCTGGACAGCTTCTATGGCCTGCAGGCGCTGGCGATTGGCAGCCAATTCGAGGCCGGCGAGGTGCTGGGGCGTTTCCGCTATCGCCGCATCAGCGATGGCCTGAGCGTCCCGCTGCAGATCCAGGTGATCGAGGCTGACCATCTGGACGCCAGCCACTCCACCACCCTCAGCGGCCGCGTGATCAAAATGGGCATCGAGATGGACGGCATCGGCCAGCGCCGCGCCTACCATCTCTGGCGCTACCACCCTGCCGAGAAGCTGACCGCGCAGATCAATACTCGCGTTCCGGTGCCGGCCGATCAGGTGCTGCACCTGTTCCGGCGCACCCGCCCTGGCCAGCTGCGCGGCGTGCCTGAGCTGACCAGCGTGATCGTGCGGCTCTATGAAATCGACGCCATGCAGGATGCCACCCTCGCGCGCCAGAAACTGGCGCAGCTGTTCGGGGCATTCGTCAAGCGCAAGGCCGATGCCGACCCCGAGGATGAAGGGCCATTCTTTGGCACCCATGGCAGCCATGTCGAGGATGGCGAGGGCGGCGAGGGCATAGACGCCTTCGAGCCTGGCGGCATCCACTACCTGGAGGATGGCGAGGAGGTGACATTCTCCGACCCGCCCGACATCGGCAGCAGCTACACCAACTGGCTGCGCACCGAGATGCACGCGGTGGCGCGCGGTGCCGGCCTGACGCATGAGCAGCTGACCGGCGATCTGCAGGGCGTCAATTATTCCTCGATCCGCGCGGGGCTGCTGGAGTTCCGCCGGCGGGCTGAGATGCTGCAGGCCGATCTAGTGATCCACAAGTGGTGCCGGCCTATCGCGGCCAAGTGGCTCGATACCGCCGTCAGCAGCGGGGCGCTGGTCATTCCCGACTACGCACGCCGCCGCGCGGATCTGCTGGCCATCGACTGGATCGCGCCCAAGTGGCAGTGGGTGGACCCCGTGAAGGAGGTCACCGCCGATCTGATGGAGGTGCGCGCCGGCTTCAAGCCTCGCGGCGAGGCGGCAGCAGAGCGCGGCTGGTCGCTCGATCAGCTCGACAAGGAGATCGCGCGCGGCAACGTGAGCGCAGATGACCAGGGGCTGGTGCTCGATTCCGACCCGCGCCGCGTGGCCAAGAACGGCACCGCGCAGGCGAACGACCCAGACCCTGACGCCGACCCCGACCAATGAGGAATCACCATGAAATGGTTTGAAGTTCAGGCGGCCGCCGATGGCCGTCACGCTGACGTGTGGATCAATGGCCAGATCGGCATCGACTGGTGGAGCGGTGACGGCACCACGGCCAGCGCGTTTATCAACGCCATCGCGTCGCTGGGCGATGTCGAGGCACTGACCGTGCACATCAACTCGCCTGGCGGCGACGTGGCCGATGGCATCGCCATCGCCAACTATCTGCGCGGCCATAAGGCCCAGGTAACCACCCGCGTCGAGGGCATCGCCGCCTCTATCGCCGCGACTATCGCCATGGGCGGGGATCGCCGCGAGATGGCCACCGGCTCGCTGCTGATGATCCACGACCCGTGGACTGTCGCCATGGGCAACGCCAGCGAGATGCGCAAGCTCGCGGATGATCTCGACACTATCCGCAATGGCATCCTCGAGCTGTTCGTCGCGCGTGCCGGCGAGCCGCGCCGCGTCGAGATTCAGGAGGCGATGCGCGCAGAAACCTGGATGACTGGCGAGGACGCCATGTCGCTGGGGCTGATCGACGCCGTGGAGGCTGACATCAAGGCGGCCGCCTCGATTGGCGATTATTCCCGCGCCCTGGCCGCTGCCGGCCGCTCTGCCCAGCATCACCTCGAGCAGCAGCGCGCGCCGGCGCAGCCGGCACCGGCACCCAGCGCCATGAGCGCCGCCGATGCCCTGGCGCTGGCCTTCGACATCGAGCCGGCCCAGGCCGAGGCCCGCGCCGCTGAGCTGGGCGATCAGATCCTCGCCTGGCGCGACAAGCCGGTAACCGCGCCGGCGGCTGATACCGCTGCCCTGCAGCGCGAGGCTGTCGCGGCTGAGCGCGAGCGCGTGGTCGCCATCATCGACACCTGCACCACCACCGGCCAGCACCAGCTGATGGCCAAGCTGGTCGCCAGCGCCATGCAGACCGACACCGCCCGCGAATACGTTTTCGACGTGGCCGCTGCCTCGAGCACCGGCGTGCATTCCAGCCACTCGCCCGAGGGTGGCCAGCGTGCCGGCATCGACACCCAGGGCATCTATGCCCGCCGCCGCGCTCGCAGCGCATCCTAACCGCACCACCTGGAGAGCATCATGACCCCGATTCAACACACCGAGCCGGCCCGTACCGGCGAGCACGTACTGTCCGAGGCTGCCGGCTCTCGCTCGCGCGAGTCCATTGTGGTCGCGTCAGGCATCCATGCGGCCGGCACCGTGCTGGCCATGACCACTGACGGCACTTTTGTGGCGCATGACCCGACTGCCAGCGATGGCACCGAGATCGCTGCTGGCATCCTCTATGGACCGGCAGATGCCCGCGAGGGGCCGGTGCCGGCCGTCGCGCATGTGCGCGATTGCGAGGTGAATGGCACCGGCGTCACCTGGGCGGCCGACATGACCGATGACCAGCTGGGCGCGATGAATGCCGCGCTCATGGAGTCCGGCATCATCCTGCGCGGTGTCGATATGCCGGCGGGCGTGATCCTCGCTGGTGAGCCAGCCGCCGAATAACTGACCCGCACTTACACCGTCTGATGCGCCGCCCACTGGGCGGCGTTGTCGTTTCTAGCGCACGACCCCGACCGTACCCGACATCTCAAGGAGGGCGACATGCCCGCTGATATTTTCTCCTCTGACATCTTCTCTATCGGCAGCCTGACGGCCTCGATCAACGAAGCCGATTATGTGCCGTCTCGCCTGGGCCAGCTGGGCATCTTTGAAGAAACCGGCATTGCCACTACCACCGCCACCGTCGAGCGTGACGGCGATACCCTGGCGCTGGTGCCGGCAGGCGAGCGTGGCGCGCCGGCGGACCCGCTCAAGCGCAACAAGCGCACCGGCGTCACCTTCAATGCCGTTCACTTGCCGGTGACTGACACCATCCTCGCGGATGAAGTGCAGAATGTCCGCGCCTTCGGCAGCGAGGATCAGCTCGAGGGCGTGCAGCAGGTGGTCGATAAGCGCCTGGGCAAGATGGTGCGCCGCATCGACGCCACCCTCGAGTGGCAGCGCATGGGCGCGCTGAAAGGCAAGATCCTGGATGCTGACGGCACCACCGTGATCACGGATCTCTATAGCGCGTTCGGCATCCAGCAAAAGACTGTGAAAATGGCGCTCAACACCGAGAGCACCGACGTGCAGGCCAAGGCGCTGGACGTGACCGAGCACATTGAGGATTCGCTCAAGATGCAGCCTTACACCAGCGGTCATGCATTCTGTGGGCGCAGCTTCTGGCGCAAGCTGATCAGCAACCCGAGCGTGCGCGAGGCGTATATCTACCAGAAAAGCGAGAAGCTGCGCGGCGATGGCCGCGACGCCTTCGAGTTCGGTGGCATCACCTGGGAGCGTGCCGTGGGCAATGTCGCCGGCCAGCCCTTTGTCGCCAGCGGCGAGGCTGTCGTGATCCCGATGGGCGTGCCGGATATGTTCCTCGCGCATTACGCGCCGGCCGATTATGCCGATGCGGTGAATACGATTGGCCTGCCGTTCTATTCCAGCACCGAGCGCCTGCCGCACGGCAAAGGTGTCAGCCTCGAGGCCCAGTCCAACCCGATCATTCTCAACACTCGCCCGGGCGCGTGCATTCGTTTGGTCGAGACGGCATAAGCCAATGAGTATCGACGAGATCGAGGCAGCAGCTAACCGGCTGCTGTTCGGTGTCGGCGGCCTCAGCGTGCCCGCCACCGTTACCCCGCGTGGCGGCGCGCCCATTCCCACCCGCATCATCATCGACCGTGACGCCACCATTACTGACGATTTCGGCATCGTGCTGGAATCGCGCTGTGAGATCGGTGTGCTCACTGAGGAGGTGGGGCGGGTGGATCGGGGCGCGCTGATCGACACCGGCAAACCCGATGACCGCTGGACGCTGCTCGAGCCAATTGGCGACGACGGATTCGAGCAGCGCTGGACAGCCTCGAGGTACTGACAATGGCAGCGACAAGCCTGGATCTGCGCGACCTCGAGGGCGTCGCTGACGCCTACCGCCTGGCACCCAAGGCGGCGGCCAAGGCGGCGCAGCTCGCGCTCAACTCAGCCGCGCGGCGGGCCCGAACCTTGGGCAGCGCCGCGATACGCCAGCAGGTGGCGCTATCTGCCGGCTATGTGAATGACAATCTCAAGGTGCGCACCTTCGCCACCTCGACGGATCTCACGACGCGGATTGCGGCCAATCCACGCGCGGTGCTGCTGACACGCTACGGGGCCAAGATCCGTACCGTGAAGGCCAAGGGCCGGCGCGGGCTGACTGGTGACCCCGCTCGCGGGATTCAAGCGGGGCGCAAGGCGGCCGGCACCAAGGGCGTCAAGATCAAGACTGGCGGCGGCACCAAGCGGCTCGCCGGTGCGTTCTGGGTGCGACTGGCCGGATCAGGCCAGTGGGCGCCCGTGGTGCGTACTGGCGATGGCCGCAATGACTACCGCGTGTTGTATGGGCCAAGCGTGCTGCAGGTGTGGTCTGACGTGCGCAGCACTGTCGCGCCCCAAGCCATGCAGCATGCCGCTGATGAGTTCATCAGGCAGTTTGATCGCCTGAGCTGACCCTGCCCCATTCTCTGAGAGGTCACCATGCCCGACTCGCTGGCAGCGCCTGAGCTGCCTATCACGACACAAGCCATGCACGCGCTGCAGGCCAGGCTGGCCAGCATCACGCGCGCCAATGGCTACCACACCGATCTCGGCCTGAGCATCTGGCGGGGATTCTGGATTCTGGCGATGAATGCTCGCCAGCTTGTGCCGATTCTGGCGCTGCAGTCTGACACCGAGCGCCCCAGCAGCACGCGGCAAGATCGCGCCATTCTCAGCGTCGATGCACGCCTGGTGCTGGTGGTCGATGCGTTGCCACGCACTGAGGGCGATGCGACCGCTGGCGAGACGGCAATCGAGGCAGGGCTGGCCGATCTGCGCCGGTGCCTGCTGATGGACCAGGGTGATGATCTGGCGCGCGTGCTCAAGCACAACGGCCTGGCCTTGGGCGCGGCCGAGTACGCACTGGCTGAGGATTCCCGCTACGCCCTGGCATCCATGCCAGTGACCATGGAGTGCGTCGAGCACTACACCTGACCGCGCATCACTGCACGACACCTACCACCCCGCATATCTGGAGAGCCACAACATGGCCACGAAGACTTATAGCTATCTCGGCAAAGGCATGGTTTACCTGCGCAACCGCTCAAGCGGTGGCGGCCTCAAGCAAGTGGGCAACTGTTCCGCCCTCGAGTTCTCTGTCGAGACGGACACCCTGACCCAATCCGACTACACCCAGGCCGGTGGCGGCAACGCTAACGAGATCCAGCGCGTCAGCAGCGTGGGCGCGAGCATCACCATGCTGGAGCTGCGCCCCGAAAACGTGGCGATGGCGCTGCGCGGCACGCGCTCCGAGGTGCAGAGCGCCCCCGTCACTGATGAGCGTCACACCGCCTACCCTGGCACCCTGCTGGCGCTCAGCAAAACGCCTGACCGCACCGAGAGCATCACCGTCACCATCGACCCCGATGGCGCGGGTGATGTGGCCATCGAGGATGTCGATTATGAGATCACCGGTGCGGGCGTCTACGTGACCGAGGGCGGTGCTATCTCTGAGGGCACCGTGGTAGCCATCGACTACACCAGCGCAGCGGCTGACGTGATCGAGGCCATGACCGGCAGCGGCGACGAATACGAATTGGTGTTCGATGGATTGAACGAAGCCGAGAGCGACCGTCCCGTGACCGTCACCGCGCACCGCGTCAAGTTCAGCCCGACCACTGGCCTGGCGCTGATCGGTGACGACTTTGGCGAGCTGGCACTCGATGGCAGCCTGCTGGTCGATTCCGGCAAGATCGGTGCCGGCGTGTCGCGCTATTTCAAGGTAGCCATGGCGCGCTAAGCATCACCGCACTACCACCCCAGCGGCTCAGCTGCTGGGGCTTATTCCAGGCGGCTGGAGATCCGGCCGCCCCTGAGTTATCCACACCCGCCCCCGAGCGGGTGTTTTTCTGCCTGGAGATGCCGCCATGGCTCTGACAGATCGCGCCGTCGAGCTGGTGCTCAAGGCCAAAAACCTGATTTCTCCGAGCACTGAGGCGGCCGCCGATAGTGTCAGCGACTTATCGGCCAATGCCGAGGAGCTACGCGGCAACCTGGACCAGCTCGAGGATCAGCGCGCCCTGGTGCGCGCCTTCCAGCAGGCCACCACTGCCACCGGCAAGGCGCAAAAGGAGTGGGACAAAGCCACCGACAAGGTGCGCGCGCTCGAGCAGGAGATCGAGGCCAGCGGCCAGGCCAGCATCGCCCAGCAGAACCGCCTCAACGAAGCGCGTGCCGTTGCCGCTCGCGCCGGCGCAGCGTATGAGCAGCAGGCAGCGCAAGCCGCCCAGCTGGGGCAGAGCCTGACTGACGCCGGCATCAACACTGGCAATCTCTCCGAGGAGCAGCTGCGCCTGGCGCGCGAGGCCCGCGAGGCCCAGAACGCGCTCAATGGCTTGGGCAGCTCAGCCGCCCAGGCAGGCGACCAAGCCGAGGAGGGCAGCACGGGGCTGCGGCGTGCCCGTCAGGCGCTCAACGATTGGAGCAAAGCGGCCGCCGGCGCGGCTGTCGCAGGCGGCGCATTGGTCGCTGGCTTTGCCGCTCGCATGACCTCAGAGCAGGCGGATCTGGCGCGCGAGCTGGATAACGTCAGCAAGCGCACCGGCGTGGGTATCGTTGCCCTGCAAAAATACCGCTACGCCTTCGAGCGCGCGGGGCTGGATGCCGACGAGGCTGGCGACATCTTCCAGGATGTGGCCGACAAGATCGGGGACGCCTTCGAGAATGGTGGCGGCGATGCCATGGATGCGCTCGAGGGGCTGGGCATCGAGGCTAAGGAGCTGATCAATCTCGCCCCTGATCAGATGTTCCTGCGCCTGGCCGATGCCATGCAGGATCTGCCCCAGGCGAGCCAGATCAATTTCCTCGAGGGGCTGGCGAGCAACGCCTCGCGCCTGCAGCCGCTGCTGGAAAACAACGCCGCACTGCTGCGCCAGCTGGGTGATCAGGCCAGCGAGATGGGGCTGATCATGTCGCCCGAGCAGATCGCCAACCTACTCAAGACTGAGGAGGCGATCAACGGGGTGCAGACCCGTCTGCAGGGCATTGCAACGCAACTATTCTCCAAGCTCTCGCCGGCGGTGGAGGGTGCCGCCGATGCCTTCGATGACGCGCTGAAAGACAATCCCAAGCTAGTCGATGAGCTGGCCACCGCGATCAGTGGGCTGATCAAGATCGGCACTGACTGGGTGCGCAGCTTTATCGACAACCGCGATCAGATCGCGGATTCGATGCAGTCGCTGGTCGATGTCGGCCAGATGATGGGTAATGGCCTGGTGGCGGCGTTTCGTCTGGTGCAGTCAGCCGCTGCCGGCGTGACCGCAGGCGTCGCGTCGCTGGGCACTGGCATTCTGCAGCTCAATGCCAAGTCGCTCGAGCTGCTGAATAAGGTAGGCATTGCATCTGATAAGGAGGTCGCCAACGCCCAGGCCAAGGCCAAGGCGGCAGAGCAGACGCTCTATGATCTCAACAAGGATGCCAAGCGCTACTTTGATCAGGCCATGGAGGCCGGCAAGGCAGCGGCCAACGCCTTTGATAACTCCACCGAGGCGGTGGAGGAGCAGGCCAAGGCGACCGGCATTACCGCTGATCAGCTCGACAAGCTGGCCGATGGTGCCGATGTGGTCGATGGCAAGATGCTGTCACTGGCCGAGACTCAACGCCGGCAGGCTGACGCCACTCGCGCCCAGGGCAAGGCAGCGGCCCAGGCGGCCGAGGATCTGGGCACCTCGCTGGAGGAGCTGAGCAGCGGTATCGAGGCCGGCGAGGCTGAGGCAATCGACGCATTCGACCGGCTCGCCAATAACGGCCAGGTCAGTGCCGAGCAAGTCGCGGCCGCCTTCGAGAAGGCGCAAGACGAGATCAGCTCAGAGAAAGGGCTGGCCGCCTTCCGCGCGCTGCTCGAGGAGCTGGTCGAGTCTGGTGTCGCTGGGGCGGATCTGCTCGAGAAGCATCTCAAGGCCACCGGAAAGGCAGCCGCTGACACCCTGGGGCTGTCGCTGCAGGATCTGACCACCGGCATCAGCAAGGCCGAGGCGGATGTGATCAAGGCATTCGACACGCTGGCGCGCCAAGGCGATCTGACCGGCAAGCAGCTGCGCACCGCGTTCGGTGAGGCGCTATCGCAGCTCGAGGGCAAAGAGGCGCTTGATGCGATCCGCGATACGTTGACCGGCCTGGTGTCGGATGGCGTGACGGGGGCCGGTGCGCTGCGCAGCGTCTGGACCGAGTACAAAGCCAGCATTGACGACACCACCAGCGCGCTCGAGGAGCAGCGCGCCCAGGAGGCTGCCACCCAGGCCGAGGCGATCAAGAATCTGCGCATCATCCAGAATGCGCGCAGAGAGGCCCAGGCCGAGGAGGAGGCAGCCACCCAGTCAGCCATCAGCAATGTGGAGGCGCGAGCCAGTGCCATCGGGGGCGGTCTGGCGGCCGTCTACAACAAGGCGGCCAATGCCACCCAGGCGCTGAGCGCTCGCGCCGGCACCGCCTTTAAATCAGCCATGACCGGCAGCAGCGGCGTCACCGGCACTGTGGATCTGCTGCGCGACAAGATCGCTCAGCTCGAGGAATCCGTGGGCAATGCCTTTGTGGCATGGAAAACCCGCGCGGACCCGATGGGCGTCAATAAGTATCTGGCCAAGGTGGCGGCCAATAGCGGGCTAGTCGAGCTGGAGTTCCGCAAGCAGCAGCTTGCGGCCACTGAGCTGGTCGAGGCGTTGGGCAAGGTATCCAGCAGCGACCCAGGTGCTGGCCTGCGCAATCTGGCGGCCGACTCCGGCCAGGCTGTCAGCGCCACCCAGCTGCTGAGGATGTCGAGCGAGGATCTGCGCCGGCAGTTCGATCTGCTCGATGATGCCTCGCTGTCGAGCCTCGAGGGTGCCATCCAGTCAGTGCGCAGCCAGGTGGACTCGCTCTCTGACAGCGTGAGCGACACGCTGGCGAGCCTGCGCTCTGAGCTGGCCAGCCTGCAGGGTGATAGCACCCAGGTCGAGGCGCTGCGCTACCAGGAGCAGCAGCTCGAGCTGCAGCAGACGCTGGACAAGGCCCGTGCCCTGGGCGATGCCCAGACCATCAGCCAGGCCCAGGAGGCGCTGAGGCTGGCCGAGCAGGCCCACGACCTACGCCTCGCGGACATCCAGGCCCAGAGCGAGCAGGAACGCCAGGAGGCGCTGCAGGCTGAGGCGGATCTTCAGCGTCAGGTGCAGGCCGGCGAGGTCACCCAGCGCGAGAACAATGCGGCCGCCCAAGGTCGCACCACCCAGCTGACCACCTCGCTGCAGGCCCAGCGCCGCGTCGCGGTGGATCTCAATATCGGCAATCAGCAGGTGACGCTAAACGGGGTGGACGAGAGCGAGGCTGACGCCCTGCTCGACACCCTCTCGCGCGCCTCGCGCACCGCTGCCCGCTGATACCGCATCACCCCCATAACCGAGAGAGACACCCATGCCGGTGACACTAGAGGGCATCGCCCTGCCTGATGATATTCAGTGGACTGATGAGATGGTCAGCCACGGGGTGGGGCAAGTGCAGACCCCGACACTGACCGGCGCGCTGGTGGTCGAGGAGAGCGCCCAGGCGGCCGGCAGATCCATCACGCTGGCCAGCGGTGGCGGTGCCTGGGTGACGCGCTCCACCGTGCTGGCGCTATCCGAGCTGGCCGCCACGCCGCGCCCTGCTGACACCCCGTTGGTGCTGGTGTGGGGTGATGGCCGGACCTTCGATTGCGTGTTCGATCACGCCGCCGGCGAGGCAGTGTCAGCGTCTGAGGTGCTGCGCCTTGCGGCCGGCAGCCAGGATGCCGATCACCCCTACACCATCACCCTGCGCCTGATCACCGTCTGACACCCCATCACCTTGCTGGAGCCAGCCCAATGGCCGACGAAACAATCCATAGCGGCGACATCCGCATCCTGCAATCCGAGCGCATGACCGACAACGCCGATGGCGGTGGCCGGCTGACTGGCCGCCCCGTGACCGATGGCGCGAGCAATGACATCTTTGATGACATCTCTGACCTCGATCGTGCAGCGGGGCGCACCTCGCTGCGCAAGGTCGGGGCCGGTGTGCTGACCGACAACACCGCCCAATATTTCGGCGCGCACGCGATCATTGACCAGGTGCCGGCTGATCCTAATGTCAGCGTGGTGATGTTCGATACCGGCTCGCCATCTGATGAGCGTGCCGAGTCCCGCGATTATGTCGAGAGCTATGTGACCGCCGGCGCGACCTCGCGCATGACGCTGCTGGGCGATCAGCTGGCCGGCCAGCGCAGCATCATCACTTTCCAGATGCCAGAGGCCACGCTGCCCGATCTGGGCGATGTGCTGGCGCTGATGACCGAGCAGGGCGATGCCGCCGGCGAGGTCCAATATGTGCGCATCAGTGAGATAGATCACGAGATCCGAACGTTTGAGTACATGAACGGCAGCAACGTGCAGACGTTCGAGCGCCGCGTGCTGACCCTGGGGATCTCGACTGCGCTGCGCCAGCGCGTCTATGGCGTGCAGCCCAAGCCTGGCACCGTGAACCCTGACACCGTGATCCGCGAGGGGCAGAGCACCGATGCCGCCCGTTACTATGGCGTCAGCACCCTGACCCAGCCGGCCACCTTCGGGGCCAATAGCGTCACCGTGGCCAGCACCTATGCGCCGCTTGTGCCGGCAACCACCACCGAGCAGGCGGTGACCGATGTGCAGGTGGGCGGCACGGCCACCATCAGCGTCAGCAGCGGTGGCTCGACCTTCGAGGTGGCGCAGATCGCCAGCACCACCCAGATCGCTATCGAGCTGAATAACCGCGGTTTCACCTATGTCAGCCGCCTGGACCCGCTGCCGGCACCTGGTAGCGTGGTGATCGCTTATCGCTCGCTGGGCAAGTGGTATGAGCTGCGCGACGATGACGCGAATGGCGATCTAAGCGGCAGCGGTGCGGGGCGCGTGGACTACGCCACCGGATCTGTCAGCGTGACGCTGGGCGGCCTGCCTGATGTCGGCAGTTCGGTGCTGTTCAGCTGGGGCACGCCGGCCCACTATGAGGACCGCGCCGGCCAGGCCACCATCGACAAACCCTGGATGACGTTCGTGCTCGATCACGCCGGCGTGATGCCTGGCAGCGTTACCGTGCGCTGGATCTCTGGCGGCAGCGAGAAGACGGCCACCGATGATGGCCTGGGGAGCCTCAGCGGCGCAGCCACCGGCCGCGTGGTCTATGGCTATGCCGACGGCAGCGGCGCGCCCCAGCCTGGCGAGGCTTATGTCGAGTTCAATGGCGACGCCTTCCCAGATGCCAGCACCCAGGTCGAGATCGAGTATGACTACGGGGCACCGAAAACCGAGCAATTCCTGCCGTCTGCCAACGGGGCCGGCCTGGTCAGCCTCAGCATCAGCGATGCGCCGGTGCGCCCTGGCAGCGTGGCCATCACCTGGTCAGTGGTTCGCACCTGGTCGAGCAGCGAGAACGAGTCGCGGACCAGTGCCCGCAATGGCACCGTCGAATGGGTGGAGCAGAGCGGGGGCGAGGCCGATGTCACCTACACCATCACCGATGATGGCCGTGGCGGCTTCAATGGTGGATGGGAGGGCAGCATCGACTACGCCACCGGCGCGGTGACTTTCGAGGTCGAGAAGATCAAAGAAGTCAAAGAGTGGGATGACGACAATGCTGCGAGCCAGTATCGCAAGTGGGGCAGCAAAGAAAAGCGCGACGTTTTCGAGAATGGTTCGAGCGTCTGGCTGACCAGCCAGCTGGACAGCGCCGCCCCGACCACCCACACCATCACCCAGGATCTCGCCCCGCTCGATGTCGAGCTGATGCCCCTGCTGCAAGATAGCGTCGTGCCTGGCACGCTGTCTTTCATCTTCCGAGGCGATACGTTCATCGACCGCCAGGGCAGTCTCTATCGCAGCGTCACCAGCAACGGGGCCGGCGTTCTCGCGGGCACCATCGACTATGGCACCGGCGATGCCCGCATCACCGACTGGCCGAGCGGCACCAGCGCCACCATCACCGTCAAAACGCTGGTGAGCACCTTCGGCACCTGGACGCTCGATGAGGCGTATTTCCGCACGCCAGGCTCGCCGCTGCAGGTGGGCGGCCTGCTGATCCAGGCCACGACGCTCGACGGTCGCTCGATCACCGGCCAGGCGGCACTCTCTGGCGAGATCGAGGGTGACGAGATGGCAGGCTCTGCCAGCTTCGAGACGGGGGTGGTGCGCGTGACCTTCGGCAAGCTGGTCAGCAATGACAGCCTGAGCGCTGCCGAGCGCGCCGAATCCTGGTATGACGCCACCGCGGTGGATGACGCCGGCATGATCTGGCGGCCCACTGAGGTGATCCCGAGCACCGCGCGTTTCAATGCCGTCATTCTGACCACGCTGCCGCTCGAGGCTGAGCTGATCGGCATCGACCCCGTGCGCCTGCCCAGCGATGGCCGCGTGCCCATCTATCGCGCCGGCGGCGTGGTGGTGGTGCATCACACCGGCCGCGCCCCGTTCCCGCTGGGGATCGGTGGCGGCACCACGCTGGATGTCGGCCGCTCGCGGCTGGCCAGTCTGGTGGTGGAGGACGCCACCGGCGAGGAGGTGCCAGCCACCCAGTACAGTGCAGACCTCGACGCCGGCACCGTGCAGCTCGCCGCGCCTGACACTGCCACCCACCCCGAACCCTGGTACGCCCTGCACCGCGTCGAGGACATGCTGCTCGTGGGTGATGTGGATCTGTCGGGGGCGCTGACCCTCAAGGGCAATTTGAGCCACGACTACCCCGCCGGCGATACGCTGGTCAGCGCCGCGATGGTGGCCGGCGATCTGCAAGCGCGCGTGGCTGATTTCTTCGATCTCTCGAGCTGGGATCGAGACTGGAGCAAAGACGACAACGATGGCGCAGATGGCACCCTGGCCGAGTACAACGTGACCACCTACCCGCCGATCATCACCAATCGCGGGGCCATCACTGAGGATTGGGCGCTGATCTTCACCGGCTCGAGCACGTTCCGCATTATCGGCCGCACCGTGGGCGAGATCGGCGTGGGCAATATCAATGAGGACACGTCGCCTACCAACCCGAATCAGGGCGTACCCTATTGGACGCTCAAGGCGGGCGGCTTCGGGGCCGGCTGGGTGAATGGCAACGTGATCCGCTTCTCGACCATCGGCGCGAGTTTCCCGATGTGGCTGGCGCGCGTGATCCTGCAGGGGCCGGCCAGCGGCCAGCAAGATTCTTTCCGCCTGCAGATCCGTGGCAACGCCAACGCCTGACCATAGACGGCAGGCGCAACCCTCTATCCCTATCCCTCAACCGCCCAGCCACTCGCTGGGCGGCCTTGTTTCTGGAGACGTTCAAGATGGCCGATTATCCGGTGAAGTGGTTCAGCAATGACATGGGTGGCGCGCCGGTGCTGGGGGATACCTCAGCCGGTGACTTTATTGCGCTGCTCAAGGCGTGCTTAATCACGGGCTTCAATGTGACGCCGGTGGCAAGCGCCACCTATGAGGCCGAGAGCGGCGAGGTGCTGGTCACGCTGACCACTGGGCACGGCTTCAAAGCCTGGCAGGTGATCGAGGTCAGTGGCGCAGACCAGGAGAGCTACAACGGGCAGCACCGCGTGACGAGTATCGGCAGCGATTGGGTGCGCTATGTGCCCGACGCCGCGCCCAGTGTCTCGCCAGCCACCGGCACCACTATCGAGATCAAGGCGGCTCCGGTGGGCGGCTGGGATGTTATTGCTGAGGATGTCGATAATCATCGTATTGCGTTCAAGCGGACAGACCCGAGAGCCACTGGCCATGTGCTGGTCATTGAGAATAATGGCAGCGAAGGGCAATACCCTAGCGGCGGTGAAGATCCGGCCATGATGCGGGTATGCGATTCTTTTACTGACTTCGATACATTTGAAGAGGCTTGCTCCAATTACTGGCCAGCGAGCCATAAGTGGTCGAATAAAGATGAATGGCACTTTGTCGGGGATTCAATGCTGTTTTATTGGATTGACCGATATGCCAATTCTTCAAAAATGTCAGTTTTTACTGCTGGCCAAATAGAATCATTGATGCCTGGTGATGCGTCTGGCTTTGTGCTGAATGGTATTGGCAGTGGTAGCTCTTATGAGTGGCGGTCTAGTGATACCTATTATACAGATTTTGGTAGCTTCAATTATGGATCATTCCGCAAGATTGCGCGCAGTTATTCGCAACTTCCTGGGAGTGTGTCTTGGCAGACAATGGGGATTGGCTCAGCCTTCGGGGATTTAGCATCGTATCCGAATCCTCAAGATAACGGCTTTTATGTTGCTACTGGTAAAATACTGGTAACGGAAAGCGGGGGTATCCGTGGCTTTATGCCTGGCGTGCTGCAGCCGCTGCAGACTTCCTCTGTCTATCATTCCAAGATTGTGGATAACGTGCCTAACCTAGAGGGTGTGCCGTTATTGTTCCTTCTCGTTACTAAGCAGCAGGCGTATGGCACTGATGAGGTGCTAGTGGCTTGGCGTCTTGATGGCTGGGATAAATAATAGGAGAGGGCAATGGCCACACTTGCGCATTATAAGATGAGCGGCAATGCAGCTGATAGCTACGCGAGCAATAGCGGCGTTGCGTTTGGCGTGGAATGGGTTTCTAGTCCATTGTTTGGGACAGATGGGGAGGGGGTATTCAAAGACGCGGGGGCAAGGCTAGAGGCTGGCGTGCAGTATTCTGGCGGGGATAGCGCCGGCGTCTCTATCTGGTTTAGAGCGCAGTCAGGGAGTTCTGTGCTTTTCAGTCAGCATGATGGCCAGCGTGGTCTGATGCTCGAGGTGACACCGGCCGGCGGTCTGCGCATGACTGTTGGTGATACTGTTGGTGAGGTGGTGCCGATCTGGCGCGGTGGTTATCATCATGCAGTGCTTTCGTATGGTGATGGGGCTGCCGTGCTCTATCTTGATGGCCTCGAGGTGGCCAGCCTCGAGTCGCCTATCGAATGGCCTGATCTCTCTGCCTTTATCAAAGGAGGCGAGCCGGCAGGCGATACTGACTCTTTGCGTGTGGCGGGGGTCGCCTTCTTTGATCAGGCATTGACCCTCAATAATGCAAGGGCTTTGAATCTGTTTGTCGATGAGATTGAGCTAGAGGTCGAGGTATCCACGGGCGTGCCAGTGGGAGTCTATACCGGCGGATCAAATGACAAGGTAGAGGCTGTTCTGCCCAGCGTGACGGCTCCGCTGACGTTGGAGGCGTTATTCAAGGTTACCGGCGAAAAGTCATATATGGGTTTGAGTTATGGCAATGGGCAGGATATATATTTCGGGATGGGGGTTAGTGATAAGCGATACCCCATCTTGATAGAAAGGCTGGGGAGAAATTTCGATAATGTTCAAGGCGAAGAAGGCTCACTGTTCCTTAATGATGTCGTTAGAATATCCGCCACAATAGATGAAAATGGAAATACCCAGCTATACTGCAATGGTGAATTGGTAGGAGTGGGCAGCACCTCGCACGATATTTCTGGCAGGAATACACTTTCAATGGGCGCTTTAGGGGAATACGATAATCAATTTTCAGGCGCTGATGTCAGGGTATGGAGCACGGTAAGAACCGCAAGTGAAATACAATCTGATATGATGCGCGTAGCAGATCAAAATGACCCTAACTTGATTGCTAATTATCTCTTTGATGAGCAGGCGGGGGGTTATGCGGCCAACTCCTCTAGCAGTTCTGCCCCGCGCGCTGATTTTTTTAACTCTCCCGAATGGATTGCAATATTCGAGATCCAGAGTGGCGGCTGGGTTTCGAGCTTTCCCTATCCTGCCATGCACTCGATGCAGGCTCTCCCGCCTGGGAATCTGAATCGCTATAGCCGCCCCAACCCTGGCGCGATACAAGTCAGCGGGATGACATCCGTGCTATCCGGTGCGCCGTGCATTGCGGTGGGCAGCTTCGATCAGATCGACGGCAGCGGTGCCAACGGCACGCCGACTGGCGGCGTCTCAGATCCCGCCCTCATGGGCGTCATTGCCGGCACCGTGTTGGACATCCAGGCCCAGCCCGTCAGCCGGCGGGTGCGGGTGCATGAGCGAGCCACTGGCCGCATCGTGCGCGAGACGTGGAGCGATGCCGATGGCAAATACCGTTTCACGGACCTCGACCCGCGCCGCGCGTTCTACGTGATGGCCTTCGATCACACCCTGCAGCAAAACGCTGTCGTGTCAGACAATGTGCATTCTGAGGTGGAGGACAGCCCGTGATCAGCTTCTCGACAAGCGTAAAAAATGCGCGCCTGGCGGCCATCGCCAGTGCGATAGATGCCGGCGATTCGCCGGCGTCATTCGTTGTGTACTCCGGCACCCGACCCTCGCCTGGCGCGGCCGTCACCGATCAGGTGGCGCTGGCCACGCTGGAGGTGCCCCAGCCATTCGCCGCCGATCTCTCTGGCGGCGTCCTGACGGGGGCAGCCTTTGAGGAGGTGATGGCCGACGCTGATGGCGAGGCCACCTGGTCGCGCCTGGTCGATGGCGCGGGTGCGTGGGTGATGGATCTGGATGTCGGCATCGAGGGATCTGGTGCTGACGTGACCATCAGCTCGACGACGATTTATCGCGGGATACTGACGCGGATCAGCCGCATGGTATTCGCTGAGGGCTAGGGGGCACCGTGAGAGAGATCAGGCTGCAGTTTGTCCAAGGGCTAGCGCCCTGGAGCGCGCGCGCCCTCGAGCTGCGCCTGGGTGGTGATCCTGGTTTGTTGCTGCTGTTCGCCGGTGACTATGTACCGCCGGCGGGTGGCAATGTCGTGCTTGGCTTCGGCGGTGCCACTGAGGCGGTGGAGCTGCCGCGCGAGCTGGTGCTCGATGCCCAGCTGATGCCGCCATCCCTCGATGCTCGACTCACCCAGGGTGGAGCCATCGAGATCGCGGCCAGCCTGGTGATGCCAGTGGCCACCGTGCGTGCGCAGCTCGAGCTGATCCAGTCGCTCAGCCTGGAGGCGAGCGCGCCGCCGGTGACGGCAGAGATCCGCGTCGAGCATGGTGTCAGCCTTTCGCTGGTGGCCACGCTGGGTGCGCCGGCGGTAGTCGATGTCGCGCTGACCCGCGAGATCAATGTCTTTCGAGGGCCATCAGATAGTGCCGGTGCCCGCTTCGAGAACGCGGTCCCGCTCGAGGCCCAGGGCAGCACCCGCTGGGAGCAGCCTGCTCGCCCCTATGGGGCCATCGCGTCAGGCTTCGAGCAGGGCGCAACGCTTGCGGCCAGCCAGGGTGGCCAGTGGTCGGCCCGCCCCCGCACCGATGCCATCAGTGGCTCGCGCTGGGAGCAGGCCGAGCGCATCCTGGGCACCCTCAGTGGCAGCCAGTGGCTGCAGCTGCCGCGCGTCCGCCGCGCATCGCGGCCGGTATGGGAGCAGGGGCAGGGCATCGCAGCTGCTCGCTCGAGCGGCTACCAGCACCCACCCCGCAATGATGCCCGCCGGCGCTCGCGCTATGAGGAGGCCCGCACCCTCGAGCCGGTGACGATGGATGTGCCCTATCAGCAAGGGCGCACCACTGGCGATGACTGGCGCGTGCCCTGGGAGCAGGCCCGCCGGCCACCGCCTGGCATCGACTTGCCGCCAGATCCGCCTGAGCCGCCGGTGCTCGAGCCGGTGGAGGGTGGCACGACCCTGCAATTCTGCCACGCCATGCCGAGCGCCCCGTGGGTGCTGCAGTTCGGTCTAACGTGTGAGATACCCACCCCGACCATTCCCGTCAAAAGGCTCTATATCGTGCAAAACTCCGCGCGCCTGGTGCGCCTCTCCGATGGCCTGGAGCTGCCGGCCACCCAGATGACGCTCAGCATCGACGCTGACAGCTGGGCATGGTCATTCTCTGCCGGCCTGGCAGGGCGTGACGCTCAAGCGCTGGTGACCGGCACCGATGGCCAGCCGGTGGAGGTGATGGCCGAGATCAACGGGCAGCAGTGGCGGTGCCTGGTGGATGGCTGGCGACGCTCTGAGAGCTGGCAGAGCCATAGCGTGACCATCAGCGGCCGCTCGCTTGCGGCGTACCTGGGCGCGCCCTACGCCACCGCGCGCAGCTACACCGAGGACAGTCAGGCCACTGCCTCGCAGCTCGCCCGTTCTGAGCTGCCAGAGGGCTGGTCACTGGATTGGCGCATGACTGACTGGGTGGTGCCCGCCGGCGCGTGGAGCTATGACAGCCTCGCGCCCATCGACGCCATCTCGCGGATCGCCCAGGCGGCCGGCGGCTATGTGCAGGCCCACCAGCAGGATCAGACCATCATTGTCGCGCCCCGCTTCGAGGCAGCGCCCTGGCGCTGGGCTGAGAGCGAGGTCGATCTGGCGGTGCCCCGCGACATCATCACCCAGCTGGGCAGTGATCAGCAGCCAGGTGATGCCCGCAATGCCGTGTGGCTGCATGGCGATACCGGCGGCATTCAGGCCCAGATCATCCGGCAGGGCACCGCCGGCGATCAGCTGGCACCCACCGTGGTGGATGCGCTGATCACCGATCAGGCACCGGCGCAGTCGCGCGGGATCGCTGAGCTGGCCGCTACCCTGCGCCAGAGCACCGAGAGCCTGCAGATGCCCCTGGCGGCCTCTCTGGGCGGCCTGCTGCTGCCTGGCATGATGATCGAGTGCGATGGCTGGCGTGGTGTCTCGCGGGGCGTGAGCGTCAGCGCAAGCCTGCAGGGGCGTGCCCTGAGCGTGCGCCAGTCTATCGAGCTGCAAAGATTCCATCTGTGATGGCGTCGTGTGGTATCAGTTCAAACAAAGGAGGGGGATAGCATGGCCAATCCATATCGCCGCCTGCTGGCGTTGCTGCCGACCACGCCGCGCCAAGTAGGCGAGGTGATCAGCGTCAGCGGCTCGCGCGTTCGCGTGGATCTGGTAGGGGGTGGGGTACGCACCTGCCAGGGCGATGCCGAGGTAGGCAGCATGGTCTACGTGGAGGGGGACCAGATCACTGGCGTGGCGCCGAATTTAAAAATTATTGTTGTTGAAGTGTGAGTGAGAAGGATATTGCTTATTAAGTGATTAGTACGTAGATGTCAGGATGAGTTAGAGAGATTTAGGTAGTTAGTTAAAGGCCGGCTCACTTAGAACCGGCTGGAGTTATAAAGCATCTCGAGATTTTCAATGAGTAGCTATTTTATTAAAGTGCCGCTAACAAAGCAGACGAACCAGCACCAATAAGACTAGAAACAGTAGGGTTTTCGAGAAGCGATTTTAGTTTTGATTTTGCGTCTGTGTCTTGGCTTTCGGCTACATGCTTAACTATTTCTTTTATAGTTGCGTTGTGTATTTGTGTGTTATTGTTTCCGACTTGTACGCTATTGGATGAAATTGACCCAATGTTAATTGTGTTGCTTTCTGGCTTTGGCTTATGTTTTTCAGCAGCCTGATTGGTAATATATAGTGTAAGTAAACCTGGTGATTTTGTGCCCACACTTAATGACCCTTTTTCGTTAAAGTCAAAGTCAGTAATCATTAGCGGGATAAGCAGGGAGCCAATTTTTTGTTCTATTACCATCCCATGAGTTATGGCAGGGATGTCTTCGCAAGGGATTAGGACCTTGCCTTCTTTAGTTATTTTTTGAGCCCCATATTCCTCATTGTTGATTATCACTAAATCTGGGTAAAAGAATTTGTCTACAGTATTAATCATAACCGCTCCTTGGTTTGCTATATTTTATTAGTCTCACCCAATTCACTGTAGTCTAGTCGTTATGTTCTGTAAAGACGCTAGGTGCTAAAATTAGATGTATATGTATACGAGTAAACTATTTTGTCAGTGCATATTAAACACTGCTGGTATTCTTCACTAGATATAAGCCATGCAATAATTTTGCAAATGTTTTAAGTAAGCTATTTTAAATAAGTTATTTTAAGTTGCTGGAGGTCGATTTTTCACTTGTCTTATTAATCCCCCACAACGTGCGAGAGATTCCATCTCTTCTTTCTTTTCCTTTCTCTATCAGTCCTTCTTCCTTAAGTTTCTCTAGAGCTTTGATTAATTCTACCCTATCAATAGGTAAAGTAAGTCTTAGGCTCCGTTCAGTAAAAAAACTTCCCTTATTGTTATCAAGGTAGCTGTAAACTTGTGATTCGCTCGACTCAGCCAACCGCTCGTTAAGAGAGCTTAATACTGACTTTTTGAACTTATTCCAGTCAATGGCATTGCTAATATTGTTTTCATTTTTCTCATAGTTGAAATCTTGAATTGATTTATCTATGGATTCTGTAACTGACTGCTCCAAGCTATGCGCGAGCAAGTAGTGATTTTGATCGATAAAGTCGCTTGGTGCATATAAGCATTTATTGTTGAAAAGTAGTGCGTAAAAAAATAAAGCCACTAAAATTATAGGGAAAGCCATGACAAAATAAACAAATATCTTTTGTATCTCAATCGGTAGGTTTACTAACGCAAGTGCAGCAAATGCTTCCGCTGCGCCTGCAAATACCGAGATTAATGTAAGTGGATTGCTTATCTTGAATCTATCCATGACCACATCCTTGTGTATCAATAGTTTTTGGAATTAACGAAATTATTTTTTGTACTAGATGTAAAAAATAAATACTACGTTCTCCATAAATACTTCTTTGGCTTCGAAGTGCTAAGAGTTTTTTAGGCAAAGCAGTATGTCAATTGCGTTTACTTGTAGCTATTTGGGGGCATGTGCTACGTAGTCCATCGATATGCTCATCAAGGGCTGCTGGTATTTCGCGCCTCATTGGGTCTAGAATGAAATCGATCCCCTCTCGTCGAGCTATTTTAGCTACTGGTACAAAATCTGCGTCACCTGCGAAAAGAATTATCTGATCGACCTGGTTCTTCAAGGTCAACGATGTGACATCAACACCTATTCTCATGTCTACACCCTTCTGACGTGTAGACATTTTGACATCATCAGGACCAAGTTCTTCCAGCTTGTACTTGCCTTTCAGCATCTTTTCAATGATATGAGGCTTTATGGTCCATTGTGTATCTTCTGATAAGTTGCCCAAGCGCAAGGCGACTTTACGTTTCTTTTTAAGGGAACTATGCAGCTCATTTCTAAAAACAGCTTCGTCAGTTTTTGAGAAATCTATAGCTCGTTTTGTTATTGGGTTATGGGCTTTCTTTTGAAGAGGAGGGCAGTCGTATACAAATATGCGATAAAGTTCTTTCCTAGACTTTTGGCCATGTATGCGTTCATTCAAATGGCTAACAGCCCAGCGATGTAAACAGTCAGCTGCTCTTGACGCATTATAAGCATTTTCAGGCTCGATCTTTCGAAAGCGCTTAATGAAATAAGCGCAGTCAACTAGTATTGCTGTTGGCAATTATTTTCTCCTTGAAACGTAAACGCCCCTGGGCTGGGCACACCTCATGATTGTTTGAGGAGGCTTACTGCCAGGGGCGAAGATGAGTAAAACATACAATCCTTTTCTAGGGGTGTCAACATTCCCCATCGAACTGGGTTGATGTTATACGAAAGGAGGGTGCCGTGAGGTTCTATGAAGTCGCCTGATGACGCTGCTGCCAGCCTTGCTACGTTGCTAGGTGGGGGAACCAGAATATACGTCAGCGGCTGCGCGTTCGCGTGGATCTGGTAGGGCGCGGGGTGCGTATCTGCCAGGGCGATGCCCAGATGGTTGGCATGGTCTGCGTAGAGGGAAAAGGACAGATCACTGGCGTGGCTCCGAGCCTACCGATGGTGGTGGTTGAGGTTGAGGTGTGAGATCGGCCGACATCGCTGGTCGCAGTTTGGTCGCAGGCTGCGACCAAAAGGTGGGTGCAGTGTGAATCATGTGATGCTGCAAGTTATTGATTTACCTCGAAAGGACCGCTGCCAGCGTGACCCGAGATCTATCAAAAACGGATTCAAAATCCGCCGCTTAATAGGCGTGTCGGTTCGAGTCCGACCACCGGCACCAGAATTGAAAAAGTCGCTTTCGAGCGGCTTTTTGCGTTTCTGGCTCCCGCCGATTCATCTCCCTTGTGGTTCTTCGCTCGCTCTCTGTCTCTGCCCCGAATACCAGTCCTTGCTTATTCCTTCACGCTTCGCCTGTCATGGCGCTGGCGATGGCAGCTGCTTGTCTGTGCTCTGTACGTGACGGCAGGGGCCCAGACACAGGAAAGCCCCGAACGAATGTCGGGGCTTTCCTGTGTCTCGTGCATCCAGTCGGCGGCTCACGCCTGTTGTGGAACGCTCTTCACGCGTCGATAGAGGCTGTTGCTGGCGAGGGAGGGGGCGAGGAGTGCGATGCGGGTGTTCTGGATCGCGAGTTCCTGGCGCAGGGTAAACCACATGCCGACGTATTCATGGCAATCCTGGCAGTGCACCAGGTGGTCGGCCGATGGGGTGTGGTACTGATACTCCATCTTCAGGCCGGAGCATGCCGGACAACACAGTGCGGCTTGAGCTTTCCCTTCCATGTCTCCTCTCCTTCTCAGCAATTGACTGAATCTGGTGAGGTGCAGCGTAGTGGTCTCTTTCCTTGAGTTCGCAAACCTGCCAGTCATCAAGGCCCGTGAATCAATCGTTCAGACTCATGGATCTTGCTGGCCGGGGAGTGAAGCTTCCCATGCTTGCGCGTCATCCTCTGACAGGGCCTGTCCCTGGCTGCACTTCCTGTGCACTTGGCCCGTCACTACGCTGAACCTGCCGCTCTTCCTGAGCAGCGATCGGGCGTTACTGGCCCGCAAGAATCTTGTACACCTTTCAGAAACTGACTGAATTCGGTGTCATTCAGCGTAGTGCTCTCTTTCCCTGAGCTCGCAGGCTTGCCAGTCATGAAGATTCGTAAACCTACCCGCTCAGGCTTACGAATCTTCCTGGCTAAGGAGCGAAGTCCCCAAGCCTGCGCGTCATCCTTTGACAGGGCCTGTCCCTGGCTGCACTTCCTGTGCACTTGGCCTGTCACTACGCTGAACCTGCCGCTCTTCCTGAGCAGCGGTAGAGACGTTACTGGTTATCATAAACTTGTACAACTCCTAATTTGTTGCACAAGTTTTCAAATGTGTAAAATTCTGTACTTTATTATGTTCTCATATAAATCCATGCACGACGGCCGCCTTCGAGGGCGGACTGTCCAGTTCGTGTGACACCCATCCTGAGGGGCATATCCAGGTCGTCCATATGGCCTGCTGCCGCATCAGCATGGCGCTTGATACACTCGACTGCGTCTGCCTGAAGACTTGGTGGGAGTCGTATGTGCCCGATGCTCTCATCCCTTGAGCAGCGCCTGATGGGGAGGGCGGGCCCCATCGCGAGCGCCGGGCTACTGTCAGGTGATCCCCCAGGTGTATGTCCGAGGCCGGCGCAGTGTCGCTTTCACCAATTGACTGGAACATGGAATGACCCTCATGCATTGGATGCCGCTGAATCTGTGGTTGTCACTGGTTGCGCTATGCGCGATGGGGGCGATGTCGCCCGGACCGAGCCTGGCGATGGTGTTGCGCCATACCCTGGGCGGCGGGAGGAGTGCGGGGATCGCCGCCGGTATCAGTCATGCGCTGGGAGTCGGGTTGTACGCCGCGCTGACTGCCTGGGGGCTCGGCGCCTTGATCGTTCATTACCCGGGGGTCTTCCAGGCGATCATGCTGCTGGGCGCAGTCTATCTGGCCTGGTTGGGGTTCAAGGCACTGCGGGCGGGTCGCGGTGGAGCGCTGGAGGCGCAGGCCGTCACGACGTCCCGTTCCATGGCGATACGCGATGGTTTCATGGTGGCGCTGGCCAACCCCAAGTTGATCCTGTTCTTCGTGGCGCTGCTCAGTCAGTTGATCACGCCGGAGATGAGCGAGATGGGCAAGTGGCTGGTCGTCGTGACGGCCATGGGCATCGACGGGCTCTGGTATGTGCTGGTGGCACTGGTGCTGTCGCACTCGCGGGTGCTGCCCTGGTTGCAGGCGCGTGCGATGTGGATCAATCGACTGACGGGCGTGGTGTTGCTGGGGCTGGCGTTGCGGGTGGTCTGGGGGCTTTGAGACAGCCTGTCAGCCCAGTGAGGATCTGGTGATTCGTTATCTGGTAGAAGACGGCCCTGGCATCTTGTGTCAGGGCCGTTTTGCATGCGCGTTTTGCGGGTTGAGGCGTTTATAGATAGAGGTGTTTGTCGATAGAGGCGTGTGCTCCGATGGCGTTACTCACTGAGCGACATCATCTCGGCGTAGTCCTTGATCGAGGCCTCAAGGCTCGTGTCAGGTCTCGCCAGGAAATGCAGTGTCAGTGGCAGCTTGTCGCCTGCAGTGAGTGGCTGCGTCAGCCCGATCAGCATCAGGTGGGGGCCGCCGCCGGGAGCCATTGTCAGCGGCGCGTCAGAGGAAATCGCCAGTTGCTCGATTCTGTGCATCTGCATGCGCTCTTGCGTGACTTGCATGCTGTGCAATTCGACCGTGGCGGCCATCGGCGTGCTGGCGCCTGTCAGCACGGCATCGCCCTTTGCGATCGAGAGTGTCAGGTAGGCGGCCCCGGTCGTGGCACCCGGTGGCGTCGGTAGCGCAAAGGCTTGCTCGACATGAGGGATGGCGGACAGGGGCTCCTGCGCCGAGGCGTGAATGGTGGCAAGGGAGAGTAGGGCTAGCGTCGCCAGCCATCTGCTGGCGGTGGTGGCGATGGTACGAAGGGCGGTCAGGCCAGCCGATATCTGTCCGGCGCGTCGCGGCGCGCCATGTCCCTGGCGAGGTTGCCTCATGCTATGCGCATCTCCTGTCTGGGTGTGTAAAGAGAATGACCAAGGGAGCGGTCCATGATGCCAGTGTGGTGTTTTCTGACGTCGATGGCCTCTAGTGTAGAGGCTAGTGCAGAGACTATTGCAGAGGGTTCTGTTTTAGGTGGTTTGCACGAATGCGAGCGTCACCTGTTGCCCGGGTGTGAAGGCAGGTGTCCGGGCCGCAGTTGAAGGCAGCTTCGTCGCATTCTGCTACCGTGGGACGCATTGGTCGATGCCATCCGGCGGTGTTGGTCGTCGCGGATGGCTATCGAAGTGATTCAAGGACAGGCAAGGAACAGGGAACGGTGATCCAGGACGAAATCATTCAGCTGGTCGATGCGCAGAATCGCCCTTGTGGCACGGCACCGCGTCGCTTGATGCGACGCTACCGTTATTGGCACCGTGCCACCTATGCCTTCGTGCTCAATGGCCGCGGTGAGCTGTGTATCCAGAAGCGTACCCTGAGCAAGGAAGTGTTCCCCGGCTATTTCGATCTCGCCAGTGGGGGCGTTGTCGGGGCCGGTGAGGCCGTGCAGGTGGCTGCCCGTCGCGAGCTGGAGGAAGAGATTGGCGTGCGCGGTGCGCCGCTCAAGCATTGTTTCGATTTCTGCTACACCGACGCGACCAACCATGTCTTCGGCAGTGCATATCTGGTGCATTACGATGGCCCGCTGACGCTGCAGGCCGAAGAAGTGGCGGACGCCTTCTGGGTCACGCCGGCCGATGCGCTTGCGTTGCATCCTTCAACGCCTGATAGCCGTATGGCCCTTGAGCGCCTGATTCGTGAAGGCTTTCTGAGTGAGAGCCTGAGCCGATGATCTTCGCTTTTCCTTGTCGAGCCTGCGCAGCAACGCCGCTGGCCCTGCGTCATCTGGCATGTGCTGCCCATCGTGATGGCCGCATCTCCTCCTCCCCACTTTGTTCTGGAGTCTTTGCATGAATGCCAAGGTATCGCCACAGCAGCTGGAAGAGGTGGAAGCCGCATTGTCGACCGTGCTGGCGGGCAAGCCGCGCCAGATCCGTCTGGCGCTCTGTTGTCTACTGTGTCGTGGTCATGTTCTGATCGAGGACTTGCCGGGGCTGGGCAAGACGACGCTCGCCCAGGGGCTGGCGCGTCTGATCGGAGCGGACATGCAGCGGGTGCAGTTCACCAGCGATCTATTGCCCGCTGACATTCTCGGCGTGTCGGTATTCGACCCGCGTGAGGGCAACTTCCGCTTCCATCCCGGCCCGGTGTTCCACTCGCTGGTGCTGGCGGATGAGATCAACCGTGCCACGCCCAAGACGCAGAGCGCGTTGCTGGAGGCGATGGAAGAGCGTCAGGTCACGGTGGAGGGCGAGACCCGTCGCCTGCCAGAACCGTTCTTCGTGATCGCGACCCAGAATCCGCTCCAGCAATCCGGCACCTTCCCGCTGCCGGAATCCCAGCTGGACCGCTTCCTGATGCGGCTGTCATTGGGCTACCCGGAACCCGCTGCCGAGCGCGAGATTCTCAGGGGCAATGCCGGGCGTCAGCATATCGAGGCGCTGCGACCCTTGTTGCCCGTCTCGGTGCTCAAGGAGTGGCAGGCCGCCGTGGACCGTGTGCGTCTGTCGGACCCGCTGCTGGATTATCTGCAGGCGCTGGTGGCGGCGACGCGCAGCTCGCCGGAAGTGGCCTATGGTCTCTCGACGCGCGGGGTGCTGGCGCTGGCCAGCGCTGCGCGTGGCTGGGCACTGCTGGCAGGACGCGACTATGTGCTGCCGGAGGATGTGCAAGCGGTCTGGGCGCCCGTCGTGGGGCACCGCCTCAGCGAAGGCAGTGTTGCCGAAGGTGAAGCCGTAGCGCGCCATCTGCTCGGGCAGGTGGCGGTGGTGCCTGCATGACCCAGGTGGCGAAGCCCGGCGCATGGACGCGCGTGAAAGCCCGCATGCTGCGCAAGATGTCGATTGGCGGAGGTGAGGCGCTTCATCATGCGCGCTTGATGATCTTGCCGACGCCCTTCGGGCTGTTCTGGGCGGTGCTGGTGATCCTGCTGCTGCTGTTGGGTATCAATTACGAGAACTCGCTGGCGCATGGCCTGTCCTTCTGGCTGTTCGCCGTGGCAGTGGTCAGCATCTTTCGCAGCTGGCGCAATCTGGCGGGCGTGCGAGTGCAGCTGATCGCCGATGGTGAGGCGTTTGCAGGCAATACGTTGCGCGTCATGGTGCGTCTCACCGGTCGGGCTCGCTCACATGCCATCGATGTGCGACTGGGAGAGGCGCGCCAGCGACTCGAGATCCATGACGGCGAGGGCAGTGCGCCGCTGGAGCTGGCGGCCTTTCAGCGTGGCCAGTTCTCATTGCCGACGCTGACGCTGGAGTCGCGCTGGCCACTGGGACTGGTGCGCCTGTGGGCCTGGGTCGCGATCGACACGCCGGTCCTCGTCTACCCACAGCCAGAGCTTCCCTCCACCCCGCAGGGCAGTCGTCGTACGCTCGAGCAGATAGAGCAGGGCGATTTCGCCGGTCTGCGCCGCTATGTCCCGGGCGACGCGCCAGCGCATATTGCCTGGAAGCACTGGGGGCGTAGCGGAGAGTTGGTCACCAAGCGCTTCGAGACGCCTGCGCGTCCCTCGCTGTGGCTGGATTACGAGGCCTGTCGTGGCGACATGGAGCAGCGGCTCTCGGAGCTCACGGCGCGGGTGCTGGCGGCGGAAGGCGCCCAGGCGACCTATGGTCTGCGACTGCCGGGCCAGACATTGGCCATCGCCAGCGGCGGGGCGCATCGTCGTCGAGTGCTTGAGGCGCTGACGCTGTTCGGCGGCGAGCACAGGTTGCCATGGTCCGCCCAGCTGGCGGCCAGTGAGGCCGCCGAGCGAGCTGGCGCGAGTCGTCCCTTGAGTCAGGAGGGAAGTGCATGAGCCTGTCGACAGCCAACGCTTCCCCGGGACGCGCCTCCCTGGGCCGCTCCTCAAAGGACGAGCTCTCCAGAAGCGCGTCCTCTACCTCATCCGGTGCCAGACGACGCTGGTGGCAGCGCAAACCGCTGACGCCTGATCAGGCGCTGGGCTGGCTTGAGCTGCGCCACTTGTTCATCGGCCAGTGTCTGGTGCTGGCGCTGCATGTGCTGTGGATGCCGGTATGGCTTGCCCTGCCGGCCTTGCTGGCGGCGTTGTGGCGCTTTCAGCAACTCCGGGCGCGAGTTCCGCGCGCTGGCATCCTGTTGCGGCTGGCGGCGGTAGCAATGGTCGCGGCGGGCCTGTTTCTCGAATATGGCCAGATGCTGCGCCTGGAGGCGATGATCGGCCTGCTGGTCGGCATCTATCTGCTCAAGCTGCTGGAGACGGACAGCCTGCGCGATGGTCGCGTGGTCTGCGGGCTGGGTTTCGTGGTGCTGGCGGCGGCCTTCCTGCATGACCAGGGGCCCTTGATGGCGGCGGCTTCGGTCATGGCCGCGGCGTGGCTGGTCGGCGGGCTGGTGTTGATCGCCGGTGCACGCGAACGTCGTGAGGCCATGCGGGAGACGGCCTGGCTGATGGGGCTGTCCCTGCCGCTGATGCTGGGCTTGTTCGTGCTCTTTCCCCGCTTGCCGCCGCTGTGGAACGTGCCGCAGCTCAACGAGGCCACCACGGGGCTTACCGACAGTGTCTCTCCCGGCGATATCGCCGCCCTGGGTCGCAGTGATGCCCTGGCGTTTCGGGCACGTTTCGACAACGGACTGCCTGCGGCCTCCCAGCGCTACTGGCGTGTGTATACCCTGAGTCTGTTTGATGGCGTGCGCTGGTCGCGCGCCACGCCGGAGCGTCTTCAGGAGGCACTGGGTGGGCCGGCCGAGCGCTACGTTCAGCGCGGAACGCGTAGGGAGGGGGAAGTCGCGCGTCACCGCTATGAGCTGCTGCTGGAGCCGGACCCGCGCCCCTGGCGGCCGAGTCTCGGCGCGCCACTGACGACCAGCCGTGAGGCCCGCTACCTGATTGACGGCACCCTTGAGGGGCTGGCGTCACTCAATACCCGCGAGCTGTTGGAGATGTCTTCCTCCGGCGCGCCACCGACAACGGCTCCGCAATGGATGCAGCGCCTTGATCAGCTGTTGCCCGATGATGGCAACCCGCGTGCCCGTGAATTCGCTCGCGATCTGATGCGGGAGTCGGGGGGAGATCCTCAGGTCTTCCTGCAGCGCCTTTTCCAGTATTTCAATCGCCAGCCTTTCCACTACACCCTGACGCCACCGCGCCTCGAGGGGCTCAGCCGTGTCGATGATTTCCTGTTCGACAGCTTGCGGGGCTATTGCACCCATTACGCCTCTACCAGCGTTTTTCTGGCGCGCGCTGCCGGACTGCCGGCGCGTATGGTCGCGGGTTATCTGGGCGGCGAGGCACAAGGCGATGGCATCGGTGGGCCGCAGGAATTGAGTATCCGTCAGTATGACGCTCACGCCTGGGTCGAGGTGTTCCATGCCGGCCGCTGGCATCGATTTGATCCCACCGCGGCGGTGGCTCCCGAGCGAATCTCGCAGGGGGCGCTGAGCCTGCAGGGGCAGCCGGGCTTCATGGCCGATGCTGGCTTGCGCGCCTTCACGCTGAATAATTCATTGCTCAGTGATCTAAGACGGCAGTGGGAGCGTTTCGAATACCGCTGGCAACGCAGCGTGGTGGGGTTCCGTCTCGACGAGCAGCGAAATCTCTGGAAGCGACTGTTTGGTGACTTCCGCTGGGAGTGGCTTGTCTGGGGTGTGCTCGGGTTGCTGGCCAGTGTGGTGCTGGCAGGCGTGGCACTGGTGTTGTGGTCGGGTCGTGAGGTGTCAGCGCACGCAGGTGTGCGAGCCTACCGCAGATTGGTGAAGCGGCTGGAGCGTACGGGCCATGGCCCCCACGTGGGCGAGGCTCCCGGCAGCCACTTGCGCCGTATTGCCCAACAGCAGCCGCAGAATGTAAGAGTATTGTTACATTTGGCAGATTTGATTGAACAATGGCTATACAGCGATGCTACGGTATTAGCGAGTTCTCATGGTGAAGCATCATCCTTGCGTAGTGTTCGGCGCCAGTGGTCTGTGCAGTCTCGCAAGATTCGCTAAATCACAATGATGACTTTTATGAGTGTTACTTATTGATTTAAAGAGGTTTTTCCGCATTAGATATCTCATCCTTGCAGCGCGATAGCGCTACTGAAAATTGCTAGGTTGCGGTAAGTGTTGTTGTGTATCAAAATGTAACTATCCGTTCTTGTCTATCATGCCATCGCTCCCCCTTCGCAGCATGATGCAGCACCTTTCCCCAGTAGGAGTATGTCCCCATGGTCCAGGTCATCCGCACAGAAGGCACAGTACTTGTTGTTTCCTCCTCCAGCGAGGCGCAGCGTGTCGTCAATGGAATGACGCTTGAACCAACAGCCACTCTGGTCGCACCGCAGGGCGCGATCGTGGTGCTGGAAGACGGCACCCAGCTTGTGGTGCCGCAGGGGGCGCCGATCGGCGTTGAGGTGTTGCTGGCCGAGTCGCGTGGGGAAGCGCCTGTTGACCCGGCAGTGGAAGCGTTGCGCGAAGCGATCGCTCGTGGCGAAGACCCGACCGCGATTCAGGAAGCTCCCGCAGCCGGTGAGAGTGGCGGTGCGCCGGGCAGCAGTCGTAGTGGTTTTCTGGATGCCTCTGGGGTTGGGCGTGAAGGGCGTGTCGAACGGACCTCCTATGAATATGAGGGCGGCTTTACCGACCCGGAATTCAATGATGAGGACGAAGATGGCCTGGGGCTGGATGTTGATCCGACACTGCCCACAGAGGTCGTGCTGTCCTTGTCGGTCGATGCACCGGCGCTGACCTCCGACACCACGCCGACCATCGTCGGTACCACCGATGCCGACGATGGCAGCACCGTCACGCTGGTCATCACCGATAGCGACGGCAACGAACAGACCGTCACCGCCACCGTCGAGAACGGCACCTACAGCGTCGATGCCGAGACGCCGCTGAGCGAAGGCGAGTACAGCGTCGAGGCCTCGGTCACCGATCCGGCCGGCAACACCGCGACCAGCAATGACGTGGGCGAGATCGACGCAAGTGCGCCGGCGCTGACTGTCGACGCTCCCGCACTGACCTCCGATACCACGCCGACCATCGTCGGTACTACCGATGCCGAAGACGGCAGCACCGTCACCCTGGTCATCACCGACAGCGACGGCAACGAGCAGACCGTCACCGCGACTGTCGAGAACGGCACCTACACGGTTGACGCCGAGACGCCGCTGAGCGAAGGCGAATACAGTGTCGAGGCTTCGGTCACCGATCCGGCCGGCAACACCGCGACCAGCAATGACGTGGGCGAGATCGACGCAAGCGCGCCGGCGCTGACCGTCGATGCCCCGGCACTGACCTCCGACACCACGCCGACCATCGTCGGTACCACCGATGCCGAAGACGGCAGCACGGTCACGCTGGTCATCACTGACAGTGATGGCAACGAGCAGACCGTCACCACCACCGTCGAGAACGGTACCTACAGCGTCGACGCCGAGACCCCGCTGAGCGAAGGCGAGTACAGCGTCGAGGCCTCGGTCACCGATCCGGCCGGCAACACCGCGACCAGCAATGACGTGGGCGAGATCGACGCAAGTGCGCCGGCACTCACCGTCGATGCTCCCGCACTGACCTCCGACACCACGCCGACCATCGTCGGCACCACCGATGCCGAAGACGGCAGCACCGTCACCCTGGTCATCACCGACAGCGATGGCAACGAGCAGACCGTCACCGCGACTGTGGAGAACGGCACCTACAGCGTCGACGCCGAGACGCCACTGAGCGAAGGCGAATACAGCGTTGAGGCCTCGGTCACCGACCCGGCCGGCAACACCGCGACCAGCAATGACGTGGGCGAGATCGACGCAAGCGCGCCGGCGCTGACTGTCGATGCTCCTGCGCTGACCTCCGACACCACGCCGACCATCGTCGGCACTACCGATGCCGACGATGGCAGCACCGTCACCCTGGTCATCACTGACAGCGACGGCAACGAGCAGACCGTCACCGCCACCGTCGAGAACGGCACCTACAGCGTCGACGCCGAGACACCGCTGAGCGAAGGCGAGTACAGCGTCGAGGCCTCGGTCACCGATCCGGCCGGCAACACCGCGACCAGCAATGATGTGGGCGAGATCGACGCAAGCGCGCCGGCGCTGACTGTCGACGCACCGGCACTGACCTCCGACACCACGCCGACCATCGTCGGTACTACCGATGCCGAAGACGGCAGCACCGTCACCCTGGTCATCACCGACAGCGACGGCAACGAACAGACCGTCACCGCGACCGTCGAGAACGGCACCTACAGCGTCGATGCCGAAACACCGCTGAGCGAAGGCGAGTACAGCGTCGAGGCCTCGGTCACCGATCCGGCCGGCAACACCGCGACCAGCAATGACGTGGGCGAGATCGACGCAAGCGCGCCGGCGCTGACCGTCGATGCTCCGGCACTGACCTCCGACACCACGCCGACCATCGTCGGTACCACCGATGCCGAAGACGGCAGCACCGTCACCCTGGTCATCACTGACAGCGACGGCAACGAACAGACCGTCACCGCCACCGTCGAGAACGGCACCTATACGGTTGACGCTGAAACGCCGCTGAGCGAAGGCGAATACAGCGTCGAGGCCTCGGTCACCGACCCGGCCGGCAACACCGCGACCAGCAATGATGTGGGCGCCCTGATTGGCGGCGATTCTGGAGAGGTAACGGAGGATGGCGTTACCGAAGCATCCGGCGCGCTTGTCGATGTCGAAAGTACTGATGTTGTCGCTGGCACCCAAAGCGATGATTACGGCACTTTTAGCGTCAACGAGGCAGGGGAGTGGACCTACACCCTCAATAACGAAGCCGACGTCGTTCAGGGGTTGAATGAAGGTGACACTGTCAGCCAGTCGTTCGTGGTCGAGCTCAGCGATGGCTCGACCACCACGGTCGATATCCTGATCACTGGCGTGGACGACGGTGCCGAGATCTCCGCGGACAGCGGCGAAGTCACCGAAGACGGCACCCTGGTCACCAGCGGCACGCTGACCGCCACCGACGTGGACGGCACCGCGCCGACCTTCGAGGCGGACACCGATGACAGCAGTGTCTACGGCAGCTTCACGGTCGCCGCCGACGGCAGCTGGACCTACACCCTCGACAACGACGCTGCCGAGACCCAGGCCCTGGCTGCCGGCGAGACCGTCACCGAGACCTACACCGTCGAGCTGAGCGATGGCTCGACCACCACGGTCGACATCCTGATCACCGGCGTGGACGACGGCGCCGTGATCTCCGATGACAGCGGGGAAGTCACCGAAGACACCACTCAGGAGGTCAGCGGCACGCTGACCGCGACGGATGCCGACAACGCCGACCTGGCCTTTGTCGCAGCCACCGATGGCAGCGACTACGGCACCTTCACGGTCGATGATGCGGGCAACT